>CADBOM010000092.1 GCA_902796325.1 uncultured Coriobacteriaceae bacterium
ACCCAGAACGGAGGACGCGGCACCAATTACGAGCTCAACAAGAAGTTCTTCCAGGCTGGCGGATGGGACATTCTGGAAGGTCCGTCCCAGGGTTGGATTTTGGATTAGGAGTTGGAGGTCGCTATACAGTATGTACGTCACGGCGTTCTAACTGAGAGTTTGGGCAGCACGCTGGAGTGCGTACTTCCAAAGAACTTACAAGCCATGCAAGCGAAACCGGGTTGCGGGTATTTCACGCGGCCCGGTTTTTGCTGTCCGCATCGTCGCTCATTGCAAATCTCTCATTCAATCTCACTACATTGCGATGATTCTGCTCTTCCCAAAATTCATGCTTGCCGTTTGGTGGAATGGCCCGATGCCTTTCAGCGTTAGAACTAATATCGAAAATGGCAACATAAATATTTGAACGCATGCAAAGAGCGAAAGAGCATCGTTCAAAACTGTACGGGAGCACGATCGAGAGGAGAGCGTCATGGAAAAGCGCAAGGTAACCATTTTGGGTTCTGGACATGTTGGGTCGCATGTGGCCCTGGCACTGGCCTACGAGGGTGTTGCCGACGAGATCGTGCTGGTCGACAAGGTTGAGGGCAAGG
Organism: uncultured Coriobacteriaceae bacterium; assembly: GCA_902796325.1. Taxonomy (GTDB): domain Bacteria; phylum Actinomycetota; class Coriobacteriia; order Coriobacteriales; family CADBOM01; genus CADBOM01. The sequence continues at coordinate 594 of CADBOM010000092.1, forward strand.
CCGACGGGCAGGCGCTCGATGCTTCCGACGCAATGAGCTACATGAACCATGCGGTCAAGGTTCGCGGCGGAGATTACTCCGACGTGGAGGATTCGCAGGTTGTGGTTTGCGCGATCGGAATGGCACGAAAGCCTGGTCAGGACCGCGTCGACATGCTGGACGACTCCATCGTCATGTGCGACGAGCTGCTGGATTCCCTTGCTCCATATAAGATTCCGGGCATCCTGGTGAGCATCACCAATCCGTGCGACGTTATCGCCGACTATCTGCGTCGCGGACTGCACCTACCTGCAAACCGCGTGATGGGAACCGGAACTTCGCTCGACACCGCGCGCCTCCGTCGCGTGATCAGCGAGATGACGGGAGAATCGCGCACCTCGGTGCAGGGCTACGTGATGGGCGAGCATGGCGAATCGTCCGTGATTCCATACAGCCTCATCCGTGTGGGAGGCAGGTCGTTCGACTCCTTCGGGCTTTCGCGCGAGGACGTGCTGGAGCAGGTGCGTCAAGGCGGATGGATCGTGGTTGCCGGCAAGCTGTGCACTGAGTTTGGCATTGGACGCGCCGCGGCTGAGATGGTGGAGTGCATCCTGCGCGACGAGAAGAAGGTCCTGCCTGCGTCGGTGCTGCTAGACGGCCAATATGGCGAGAGCGGCGTGCAGGTTGGCGTGCCGTGCGTGATCGGCGCCAATGGCGTGGAGCAGATCGTTGTGGATAACATCACAGATGAAGAGCTGGCCCTGTTCAAGCATTCCTGCGATGTTGTGCGCGGCAACGTTCAGATCGCACTTGGAAAGAGCAAGCGCGGCGTTAAGTAGCGTCCTACCTAAAACGTCGTTATCACCCACATTATGAGCGGGATCACGAGAAACGAAGCCAACGTCGTGAGCATCGTCCCCGCAGCCACGGGTTTGGGATCCCACCCATACATCGACACGAACGCCGGGGCCATGGCGCCAATCGGCATAGCCGCGAGTACTGTGAACGATCCCAGCAGCAGCGGGTCGCTTATGAACATGCTGAGCACGAAGTACGCGGCGATGGGCATCGCCACCATGCGAACCAAGATGTACGGGTACAGTCGTGGGATCGTGAAAATGTTCTTGAGCGGCGCCTGGGCAAGCGTGATGCCAACCGTGATCATGGCTACCGGGGCGGTAACGTTGCCCAGCATCGTGAGCGTTGTCGTGGCGAATTCCGGAAGCTTCAACCCGGAGAAGAACAATACGAGCGCGATGATCGATCCAATTGTCGGGGGATTCAACGATGCCTTCACCACGTTCTTCGCGCTGTGACGCTCCTCGGGTTTCATGAGCATTGGGAAGCCGACGGAGTTTGATAGCAGCATCATCATCATTATGAGAACGCTGGTGTAGAGCACTGAATCGGTGCCGAATATCGAGGTGATTACCGGGAGTCCGATGAAATTCACGTTGGTGAGGATGGCCATGAACACGTATGGCGGGCGCTCGTCCTCAGGAACCCGGCATATACGTGCAAGAAGCCAGCCGCATCCCAGCAGTAGGAAGAACATCAGAGCGCCTAGTGCAAATGCGATTAGTATCGACGTGAGGGTGATGTTCCCTTCCATCTTCGATACGCTGCCAATCATCAGCGACGGCAAGGTAATGTAGAAGACGAGGCTGGTGAGTTTTTTCTCAGCAGTCTCGTCAAGAATGTTCAGTTTGGTTGCTACGTAGCCCGCTATCGTGATGATGAATAGCACGGCCATCTGCGTTATTGCGTTTTCTAGAGTTGCCATACTTGTAAGTATATGGTGCTCTCTACTGTTATCGGCGTTTAAGCTTGCGAAATGCAGAGGTTCGGACTAGCTCCAAAGTTCCCGAGCATCTGGCATTTCTTTTATCAAACCCATGTTGAGAGCGCGGTACAGGTAGCGCACGGCGGTTGAGGAATACGGCTGCCATAGCGAGCACACCACCTCGCGCACATCGGGGCTGGTGATTGAGGCACCGTACAGCCATTCGAACGATTGGCGGAGCGCTCCATCCTCGATTGGCAGTACGTCTGGGCGCCCGAGGTAGAACAAAAGGAACATGTCGCAGGTCCACTTGCCAATGCCGGGCAGCTGCTGCAGCTCCTTCTGTATCTCGTTGTCTGGCAGCGCTCTCAGCCCTTCGAGGTCGTTCTCCATCGCATAGCTTGCGAGTGCTTGGATATTCTGGGCTTTCCGGAGCGACATCCCACAGCCCTTGATCTGCTCCACGGGCAGCTCCAGAATGCGCTCGGGAATTAGCTGGCCTCCGCAACAATCGATGAGCCTGCCCTCGATTGTGCGGCCGACCTTCATCGAAAGCATCTGCTCCACTATCGAGTGGGCGAGGCTGTGGAATGCGGTATCGTAGGGCTCGTACCCTAGGTCTCCAATGCGCTGCATAAGGTGAGAGAGGCGCCAATCGCGCTCGGAAAGATACGTGACTTCATTGGAATCGAGCTTTATGATTGGCATGGACTTGCACTCTCCATTTCCGATGGGCGCTTGACGTTGAATGAGTAATGTTATGGTCAATGCAATACAGAGACCTTATGGGCTATTCGGAGTCTTGCCGATCCGCCCCAATCTTATTGTCGAGCATTTTAAGACATACCTTGCACGAAAGTATTATGGCAGCCGTCATAGATGGATCGTCCAAATCAATCCCATATTGAGATTGGATTTTGTTCAACCTGTATAGGAGCGTATTCCTGTGTATGAAAAGCTCGTTTGCGCACTTTGCCAGGCTTTGGTTGTTGTCCATATAAGAATCTAAAGTCTCCAGCAGGTCTGTTTTCTTGCGCTCGTCATCTAGCATGAGCTCCTTTATTTCTGGCAGCACATTGCAGTCGATATTTCCAGTGGACGCAACTGATTCGATATGGTCATCCACCATGCATTCCTCATAGCGAATATGCTGAGTGTTCGTATTTGCGAATTTCATGATTCTGCGAGCCTGCTCATAGTAATCAGCAGCTTTGCGAATATCACTGAAATAGGATGATTGAGATAGTAGCAAGTCGTTTTCCTCGACGTACCTTATGATTCGTACGTCAATCGCCTGCTTGGCTTGCTCTCTGGAGTCGAAATGGGAGACGAAAACCATGAATCCGTTTAGCATGAAGCTTGCCGAATCTTCGAAAATGTCATCGAGCTCCCTGCGCCTGTAAGAAAGCGTGCTTTCGGAGTCGAGCTTATTTATGAAATCCACTATGGCAATACGGAAATATCCGACATCATTCCATCCGAGCTCATTTAGATGTGGAACTATAACTCCATTGCGAACCGGCTTTCCCATGCAAAGCAGCATAAGCCACTCTTCGTAGACTATGCTTGAGGAGCTTTCCAGATAATATTTGGTTTCTATGACCGATTCGATACATTTGCACAGGTAATCTGCTAGATCAAGATGAAAATCGTAGCATTTATTGTCGCTTTCTATGATGCATAGGTTGGCCACACGTTTGCCGTCACGCTCAATATGTGCGGCTATATTTCGCTCTGCTCGATCGTCGGAATATGAAAAGCTAGCCTTTTTAAGCTTATCTAGCTGCGATATGGTTGACGGCTTCACTGCAACTTTGAGAACCCCTCTGTTTGAAATCTCATCCCATTGAACGGTCATGTTCTTCACGCTGTAGTTCTTGGTTCGTGCCAAGCAGACAAATGCGGAGTCGGCAATATACATGGGGTTATTGAAAAACGGGAGTGCGATTTCCAGAAGCTTGTCGAGGTCGCGATCGAAGAGAGCCGAACTTGCCAACTTGCGGTAAAAGTTAAGCTCGTAGTTTTCGATAATATCTTGGGCTGCCGCCGCAACATCCTCAGCTGCATATCTAGATCCATCTATGTATATTTACGAAATACCTTCGATTTTGGGATCTTGCAATGAGACCAATATGTATTCTTCGGAGGCTGCTAAGTCATCACTGCTGCTTGTAACGTACAGATTTTTTTGAGATTGGCCTTTGCTCGAAGGAATTCCGAGCAGGTTCTCATGGTTTCCTACGCTGCTAATTAATCGAGCGCTAGCAAGGTCGTGTTTGTCACGCTTCAAAACATGAAGGGTTGGATTAAACGATTCCAATCCATATGCAATCATTGCAAGAGTTGCCATATTCTCGCCACCTATGAATCCAGCATTTATATTCGAAAGTCAGAATAATTAGGTTTAACGCACAAATATACGTTCAAATTTTATGCATTTATTCCATTATCAGCTTGTAAAACATTGAACACAATAAAAATTAATTGTGACTCGGCACGTTTGGAAGACTGGGGAATACAGAGGAATCAATGGGAGCAAATATGGTTGAGAATGTTGAAAAGGTGAATCTGGGAAGGTCTTGGGTGGTGGCCATAAGCGTCATCCTCATGTGCGTTGCCTGTTCGATCAGCATGTTCACTGTTCCCGCGACAATGGTGTTCGCAATAGAGTCGTGGGGACTTTCGGTTGCAGATGCAAGTTGGATGATGACAATCGTGGCGGTTGTTGCGACCATCTTGGCTCTGCCGAGCGGGATGATCTTGGACAAGATTGGCGCAAGGAAAACCACGCTAATTGTTATGTGCCTGGCAATAGTGGGAAATCTGTTCTGCTGGCTGGCACCGGGATTGGCCGTGATGCTGGTTGGCCGTGCGCTCCAAGGCATTGCTTACGGACTGGTGGGAGTTTTTGCCCCGGCTTTGATCTCACTTTGGTTCCCGCCCGAAAAACGCGGGCTCCCCATGGCAATCGAGTGCCTTTATGTAGCTATAGGAATGACGCTGATTCTCAATATGGCAAATGGGATTACGCCTGCACTAGGTTGGCAGGGCAACTACATTGTTGCCGCAATTTTCCTGGCTGCTACTCTCGTGCTCTATATGGCAGTTGGCAACGAGCGCAATCTTCCCAAGTTCAACGAAGTAGAGCCCAAGAATGAAGCTGCGGCAAATGAGCCCGCATCTGTCGATGATGGACCTTCAACCGAAAAGGGGAGCGCTGTTTCGGACGGACTCAAATCTGTTGGCGCATGGCTCCTTCTCGTCGTTATGCTGGGGTTCGGATTCGGACAGTCGGCATTCTCCACTTACTATCCAACGTATCTCTCGATGGAAGTTGGCATGGACGCCGCAGCTGCTAACACCATGTCTAGTGTGGCATCCCTCGTGAACATCGTCGTGGGCATTTGCGTTGGCATAATTTTGACAAAGATAGGTCCAAAAAGATTTGCCACCTACATTGCGATAGCCATGGCTTTGGTAGTTGTTGACTACGCGATTCAGTTCAATGCCAACTCATCCACCGCGCTTGCTGTTTGCATTTACTCGGGCATAGCTCAGCAGCTGGTGCCAGCAGCGGTGTTTACGATGGCGCCTTTAACTGCAAAGACCCCTGCATCTACAGGTACGGTTCTTGGAATCGTAAACGTCGGAGTGAATCTGTGCGCAGTGTTTGGTAACGCTTTTGTTGGCTACTTCGTTAACGCTACCGGTTCATATGCTTCTGCCACTGTGCCGCTGACCATCCTCGCGTGCATTGGCCTTGCCGCTGCAATAGTGCTGGTGTTCGTGATGAAGAGAAAGCTGTCACGCGAGAGCAGAGGTTAATAGAGCTTTTGAGCGGCTGCGAAGATGTTCGAATAACGCCATGTGGCTTCTTGCTGCACGCGATACATAAAGAATGTCTGAGGGAAAAGAAATCGTTCCAAGGGAAAGAGATCACAACAGGGAATAAAGGAAAAGGAGAATGGAGGTAGCAGGTCATGACGTTTAAGGAGAATCCGGATCTGTACAG
>CADBOM010000093.1 GCA_902796325.1 uncultured Coriobacteriaceae bacterium
CAACGCCCGTAAATATGCAGTTGGCGCACCAAGGCCTCGTGCCTAAAGACCTTGGTACGCCAACCTACCCTGGATAGGGAGAGCATCGACCGGATGCCATCGGGCGATGCAACCCAACTGCTGCCCGTGTGCCAACGAGCCGTGCAGCTTTAAAAAATCTATGTCTGATTCCTATTTTGCGGAAGAACAGGTTGCCTATTGCCGACAATCTGATTTCTAGCTAACGGGATGGTAGTTAACGGGCAGCCAGAGCTAAGCCGCAACGCAACCGGCGCTGCGCCTTCCGTCCTGCACCATGCCGCGCAACCGAAGCTATGCAGCGCAGCCTGCTCTTAAGCCGTGTAAACCACACGTCCGTCGCACATCGTGAGCTCCACCTTGCGCTCCAGGATCTTCTTCGGATCCTCGCCGAACATCGGGCCATCCAGCACGATGATGTCGGCGAACTTGCCCGGAGCCAGCGTTCCAATGCGATCCGCCCTGTTCATGGCCTGCGCGGATCCGCTGGTATAGGCCTTCAGGGCCTCGCCAACGGTGATTGCCTGCTCGGGGCAGGTGCTCATGGGCTTGCCGTCGAAGTTGCAGCGCGTAACCGCGTAGTAGATGGTCTCGAACGGGCTGAGGCCTGTGCACGGGAAGTCCGTGCCAAAGGCCAGGGTCACGCCGGAGTCGATGATCTTGCGGTGCATGTCCATATGGTTGCGGCGCTCTGGACCGAAGAACTCGTCGATAATCGGGTCGAAGATGTTGAGGTGGCTCGGCTGAGCGGAGCAAACGATGTCGAGCTTGGACATGCGCTCGATATCCTCGTCCTTCGCGTAGTACATGTGCTCGATGGTGTTGCGGTACGGGCCAAGGCCGTTCTTCTCGAAGGAGGCCTCGTAGGCATCCACGGCCATGGTTGTGGCGGCATCCCCTATCGTGTGCATGCGCACTCCGAATCCCAGGCTGTTGGCCTTGGTTACCACCTCGTTGTAAACCTCCTGCGTGTTGAAGCTACCGCCGCGCCAGCTGCCATCCTGCACTGGATCGCTCTCGAGGGTGTTGCGGTAGGGCTCGTACATGTACGCGGTATGGATGTTTGGAATACCATCAACGAACTGCTTCACCGAGGTGATGAACACCTTATCGTTGTTGTACTTGTTGCGAAGCTCCACGGCCTTGCTGAGGTCGCCCGAAAATCCCATGCTTGGGATGAGGTTCATGCGAACCGGTAGGCCACCGTCCAGCTCCTCGTCAAGCTCCTGGTAGGCCTCGTAATCCACGTAGTCGCTAACGGGCTCGGTCTCGCCCGCGATTACGCTGATCGACGTTAAGCCAAGGCTGCTCAAGATATGGAGGAACGGAATCGTAACCTCCTTGCGCTTGTCAATTGGGAGAGCATGCGCGTTGCACACCATTCGCGAGATGGCGTCGATTTCCATGACGATGCCGGTGAGGTCGCCGTTCTCGTCCTTGCAGGCGTAGCCATACGGGAATGTGGTGTCACGCGTGATGCCGCTCTCTTCCAGAGCCTTGCTGTTTGCCCACATGAAATGCGCGGCCGATGCCTGGAAGTACACGGGGACATCGTCCACAACGGCATCGAGCATCTGCCTCGTGGGCATCTGGGCTCCCTCTCCCCAATCTTCGCGCAGCCAGCCAAAGCCGTAGATGCGCTTCTCGTCCGGATTAGCCTCACGGAAGGCCTTCAGGCGCTCAAGGCATTCTTCGGCGGATTTGGTCCCGAACAAGTTCACCGTGTAGGGGCTTGCAACCTGAGCGGCATCGCCCAGATGGGTGTGGGGGTCTATGAAACCGGGCATCACGAGCTTGCCAGTGCAATCGTGCACCTGGGTGTCGGGTCCGATGAAGCCCTCTACGTCCTCGTAGCTTCCAAGGGCAACGATCTTGTTGCCTCTAACCGCCACCGCTCCATCGAAGTAGCTGTCGCTGCTGCCTTCGAACATGTAATCGCTCTTGAACACATGGTCTGCGAACTTCATTGGGTCATCCTCTCGCTTACGGGTTGCTTTTGCCGACATCACGCTGCACGGCAATCCGTTGTATGGAAATCAGCTCACAAAATCTTGCCTAAATCTTAGTCCGAGTTCGGACAACTGTGAATTGGCGATCTGAAGCATCTAGCACATTTAACGAAGCCGAAAAACCCAAAGAAAGGGAGCGGCCTTGGATTCAACCATGGCCGCTCCATTTGAGTTTCCGTTATCTACAAGTTTCCTGCGCTCGGTTGTGCTACCGGGCCGCTACGCTGGGTCGCTAAGTTGGGCTAACGCGCTGGGCTGCCCTACATGCTCTGAGCCTGCTCGATGAGAGCGGTCTTGAGGTCGGCCTCCATCTGGCGCATCTTCACCTGGGCTTCCTCGCGCTGGGCACGCCTCTGCTTCTGAACCTCGATTGTGTCCTTGATGGTGGATATCAGCTGGTCGTTCACGTTCTGCAGGATCTTGATCTGCGGGCATGCCTGTAGGGCCACCACACTTATGCGGTCGAGGTCGTCGAGGTGCTTCTCAAAGCGGTCGAGCTTGCCCACGATCTCGTCAACCTGCGGCTCCACCTTCTGGTACTCGCGGCGGATCTGGTCGATCTTTACGGCGATGGTCCCGATGATCGGCACTTTCTTCAAGCCGGAGAGCGAGCTGTCGTCTATCGTGGTCACGAGCTCGCGCAGAAGCTCGCCCGCGTTGCCGGAGTCTTTGCTGCGAACCTTCTCAAGCACGGTATCGGAGAAGTCTGCCATGCTGCGCTGGGCATCGGCGCCGTAGGTTTGCTCGATTCCCGTTTGCGCGAAGTTGATCTGGCTGGCAATCTCGTTTACCTTGGCGCGATCCTCCTCGGAGAGTGCTGAGAGCTGCTTTGTAACCAGCTCCTCGGTCGTGCTTGCCGGAACTAGCGAGGTCGTGCTCGAAGCACCAGCTGAAGATCTGCTCATGAGCGAGTCCAATGTGATCGTTGGGGCTTCGTTAGCCGTGGATTCGTTTGCGGAGGCTTCGTACGTTGCGTCTTCGTTCTCGGGCATTTTCGTGCTCCTTTTCTTATTAGTGTGCTCCGTGGGCGCACTTCTACCCACAGGCAATCGAACCGCAAACATTGTGTACGCGTGCCGTAAAACGTTGGTCAGATGTTTGTCATTCAAATGTGCCGTTATTGCAAAGCGAATCCAAATTGAAGCGCGTTCAAGATGAGAAATTCGAGTGAAAATCGCGGCTAGCGGAAATTCTAGAAGTGTTTTGAAGACGTAACGAAAAACTCCGAAACCGCGATATTTTCGAGCTTCGGAGCAGAAGTTCCACGCGTGCTCGGCAGCCGCTGCCCAGCAACCGCCGCCCAGCAACCACTGCCCGGCAACCGCGCGGTCTCGCCATTACGCGAACCCACGTCACGTGGACCCGGCATCACCGCCGCCCAATGCCGCACTACTCGTCAAACTCGACGTGCATCAAAATCAGCATTTATCCCATTACATTTGGAATTGCTCGACAAAAACACAGTCGTTGTTCTTCAAATTAAGACAAGTTTTGCAGCTGTTAATTAATTTCCTAAATAATTAGGAGATTTTATGGACATTGCACAATAAACCTACTTTAAGTGAATATAAAATTCTACATAAGTAATATTAATTTGGAAAATTAGGTTCGTGCCACAAGCGTGACAGTTCATGACATTTCAACAGCATGGATAAAAGCAAAACGTGACACGAGACAAGACGTCAAGCAAATAAAACCAGATCGACAGACATACAAGTAAGGGAAATTAGTCCGTTAAGCCCAGCCTAAGGGGATATTTACAAAAAAACGGAAAATGCTGCAAAAAAGCGGGGCCAAAGAGCCGCAATAGCATATACAGCATATCCGAAGAATGTGGGTTTACCAGGATACTGGAGCTGCCTGAAAGGTTGGCAAGATGCCAGCAGAGGAGCGGCGAGGTGCCGAAGCGGACGGACGAGTGCATGGGGGTGTTCTCGAATGAAGAAAAGAAGTGACGGAAACAAGCGTCTGCGGAAGGCAAGCTCTGTATTCTTCTCTGCGGTGCTAGCTCTTGGAATCTGCATACCGCAAGGTGCCATAACGGCCCTCGCGGAAGAGCAGGATGCAAGCGCAGCAGCCACTGAGCAGGATTACGCGAGCATCTTTGGCGAGGAGGCCAACGCTGGCGAGCAGGGCTCGGCAGCTGGAACAACCGCCGGCACCGAGCAGGGCACGACCACCGGAGAAGCGGGCTCCGCGACCGAATCCGAGTCCGCTGCCACCACCGGCACCGGCGCCACCGATCCTGCAGCTTCGACCACCGCAAGCGCAACGCAAAGCGGCGCCACCATCTACACGCTGGCCGACCCAACGAGCGATTCTGACGAGAGCATCAACAGGATTCCGCTCAGCAACATCGTCGGGAACGACAGCATGTACGTCACGATGGTTGACACCGACGGAAAGGTTATCTCCACCAACGATCCCGAGCAAACCCAGGACAGCAAGTACGCGAACGGCGGAACGCTCGACCTTGGGCAATCTGTGAACGTTAGCTTTAGGATGTCCAAGATCAATCCCTACGACGGCACAGACAAGGGCGTCCAGGAAACCGATTCCGATGGCAAGATCGTGGTCTACCACATGGACCTGCCCCAGGAGCTTGTGCCAACCGCAATGACCGACGATGGAAAGAGCAAGCTGGTTAACCCAGACACCCCCTATGTGTTCTTCCAGTACGGCGAGGTTAAGGCTGTTGGCGGCATCTACAACAAGAAGGGCACGACCGACGAGTACGAGCTGGACATCATGTTCTCCAACGTGGTTGACAAGATCGACATCACCGGAGGACTGCAGTACTCCGCAACGGTGTCCGACAGCCTGGTACCAGGCCAGAACGTGAATGTTGTGTTCAACCCTGGCGGAGTGGTGAAGTTCAAGGTCACCCCCACCCCGGAGCCCGAGAAGAAGCCCGCATACGACCTAGATGTGACGGCCAACACCTTCAACAGCGACAACACCATCAATTGGACGGTCACCCTCACCGACAACCAGGACCAGAAGAAGCTCCCCAGCACCAAGGTTCACCTGGACATGTCCAGCGGACATGCCATTTGGTGGAGGTTCAACGACCGCAACATCAACAAGATGTTCACGGTTACGGTTACCTATACCGATGGCACCACCAAAGACCTCAGCTGTATCCAGATGGGCGAGGCCAAGTTCTACTACTACGACCCCAGCAAGGTGAGCTTCGATGGCAACCTGCGCTGGATCGAGATAAACTTCGACGATTACAGCACCACGACAGCCAACGGATACACGTACAGCGGTGGTAACAAGCAAAAGCTCATCAACGGCTTCGACATCCTGTACGGCGGATACAACGCCGGTACCTACGACTACAGGGATCAGCCAAACGACATCGCCAAGGTTGAGGTTAAGTACCAGACCAACGTGATCGACAACTACAACGTGTTCGGCAACTCCTACACCACCACCGGAACCGCCACCATAGACGGCGAGGACTACAGGGATACCGGCGGCACCGGCAAGGGCTACGGAATGGCAAGCGTGTCGCTGTCGCATTCCAACAGCAGCACCCGAGCTCTCGGCAACCTATGGACGGAACGAGAGAACACCATCAACGTGAACCAGAACAGCATTGGCAGCAACCTGTTTGAGTTCGAGTACAAGCCCGCGGTATCCAACTCCACCAACGGCTACTGGTACTTCTGCCCATGGGCCTTCTATGGACGCACCTCGCTATCCGGTGGAAACAGCTTCACCAAATTCACCGTTGGAGATATCAGCTCGTGGACTTACATGGGAACGGTCGATTGGTCGTACTACTCCAAGCCCGCAACCGACAACGACATGATCTTGCAGTATCAGATCCAGCAGATGTTCCCGGACAGCTACAACTCGCTCTCAACCTACAGGAGCTCCACTCCTGTAAACGGAAAGTACGTGTTCATAATCATCGACCCCGAGAGCTACCAGCTGGCCTACTCCGAAACCGACCGCTCCGCGCTCACCGAAACCCCGGTGACTAGAGGCGGCAGCGACGGAACCAACGTTAACAAGCCTGCATCATTCAAGATGTACGTGTTCAACGCGCCTTATCAGAACATGACCATCAGCTTCAAGGAGCAGCTTGGAGCATCGATGGCGGAGGCCGGACACAATGGTGGAAGCATCACCAACCAGGTGGTCTACACCTCTGCGCACGGAAGCAACACCAGCACCAGCGATGGCGATGGCACCGGAACGCAGGTGATGGTTAGCGCACACGGCCAGTGGGCTACTGACGATGTAATCAGGTGGGACGTTTACCTAGACGCCAGAGGTCTAACCAAGAGATGGGTTGGCAGCGGCTACGAAACCTGGCGCACCTCGAGCTTCAGGTTCAAGCTCTCCGGCAATCAATCGTTGATGACCAGTCCGTATACGGATTCCGAAGGCAACACGTATTATCCAAATGCGCTGTATGTGGCGTCCACCAACGGCGGATCCGATTATCAGCTGCCAATTCTGCACAGCGGTGTCACCTCGTCGTTTGGCGCCTCGCTGGACGACAGCAATACCAAATCTGCGCTCCCCTACTCCGGCTCCAGCAATTATGTAGAGGGATACGACGGTTCCCAGTACACCTACGAGGACAGCAATGGAATAATCCACTACTACTTCTTCACCAAGGTTGGCAGCAGGAGCTATGGATCGCAGAGCGCCTCGGTCGACTTTACCATGCAGCCCGAAATCGACTTCATGACAGGCAACGTTACCAGCAACGACTTTGGTAATGGCGCGAGCGTATACCCCGTGAAAACCGTGGGCCAGGAGGTTCACGCAACCACTCCGGGAGCTTTCAAATCTGTGAAGGACATCCCCGCCGCCGATCAAACTGCGGACGATACCGGCAAGATTGCCGAGGAGTGGACCATCGCCCTGCCCATGACCGCAAACGTGAGGCATGACGTTGAGTTCAACAGGTACGACAGGTACGGAAGCAGCCAATCGCCCGACTACAAGCTCATGGACGGGTACTACAGCGGAACGCTGAACATCCATGACGATATGACCCAGTCGGCCGTCAAGAACGCCGACGGCTCGCCTGCCGCCAGCACCGCCAAGCCCGGCAGCTACACCAAGCTCACCTCCATGCACATCAACGGTGGAGGCCCGCTGTTCAGCACCAGCAGCCTGAGCGGCGTGAACGGCGCTAAGATCGACAACGGCAGCATTGCCATAGAGCAGTCGGACATCGACGCGGCCCTGGCCTCGGCCGACCACAGCGTTACCAAAGAGTACGTGGCCTATAGTTCCTACGGGGTCAGATACAACGTGAAGGTTACGCTGGCATACTCCGGCAATATGGAGGACGGCTTCGACCTCAAGATCGAGGGATTGCAGAACTTCGCACAGCTGAACGTGTACTACGATACGGAGTTCGACGAGGCGGCGTTTGCCAAGGCCTCGAGCTCCGACGCAACGGCTTCGTTTGGAATTGACTTTACCAACGGGGCAAGCCTCAGCTCCTGGAATCCAAGCTCCAGCTACAAGGCCAGCTCAACGGTGAGCCACAGCTTTAACGCTGCCCTTTCGATTGCAAAGGAGCCGGGATCGGGAGCCGTGTCCCCCGACGGATACTGCCGCGATTACACGATTACCACCACGCTCGGGTACATGCCCGTGCCAGCAATCGAGGTCACGGACTTCCTGATGAGCTACGACGACGTTTCCCTGGGCGACACCAAGATCACGTATGCCAAGAAGAGCGCTCTCGATGCACTGGGCAATTCCATGCAGATTGACCCGAACGCCATCACCATTACCGCGAAAGACCCAACCATGAAGGAAGAGCAGACCGTCTACGCAGACGGCCAGGCTCAGAACGGCTGGAAGGTGGAGTACAACCGCGAAGATGGATTCAAGCTGTTCGTGGTAGACCTGTCCAAGGCGGACGGATCGAACATCATGGCCAACACGGTGTTCACGATCAAGTACGCGGCCGATCTGAATCCAGACACCGTGGTGGGTCAGGATGCAGCCGGCAACGACGTGACCTTTAGGAAGTCGGTCTACTACGGCGGACATGCCATCGACATCCACAACAACGCCGAGGGCATGATTCAATATGGCAGCACAGGCGGAGACGGTAACAGCGACACCAGCGGCACCAGCACTGACGACACCACTGGCAGCGACACCACGGGCGGCAGCACCTCCGGAGCCAAGGCTGCAAGCTTCGACGCCGCAGAGGGCGCCGGCAGCGCCACGGCAGCAGCCAGCACGACAGCAGCCACGGCAGCAGCCAGCGCCAGCGCCACCTCCCCCGCCGCGACCGCGGCAGCCGGCAGCGCCATCAAGACCATGGGCATCAGCACGCTGGCCGTAGACCCAACCAGCCAGGAGGCATACGACGCCGAGCCCGACATGGACTTCTCGTGGGTAACCAACAGGATCGACGATCAAACCGGAAGACTGCACTGCTATGCAGGCCCGGGCGCCGAGGCCAGGTATCTGGAGGGTCCGACCATCGATAAGGAACCCACCAAGGTGCTCAGCAGCTCTGCCATAAAGCTGCCGTCCTACCCCGAGAACAACAACCTGCGCTATTACGGCACCGGAACCACTAGCTGGACGCTTAGCGCATACAACGGCCAGAGGGGCAAGGATGCCAGCGACTTCGTGCTGGCAGATGGATTCCAGTGGCAGATCAACGATGTGTACGAGCTGGGCGACTCCGAGCCCACGGCACTGCAGAGCCAGGTAATCTCCACCCTGCAGTCGCTGCTGAAGAAGCACACCAGCTACAGCAATCTCAAGATTTACTACGACGCATCGAACACCGGGTTCGACGCGCTGCAGACGCAGAACCCCATCTATACGTATGACGGCGTTCTGAGCGACCCGGTAACCAACGCCCCCACCACCTTGGATGGCACCACGGTTACCGCCTCGGTGGATTCCGATAAGGACCTCCACGTCAAGCTCAGCGGCGACGATGTGAACTTTGGCCAGAATGCCGTGATTACCTACGACCTCAGCGTCGACTGGGATGCGTTCTACGAAGAAGCAGTCAAAGCCACGGTTGACGGCAGACACGTCGTGGACCCCGAGACCTTCATGGTCATGGACTCGCATTATTCGGTGATGCCCGATTCTATCGGCAACGACGCAATGATCTCGGGCAGCGACAAGGTGTCCAAGGGCGAGAGCACGCTCTACCTCGACTCCACCACCCTGAACAAGGAGAGTACCGCGGTGGACAAGGCCAACGGAACCGCAAGCTGGAGCGTTGACGCCAAGGTTTCGGCCGTGGCCTCGGATCATCTGTCGCTGGAAGACGCAGTGGACATCGCAGACGAGAAGGCCGCCAACGCCACCTCCATCCAAAACGTGAAGGTAACGCTGGACGGCAACGTGATCTACGACGGCAGCCAGGACAACCCATATGCAGAGGGCTGGAGTGCCGACAACCTAACCGTGAACGTCGACGGGCTGAGGATAACGGCTCTGGTTAAGAACACGGCAGATAAAAACCGTGCTCATAAGCGGACAGGACTACAAGCTCACCTACGACACCGTGCTGGACAAGCAGGCGTACGCGGCAGCGGGCGCTAAGGCCGGCGACACATACGACATGAGCAACGCGGCAATGCTGCACATGGGATCGGTGTCGCTAACCAGCACGGCTTTCCAGAGCTTCGAGCCAAACATGCCCGTTACGGCCAGCAAGGTTAACAACGGCAATCCCGACGGCCAGGTAACCACCACCAGCTGGACCGCAACCGCAGGATCTGGCGAGGTTGACCGCCAGGGCTTCGAGATCATGGACGCTGTTTCGGCCGATGCCGCAGTGGCCCCCTACCTCTCGGTAACGTCCTTCAACGTGAAGGTCACCGACGCTCAGGGGAACGAGACCACCTACGACTCGCAGTCGTTGCCCGAGGGCGTCACGCTCACCCAGGCAGACGGCTCGAGCTTCGCTCTTGACCAGAACGGTCAGAGCAGCTTCAAGCTGAAGTACGACACGCTGCCGGCGGGCAACACCGTTGAGGTTAACTACAACGTGACCCTCGACAAGGACGCATACATCAGCGCCGGCGGCCAGAAGGACGTTCCGCTGACCCTGAGCAATGCAATGCACGCAGGCGGCACGGACGGTTACACCGCAGAAGCAACCCAGGGCGGAACCGTCTCGGTGCCAACCGAGTTTGGCAAGAGCGGTCAGTACGCCGAGAAGGACCCGTCCGGAGCACCAATATATGTGTGGAAGCTGGACGTTAACCTGCTGAGCAACTACACGGCAGAGGAGCTGGCAAAGCTGGACGAGGTTACCGTAACCGACGAGCTTGGCCCCGCAACCCCCTACCTGTATGGCAGCATGCAGATGTTCCTGCGCACCACCACGGCCGATGGCACCACGGTAAGCGACACCCCGGTCGATCCAAGCGAGTACAAGGTCGACCAAGATGGCAACAAGGTTTCCGTGACCGTCGATCCCAAGAAATACCAGAACTTCCAACTGGTGTTCCGCACCGTGCTACTCACCAACATCGAGAACATGAAGAACACCGCCGAGCTCACGATCGACGGCAAGACCACCAAGGCGTCAGACACCCCCACCCCGGGTCCGCGCGTACTCAACGAGAGCGCGTACATCTCGTCGTACACGGTGCCGGAGTTCACGCCCAACGCATACAAGTTCCTGGATGGCAAGCTGCTCACCGGCAACGATTACGTGTTCAACTTCCACGCTCAGGGCGTTGACGAGAACGGTAACGTGATCGAGCAGGGCAAGGACGGCTACTACGACAGCACCGCCCAGAACGACGAGAACGGCAACGTGATGTTCGACGCCATCAAGTACCTTGGCGAGGGCACCCACTACTACCTCATAACCGAGACTGGGCTGGCCAAGGACAACTCCGGCAACAACGTTGGATACACCACGGACGCCGCCCAGTATCTGATCAAGGTTGTTGTGCAGAAGCTGGCTACCCGCTACGACGTGACGTCGAGCATCGTGAGCGCCACGGGCGGCTCGGCCGAGAGCGGTGCCAGCGGCAACACCGGCAGCACGCCCGAGAACGCGACCTTCTACAACCAGCTGCTGAAGAACCGCGACCTCACGGTTACCAAGACCTGGGACGACGCGCAGAACGCAGCCGGCATTAGGCCTCAGAGCGTGACAGTGCATCTGCTGAAGGATGGTGCCCAGGTTGAGTCCGTTGCAGCCGACGGCACCGTGACCATGGCGGCTGCCAGCGACACTGCGACGACACCGGTCGACGGCACCACCACGGATGGCACCACAACCGGCGACACCGCGGACGGCACCCAGCCCGGAACCGTGACGCTGTCCGACGCCAACAACTGGACCTACACCTGGACCGGCCTCGCAGTTGACGGCAGCACCTACAGCGTGTCGGAGGACCCGGTGATTGGCTACGACTCCAAGGTTGGCGAGCTCACGCTTAGCCAGCAGCCCGGCGAGAACTCCGCCGGCGCTTGGGCCATCAACGTGACCAACACTCAGCAGAAGACCGCCGGCCTCTCGGTAACGAAGCATGTTAAGGGCGGAACCGATGCCGACAAGACCAAGGCCTGGCACTTCAAGGTAACCCTCACCGATGGCCAGTACATCAGCGGCAAGTTCGGCGACATGGAGTTCAAGAGCGGCGTTGCCGAGTTCGACCTCACCGACGGGCAAACGGTGTTTGCAAACGGACTGCCCAACGGAATGAGCTACACGGTGGCCGAGGACGACTACAGCAGCCTGAACGACACCGTCACCAGCACCGGAAACACCGGCAAGCTGAGCAACGAGATGATGTCGAACGCGCAGTTCACCAACACGCTGCCGACGCCTGAGACGCCCGTGACGCCCAACACTCCCGGAACCACCACCGGACAGGGCGACAACGGCACCACCAATACCAGCACGTTGGCAAAGACCAGCGACGAAGGCAGGGGCGGAATGATTGCCGCAACGGCCATGTTCGTAGCTGGATGCGCGGTCCTGGCAGTTTGCGGATACGAGCGCAAGCGCAGGGGCGGCCGTAGCGACGCTGGCAGGCACACCAGATAAGGCGCACTTGCCACGAGCCGATGCAGCAAGCACCTAGCACCGGCGGCTGGCAAGGCAACTGACAGGCAAAGCAAGACCCACGGGGAGCGAGATCGAAAAGATCTCGCTCCCCTTTTGTATGCGCGGATGGTCCTGCAGGTGGCCCCACGGATGGCCCCTTAGAACCACTCGTCTAGAAACACCGCACAATAAAAACCGGCCTGAAACGATTATCTGTTGCCCGAATAATGGCAATTTACGCATACTTTTCACTGCACCCGGCCCGTTTCAGGCCGGTTTTTGAGATGCCGTTCGCCCGTACGGGCGCAAGACCACCCATAAAACCCGAGGTCAGAGGCTTGAAAAATAAGTGCCATATCGGCACGGGTGGAATAACGGCCCTAAAAACATCGCGTTTGACCGGCGGTTTTGCAAGTGCCGATTCCCCACGGTGGCGATACCGCACTTTCAGGCCCATTTCGGTCCGCGAGCGAAAACACAATCCAAACGCAAACAGGCCGCCTAAGGGCATTTGAAGGCCTCGTTTCCAAACACGTTATTGGCAAGACCCTGCGAGAACGCTAAAATCGTGAGCTCCCATCTTTTTTAGGCTGAGCAAAGTGGCCGCATGCTTGACGGCTGACGTGTTAAACGACCGGCGGTTGTTTGGCGGCCGGCAGTTAAACCCACCCAGCACGTCCTGCACGACCACACAGTCCAGCCAGCCCACCCGTTCCAGACAACGAAAGGAGACACCAATGGCAAACAGGCCGGTTTTCATCTCATCAACGACTAGCCCGTACTGCAAGCAGGCAACCGCCGACTTCGAATGGAACGGCGGATTCGCGCTATCTCAGAAGCGCAAGAACATCCGCGCCCTGCACGAGGCTTTCCTAAACAAGCGCCCGGGGCTGGCGGTGCTCGAAATCTCGAGCAAGTCCGAAAGCCCGGAAGGAGTGGCCGCCAGCGCATTCAACCTGCCGAAACACGTGCCATCGCTGGACAGGGCGGTCCCGCTTGAATGCGTGTTCCAGGGAGGAAAGGTGTTCGAGAACGGCGGACCCTTCACTGATCTTTACGACGCTGCCCCCAGGGAGGCGAAGCGCGATCCAAGGCTGAAGGAGAGCGGGCGTCTCGTTGCCTTCGAGTTCGAGGGACGGAGGTTCCCGTTGGAGCCGAAAAGTGCCTTCTACGACTGGCTGTACATCACGGCGCTTGCGGAGAACAGCGAGCTCGCCGGCGCCCTTCTGGCCTACGACGCTTTCACCGACATAGAGTTCAACCCAAAGAAGAGCATCAACTGTCAGGCAAGGGCAGCGGCGGAGTTCGTGGGGCTTAGTCGCGCGGGGATGGTCGATCAAGCTGTTGATTTCGATGCGCTGTCAAAGCTCCTCGACTGGAGGAGCTGATGTGAGGAGCTGGGCAGGTGAAGCGAGCTGAATGAGTGGGCGTTTTGGCCGAGAGCGCAACCATGGGCTCATCCGGAGATACTGGGCGATGTAACTTTTCCCGGTTTGTGCGGAGCGAGCGCCCCAAATCCGGAGTTCTCTGTAACTTTTCCCAGTTTGTGCGGAGCAAGTGCACGGGA
>CADBOM010000094.1 GCA_902796325.1 uncultured Coriobacteriaceae bacterium
CCCGGCCCGGGCCAGCTGGCACGCGCCTTGCATCCAGCACGTTTTCGGTTTACGCCGAATACATCCCGACACACTCTCGATAGGAGCTCCCTCAAATGACCCGTATCCGGATGAAGGACATAAACGATGGCAACCTTCGTCTGTATTCCGGCATGACGGATGGACAGCTCAAGCGCGGGGAGAGGCTTGGTCCTGGCTTCGAAGACGGGGTGTTCATCGGGGAGTCCAGGCTGGTTATCGAGCGCGCGCTGGACAATGGCATCGAACCCATATCGCTGTTCGTTGAGGAGCATTGGCTAAACCACGAGATGCCGATTGTCGAGCGCCTGGAGTCGATCGACCCCAACATACCGATCTACATAGCAACGAATGGACAGTTCCACGAGCTTACGGGCTACGAGGTTACCAGGGGAGCGCTTGCTGCCTTCAAGCGCCCGAAGCCTAGGAGCGTGGAGGATGTCGTGCGAGGCGCAAAGCGAATAGCCGTGCTGGAAGACATCACCAACTACGCCAACATGGGCGCGATATTCAGGTCTGCGGCGGCGCTTGGCATGGATGCCGTTTTGGTTACCCCGTCGTGCCACGACCCGTTTTACAGGCGATGCTCTCGCGTTAGCATGGGAGCCGTGTTCCAGGTTCCTTGGACCAGGATCGGAACCCAGAGGGAATGGGCACCCGAGGGCGTTGCCAAGCTGCGCGAGCTGGGATTCTCCACCGTTGCGATGGCGTTGCGCGACGACTCCCTTCGCTTGGAGGATTCGCGTCTTCGCGATTGCGAGAAGCTTGCCGTCGTGCTGGGAACCGAGGGAACAGGGTTGTTCCAATCCACCATAGAAGCCTGCGACTACACGGTGATGATCCCGATGGAGCATGGGGTGGATTCCCTGAACGTTGCGTCTGCAAGCGCCATAGCGTTCTGGGAAATCGGAAAATCCAAGATGTCCGGAAATTCTGCAGATCTTGCATGAGGTGCCTCGCAGAGGTTGCGCTCGCGCAAGCTGTGTCCGCGCGGGCTTCGTTTGTCTTTCGCGGGCGCTCGAAGTTCTCCCTTGCGTATAATTAGAATTTAAAGAAACTTTACAGTTGTCGAGATACGCCGGCATGCATGGCGCGTATGGGGGTTGCACCGGCGTGATATATGCGAAGGACAGGCAACATGGCTTTCGTTGAGTTTCGGGACGTGCATAAGATCTACCAGATGGGCGAGGTTGAGGTTGCCGCGCTCGACGGCATGACGTTCGATGTGGAGAAGGGCGAGCTGGTGGTGATCGTCGGACCATCCGGCTCTGGCAAGACCACGCTTCTCAACATGCTCGGTGGCATGGACTCCTGCACATCTGGCTCGATATTCCTCGAAGGGCGCGAGATAAGCAAGCTTACCAGCAAGGAGCTCACCTATTACCGCCGCTACGATATAGGCTTCGTGTTCCAGTTCTACAACCTGGTTCAAAACCTAACGGCTCTCGAGAACGTGGAGCTGGCAACGCAGATTTGCGAGAACCCGTTGCCGGCTGCGCAGGTTCTGGAGCAGGTGGGGCTTGGAAACAGGATGGGGAACTTCCCGGCCCAGCTGTCCGGTGGAGAGCAGCAACGCGTGGCAATAGCCAGGGCTCTGGCAAAGAACCCCAAGCTTCTCCTATGCGACGAGCCAACCGGAGCGCTGGACTACAAAACCGGCAAAGCCATTCTCAAGCTGCTTCAGGACACCTGCAACAGCACTGGCAGCACCGTGATTCTCATCACCCACAACTCGGCGTTCACGGCCATAGCCAACAGGGTGATTCGCGTGAAAGAGGGTAAGGCCCAATCGGTGGAGATTAACCCCAACCCGGCTCCGGCCGAGACCGTGGAGTGGTAGGCAGGCTGGCGGCAAGGCATGATCGAGCTGGCATCGAGGCATGGCCGAGCTGACGGCAAACTAAAAAACCGTACGAGAAGGTAAGCAGACAGGCGGCAAGTTGAAGAGCGCTTTTGCAAAAGATGTGATTCGCTCCATAGCGCATTCCAAGGGCAGGTTCATCGCCATTCTGGTGATCGCGGCCCTTGGCGTGGGCTTCTATGCCGGTTTGCAGATGACGGCCCCCGATATGAAGATGGCGGCCGACGAGTACTTCGACGAAGCCTACATGAGCGACCTCCAGGTTGTTGGAACCATGGGGCTGGATGACGATTCCATTGCGCGCATCTCCTCCATAGACGGGGTGGAAGCCGTGCAGCCCGAGATGGAAACAGACGCCATGGCCATGCTCGACGGTTCGCAATATGCGGTCAGGATCCACAGCATGAATGTGTCCGATGCGGTATCGAGCGAATGCGATGACGGGTTGCATGTCTATTCCGACAATCCCAATTATCTGAACCGCCTGGTGCTCGTCTCCGGGTCGTGGCCAACTGCTCCAAACGAATGCCTGCTGTCTGCAGACGCAAAGACCGACACCCCGGTGAATATAGGCGACACTGTAACCGTCATGGAGCTGGTTGGAAACGCCCAGACCTCGTCGATGCTCAAAGAATCCGAGTTCACCGTGGTTGGGTTCGTTCGCACTCCGTACTACGTGTGCTCGTCCAACATCGGAACCACGCAGCTTGGAGATGGGTCGATCGACGACTTCATGATGGTTCCGCAGGAGAGCTTCAACGACGACCTGCCATACACCAGCGCCTTCGTTGCCGTGTCTGGTGCAAGGGAGCTGCGCTCGGGAAGCGATGAGTACAAGCAGCTGGTTGGCGAGGTTTCGAAGCGTATAGAGGACGCCCAGCCAGACCTATCGGTTGACAGGGTGGCCAACATAAAGGCCGATGCTCAGGCAAAGGTCGATGATGGCTGGCGCGACTACTGGGATGCCAAGAACGATGCCGATGCCCAGCTGGCGGATGCCAAGGCCACCCTGGGTTCATCGAAGGCCACGCTGGATTCGTCCGCTGCCAAGCTAAAGAGCTCCCGTGCCCAGCTAGTGCAGGGTCAGCGCGATTACGAATCCGGAGCAGCGCAGCTGGCTCAGAAGGAGAAGGACGCCTACGCGCAGCTCGATTCCGCTCAGCAGCAGATTGACCAACAGAAGGCAGCGCTGGAGGAGTCGCAGGGGCAACTCGCAACCCTGAATTCGCAGCTGTCGCAGGTTGAGTCCGGCATCCAGCAGGCTGAGCAGGCCCGCAGCGGGCTCACGCAGCAGCTATCGCAACTGCAGCAGCTATTGGCTTATCTGCAGGCAAATCCGGGCGCAGAGGAAACCGTGGGCATGACCGCCCAGCAGGTGCAGGCGCAGATTGCCCAGGTGGAGGCTGGTATCTCCCAGATTGATTCGCAACTGCAAACTCTGCAAGGCCAGGAGGCGCAGCTTCAAGCGGGAATCGAGCAGATAGAGTCGGGCAGCCAGCAGCTGCAGCAGGCGCAGGCACAGCTGGATGCGCAGAGACAGTCTGTGGCCGCGCAATTTGCATCCGCCCGCAAGCAGCTTGCAGCCTCCAAGGCTCAGCTGGATTCCGGATGGGCCGCGCTCGCTAGCGGCCAGGCCCAGTACGACTCGGGCTATGCGCAGTACCTGGACGGGCTTGCGCAGTATAACGAGCAGAAGGCCAAGGCCGAGGACGAGCTTGCCAATGCCAGGTCGGAGCTCGAGCAGGCCCAGGCCGACGTCGATGCGATCGAGAATCCAGATTGGTATGTTCTCGACCGCACCAAGAACATCGGCGCCGAGAGCTTCATGTCCGATTCCGACAGAATCGGCAGGATCGCCTCCGTGTTCCCGTTCATCTTCTTCCTGGTGGCGGCCCTGGTGTCGCTCACCACGATGACCAGGATGGTCGACGAAGAGCGTGTGATCATCGGCACCTACAAGGCGTTGGGATATTCCAACTCCAAGATCACGTCGAAGTACATCATCTACGCGTTCATCGCCAGCATCGTGGGTTCGGTGGTTGGCATCATCGGGCTCACTCAGTTCCTGCCGTTCTTCATCCAGAAGGCCTATGCGATCATCTACGTGCTGCCAACCACTCCAACTCCGATAGACATCCCAATGGCGCTGTTCTCGACATGCCTGGGTATGGCAATTACACTGCTGGCAACCTGGTGGGCTGCCGCGGCGTCTCTTCGCGAGAAGCCCGCAGCGCTCATGCTGCCGCGTGCTCCCAAGATGGGGAAGCGCATCCTCATCGAGCGCATACGCCCGCTTTGGAGCAGGATGTCGTTCTCGTGGAAAGTTACCGCGAGGAACATCTTCAGGTACAAGCGCCGCTTCTTCATGGCGGTTATCGGCATTGCCGGGTGCACGGCCCTGCTCCTCACCGGATTTGGCCTGCACGACTCGATTAACGACATCATCTCCTACCAATACGACAGCAAAGACGAGATATTCAGCTACTCCATGACGGTTGGTTTGGACGAGGATGCCAATCAGCAGACTCTTGAGAGCGTGGATTCGGCCATGCAGGAAAGCGGCATAGTGGACGAGTACACGCTGGTCGATAGCGAGAACATGATCGCTGACAACGGTGACCGCGAGCATAGGATCGTGCTGGTTGTGCCGGAGGATCCGGACAAGCTCTCGGATTTCGTGTCGATGAGGAACAGGCTCACGAAGGACCCGCTCTCGCTGCAAGATGGCAGCGCCATCGTTACGGAAAAGCTGGCAACCGAGCAGGGCATCGGGGTTGGCGACACAATCCGCGTTTACGAGGAAAACACCATCGGCGATGCCACTGGCGATGGATACGAGTTCGTGGTTGGCGGGATCATGGAGAACTACGTGAGCAATCACGTTTATGTGACTCCGGCCGAATACGCCAGCGTTACCGGCAAGGATGCCTCGTACCGCACCATTTACGGGAAGACGAACACCGAGGACACGGTGCTAAGGGGGCAGCTGTCGGATCAGCTGCTTGCCATTGATGGCGTGGAGACCGCAGGGTACAACACCCAGATAATCGACATGTACCGAAATGCCCTCAGCAGCGTGGACGCCGTTGTGTACGTGCTGATAGTGGCTGCCGCGGTGCTGGCGTTCGTGGTTCTCTACAACCTCACCAACATCAACATCGACGAGCGTGCGAGGGAGATTGCCACCCTCAAGGTATTGGGCTTCACCCCGCGCGAGGTTGACGCCTACATTTTCAGGGAGACCATCATACTCACCATAGTGGGAGCGCTACTGGGATTGCTTCTGGGCATCGTGATGGAGAACTTCGTGGTTGTGACGGCAGAGGTCGAACAAGTGATGTTCGGACGCGACATACACGCTCTGAGCTTCCTGTTCTCGATAGGACTCACGCTCGTGTTCTCGCTCATCGTGACGGTTGCGATGAGGAGGAAGCTACGCAAGATCTCGATGGTGGACAGCCTGAAGTCGATTGACTAGCAGCCGTTGACGTAACCGCTAATGCGGAAACGGCGAATGCGGAAGCAGAGGCCGAAACAGCGGCGGAAGTCGTTTGCACGGCAGCTGGCGAGTGCCCGGCGGATTCTAATTTGATATGCTTCCTCGGAGAGGCTGATCAAATTCGGTTTAGTACAGGGGCAGCCCTAGGATGTCGTACTCTTCCTTGGTGTCCGACTTGCGCAGGCACACGGTGATGATCACGAGGGACGACAGCGTTGCCAAGGTTAGCGTTACCTCGGTGATTTCCATATTGAGGGCGCTTTCCTGCTCAATCTGGTTGTCGGCGCTCATGGTAAGCGTCACTGCCCCGGCATCGCCCGCGGAATTCTCGGCGGCAAGCGCCTGCTCGGACTGAGTTGGGAAGAACACGACCAC
>CADBOM010000095.1 GCA_902796325.1 uncultured Coriobacteriaceae bacterium
CACCAGTTCTACGAGGGCGACGCGGAGCTAATTTGCCCGCAGATCACCCTGCCGGGCTTCGAGGGCTGTCCCAGTGCATCGGAGCTCATGGATTCCATGCGAAAGCTGGTTCCCAACATCAATGAAGACGAGGTGCGGCTGGCGGTGGAAGCCGGAGAGAAGGCTTTGCGGGAATACCATTCCGACCTAGCGGACATGGCCCTCGAAGGAGCACGGTTTGCTCACAGGGATGGCAAGCGAGGCGTGGTGCTGTCGTGCAAGCCATATCATATCGACCCAGGAGTCCACCACGGTATTCCGGAGATGCTGGCGTCGTATGGCATAGCCGTCACGACTTCCGACATGGTCTACGCGCTTCTCGAGAGAGATACGGGAATCGGCGCGGGATTAGGTGCAGGAATCGGTACGGCATTCGGCGCAGGGCACGACGCTGTCACCGATACGGGATGGAGAGTCTGCGACAGGCAATCTGCGGCGCTTCTCTGGGCTGCCCGCAATCCATCTTTCGAGAGCATCGTCCTGTATTCGTTTGGATGCGGTGTGGATGCAAGCGTTCTCGACGGAATGAGGCAGGATTGCGAATCTGCCGGCAGGGTGTTCACCGCTCTGAAGATAGACGAGATGATCGATATGGCATCCACCCGAATTAGGGTCCGCTCTCTTCTCGCAACTCTCGATGAGAAGGAGAGGGACGAGCTAGGTGGGCGTGAGATGCCTGGAGACGATTTGTCGGGAGACGATTTGTCGGGAGCCCCTGTGCCTTCTGCCGCACCTTCGGCGAGCTCGATCCCGCTTGGCTCTGGCACGCACGAATCTAGTACGCTTGGCTCTGGCACGCACGGCTCGGCATCGCTTGGCCACGGCTCGCGCGTTTCGCATGATGGCGGCGCACTGGCTGCTTCCTGCTCTGCTCCAGTGGACGGAGAATCTGCCTACTTCATGCCAGGGTGGATGCCGGTGCACATGCCCCACATCCAGCGGGCTCTTGCGGGCCATGGAGTGGCTGTTTCAACCGGACCGTCCGATGCCGGCGTGGCGAAAGGGCTTTCGGTTGCCAACAACGACCTCTGCCATCTCGTGCTATCGGCTGTTGGGCAATTGAAGGAACATTGCGAGGAGTCCGATACGGCATCCGATACGGCACATGTTGCCTCGCCCGGTGCTGCATCCGGATCTGCATCCGGCCCTGCATCTGGATTCGCATCCAATCCGAGACTTCTGCTCCCATATGCATGCCAGGGCTGCTGCTCGTCTTGCACTTCTCTTGTGGCATGCAGGGTAATCGGCGGATATTCCAGCCCACGCACTTTAACGTTGCTGGATCTTGTGGAGCAAGACCCAGCCATCTCGGAGGACCTCGCGAGAGCCATCGTGCTGGGAGATTGCGAGCAGTTCGAGGCAACGAGTCTCATGGCTGAGGCTGGCAGATCTGGCGTTGCCGGCAACAAGACCAAGATAGCCATCGTTGGCCCAGCGTCTTTGGTTCTCACCCCGTCTTTGAACAACGACCTATTCGAGCTTATATCCGAAGAGGGATGCGAGGTGGTTCCACCGTCTTTGGCAACGCAGCTTATCCATGCTGCGATAGCGACTGCGAAGGAGATGCGCGGCGACACACAGGACGGCGAACATAGCATCTCGCGGACACATGCATTGCTCGATTTCGCCAGGATATGCGCCGATATCCAACAGGAGGAATTTGGCAAGCTCGCCAAAGATGGGATTGGGTATGCACCGGCGCTCTCGTACCGCCATATCGAGCGGGTTGCCATGGACAACTGCATCGATATGACGCAGGATTCCGGAATAGGCTGGTGCGCCGAGGCAACCATGGCGTCTGCGCTGGAATCCGGCATTCGTTCTGTATTGCTGGCCCAGACCTTCGCGTGCTTGTCCGGGCACGTTAACGGACAGGGAATATTGCGCGAGCTCAGGGTGCTCCATCCGGAGGCAAACCTCGCGACGATAGAGTTCGATATCGGTATTAGCCGCGTTAACCAGATCAACCGCATAAAGCTGCTGGCGGCGCTTGCATCAGAAGACCCGGAGAGCGTGAGGGAGGCCTCGTGAGCTGCGTGGCTTAGCGGTGCCTCGCGAGGCTCCGCATTCCGCCAGATCCATGGGTTTGGTGCGTCGACGGGCCATGCTCTCTCGTGTTCCTCGCGCGCTGCCAAACCACAGGTCTCGCATTTGGCTAGGTCACAGGTCCTACGCGCTATTCCGATTGCGACGAAGGTCCGTTTTCCCTGGTGAAGCGCAGGCTTTCGGGCTCTATGAACACGCGGGTAACATCGGGGTAGGCGGACACGATCGCAGCCTCGATGTCATCCACAGCATCCAAAGTCTGGTCGCGCGTGATATTGCGGTCGAACGTGACGTCGATGTTCAGCAGCAGGTCATGCGGCCCCAGGTACATCGACAGCACCCTTCCGCATTCGATCACGTGCAGGTTAGACTCGATGATCTTCTCAACTGCCATGATGTCGTTTCTTGACATGCCCTCGCCGATGAGCAGACCCTTGGTCTCGCGCAGCAGCAAGATGGCAACCGCAGCCAGGAGGAGCCCGATCACGATGGATGCTCCGCCATCGAAGTAGAGGTTTCCGGTGAGTTGGGTGAGCAGCGTTCCGATAAGGGCTACGAACAGTCCTAGCTCTGCTGCGGTATCCTCCAGAACCACCGTGTAGAGGCTGGGGTCCTTCGCGCTTTTGATGAATGCCAGTGGCTTTATGTCCCCGCGCTCCTTGTTGAACTGCTTCACAGCTACGCGGAGCGACAGTCCCTCTATCACCATGGCACCCAGTATAACGATGTAGCTCCAGAAGGGATCGCCGGGAACATCTCCGGGTTGCACCGATGCTACGTGGTCTATTCCCTCGTAGATAGATAGGCCGCCGCCAAGGGCGAATATCATGATCGCCACGATCATGGTCCAGAAGTAGAGCTCCATTCCATATCCAAACGGATGCACCCTGTCTGGTCTATGCTCGGATCTCTTGATGCCTACGAGGACCAGCACCTCGTTTCCGGAGTCGACGATCGAGTGGATTCCCTCCGAAATCAATGCGGATGATCCAGATAGACCAGCCGCTATGAACTTGAAGATTCCAACGGCGATGTTAGAAACCAGTGCCGCGAGTACCGAAGCGGTTGACTCGTGGCGTTTGGGTCCATTGTTGGCTTTGACCGATTGCCCATCCGGAAGCGGGGGAGTGCCCATATCGGGTGTGCCCGCACCTAGAGTGTCTGCATCATGGATTCCAGTATCAGTGGCGCCCGCAATGTTGGCTTCGTTATCGTAGAGTGTGGATTCTTCGGATGCCGTCGGTGCTCCAGATTCAATCGATTCTTCGTTTTCGCTCAATGCTTCTCCTTGTTGCCGTTTTGCGTGCTCTCGGCACCCCGGCAATTTTTCGTGCCCATCGCAATTTCCACGAGGGCGTCTTCGGGTTTTTATGATGATATCACGCAGATTTTCCAACTAATACCATGTGTTGATTGACGTATAACCTCATTGCAGTAAAATTGATTAAACACTTAAACAGTTAGATTGTTAAGCAAACAAAAAAACTTTAGTTTTGCGCGGAGAGTATGCAATTTGATGAGCTTTTGATTCAAAAATTCGCTCTCCGCTTTGCCTGATAACCTACAGAACTAAATACTGAAGAGGCGACGAACAGCATGAATGTGGCGTTTATCACTCCTGCTTCTTGGTTGCGCAGGCTGCCGGTATACCGTGCCGGAGCACATCTCTATGGAACCCGCGACTGCATCACCGGCCCGCTTATCTTAGGTGGGATTCTCAAACAAGCTGGCCACAACGTTGAGGCGTATGAGGAGATGTACGCCAAGGTCAACTACGACCACCTTTACGGATGGGCCGATGTGGTGTGCATCTATACGATGTCGTCCAATGCTCCCCGCGCGTACGATATAGCGGATATGTTCCATGAGAACGGGCATGCCCATGTGCTCATGGGAGGTATCCACGCCTCGGCTGTGCCGGAAGAGGCTTTGAAGCACGCCGATCAAGTCCTGGTGGGAGAGGGCGAGCTCACGATTCTCGATGTGGTGGAGGGTCGTATCACCGATCCAATCGTGCAGTGCAAACCTGTGATGGACCTGGACTCCCTGCCCTGGCACGATTACTCAATACTCAAGACCCCGTGCGAGGCAGCGGACATCATGACATCGCGCGGCTGCAACTACTGCTGCGCGTTCTGCACCACGTCGCGCATGTTCAAGCCGTTGCGCAGGCGAAGCGTCGACAGCGTGATCGCCGAAATCAAGCACTATCACGAGCTGGGCTTCGAGTACATGAACTTCGAGGACGACAACTTCACGTCCGACAAGGAACGCGCCAAGGAGATATGCCGCCGCATCATCGCCGAGAACCTGCAGTTCAAGGAAACGTTCTTCTTCGGCCGCACCGACATGGCAAACGACCCCGAGCTTCTCGACCTTTTGGCAGCGGCTAACCTCAACTGGGTTCTCATCGGCATCGAATCGCTCAACCAGGAGTCTCTCGACGCAATCAACAAGCATCAGAACCTAGATGACATCCGCCGTGCAGGCGAGGCCTGTCGCGACCATGGCATCCAGCTCATTGCCAGCATCGTGCTGGGCATCGATACCGACACCCATGCCGACATCATGCGGGGTGTGGACTTCGCAAGGTCGATAGAGGCCAGCAAGCTGCAGCCGGCAATTCTCACCCCGTTCCCCGGTACCGCCACCTACAAGCAATACCAAAGCGAGGGGCGCATGCTCGTTCGCAATGAGCGCGATTGGGGCAAGTTCGACATGATGAACGCCACATTCCAGCCCAAGAACATGTCCGCCTGGGATCTGGAGCTGGAGTTCTTCCGTGCGGCCAACCGCTTCTACAACTTCGATCATGCGCGTGAGGAGCTGGAGAGACATGGTTTGCGCGATGGCTTCTCGATGTTCATCCTCGCCATTGGGTCTCGTGCAGGGGAATTCGCCACATGGCTTGCCGGCAGCATTGGCAAGGGCAGCTACTACTATTACCTGAAGCACGAGCCATGGATGTTCGCCGAAGATCACAAGGGAGAAAATGTCTTGGCCGAGCCTGACAAACCGGGCCACTCTGGGCAATCGGCTTTCGGCGAGTGCCTGCACAAGCTTGCGTGCCATGGGTCGAGCATGTCCGACAAGACTCCCGAGGAGCAGGTTCGCATCAAGAAAGCCCACCACGTTGGTGCCGCTCTTGCGGTAGCTGGGTTGGCAGTCCTGGCTCTGGCTAAGTCGAAGGCTTAGTGCGCACGGCTTCCCGGCATTGTTCATATTCATGCATCCGGTTACTTGCATGAGGTGATATTTGGGGCGATGGAACGCGAGGTTCCATCGCCCCAGAGCATGTTCGTCTGATTTACTGTTCATTCTTACCGGCAATAATTTGATTTAAAAACTTCCGATACCGTCAATTAATATTTCTAAAATTGCCGATACTTGTGGAAATATGCTTGAAATCTGCCGATATCGGCAATATATTGTCGAAAAATGCTGTAGCAACGGAAGGAATTACGGACAACGACAACACGAATTCGACATGCAGCTTTGACGGGTTCAGAACCCGGCAAAACTGGCGTGTTTCACCGGGGGGGGGTCGTTCTCTCGCTGCTTAAAAAGCCTGTCCGTTGCCGAACCATTGAGTTGAGGTGGGCGATCATGGATTACCTCTCCACATCAGAAATAGCGAAGATCTGGGGTGTATCAGAACGCAGTGTACGTAGCTATTGCCAGCAGGGACGCGTTCCTGGTGCGGTTTTGGTTGGCAAAACGTGGAATGTTCCATCAGGCGCAGTCAAGCCGGCTCGTCTTGGTTCGCACAATGGCAGTTCAGGCGGCGGGGCTTTGAACGATGGAAGTCCAAGCCAATCAAGCTCGGATAACGTGGTGCCCATCGAGAACCCCCTGCTGGGCAGGCTCGAAGAGGAGAAGGATGCCAAGATTCACGGTGGAATCTACCACAAGCTGCAAATCGAGCTAACCTACAATTCAAACCATATAGAGGGGTCTCGACTTTCACTCGATCAAACCAGGTTGATTTTCGAGACCTCTACAATTATCCCCGATGGCCAGCCGGTGAAAGTGGACGACGTTGTGGAGACGGCAAACCATTTCAGGTGCATAGACTACTGCATAGACAATGCGTGCGTTCCGCTGTGCGAATCAATGATCAAGGAACTTCATAGAATCCTGAAGTCGGGTACGACCGATAGCTCTATATCGTGGTTTGCTGTTGGCGAGTACAAGAAACTGCCGAACGAGGTTGCAAACATGGTGACAACAGAGCCCGAAGAAGTTCATTCGAAAATCGAAGAACTTTTGAAATCGTATTCGGAATCTTGCGCTGAAAACGGAGCGCACACCTTTGAGCAGATCGTGGATTTTCATGTGCAGTTCGAGAGAATCCATCCGTTCCAGGATGGGAACGGCCGTGTTGGACGTTTGATAATGCTCAAGGAATGCCTTGCAAGCAATGTGGTCCCATTCGTTATATCGGACGATATGAAGGCCTATTACTATAGAGGGCTTGCCGAGTGGGATTCTGAGAAAGGGTTCCTAACTGATACCTGCTTGGCTGCACAGGACAGATTCAAGACGTGGCTGGATTATTTTAGGATTCCGTATGGTGAATGATGGGGAGCGGATAGAGGGCGGCAGGAGATTCTCCTGAGCGCGGGGTTTCCTGAATGCATGTTTCCCGAGTGCAGGGGTTCTCCTCTTGAGCTCAACCACAAGAAAATCCGGGCGGGCCTCCATCATTGGAGATGTGGTCCACCCGGATTTTTCATTGACTCCTCATGCTGAAGGGGAGCTAGGAATGTCACGAAAGACTGCTAGCTACTTACTTCCGTAGACGATTCCGTCCTTGGAATTCTCGAAGCTCGGCAGCGTGAAGATCCTGAAATCGCGCTGCTTAAGCTCCTCGGCCATGGCCTTGGCATCCTCTCCAAACGTCAGAGCGTCGTTGGGGCAGCTGTTGACGCAGTAGGGGAGCTCGCCCTCGGCTGTGCGGGCGGGACACTTAACGCACAGCTGCGACCAAATTGGGATCCACGACATGTGGAGGTCTGGCCAGACTCCCGCTGGGCGGTCGATGCCCTCGCCAGAGCCCAGGGTGCGTACGGTTAGCCAATACTTGTCGTCTGGCAGCTTGTTTCCAACCTTGCAGGCAAGGGAGCATGTCCAGCATCCCGTGCAGCGCTGCAGGTTCACAAGAATGGTGTCATTGGTAATCTCCGCCATCTTAGGCCTCCTCTCCGTCGCTGACCTTGCGGATGTCGCATGCGCAATCCCAGATGGTGTCCCATGCACCGGCCATTCCGCCAATTCCACCGGTTCCAAATCCGGGCTGGTATCCATTTACATCCTGCACGCATTTGACCCAGTTCATAGCGCGGTCGTCTATGGTCTCGGGGCTGCCCAGCGGGACGATCAGCTCGGAATACATTCCGTTGTCGAATGCTCCATGGCGCCATCCGAACCAAACCTGAACGGTCCCTGGCGGAATCGCCTGGTCTAGGCGCATCTCGATAACCACATGCCCGCGCTCGTTGTAGATCTCTACGGTGTCGCCGTCCTTGATGCCCTCTTCCTTGGCATCTGCCGGATTGATGCGTCCGGTTGGCTTGTCTCCGGAGAGATGTGCCATCACTGGATCGTCCGTGAACATCGACTGCATGAAGAAGCGCTGGCGTCCGCTGAAGAAGTGATACGGGTGCTTGGCCGTGCCATTGGCAAGCGTCTGCGGGGTTGGTGCCTCGAGAGGTGGTACGTACTGTGCCATCTGGTCGTGCACTGGTACCAGGCGCTCGGAGTAGAACTCAAGACGTCCGGATGGGGTGTCGAACTGCAGTCCCATGAACGGGTCCCAATGCACTGGCGGCGTGACGATGCGCACCATCTTCTCTTTCTGCAGCCTCTCCAGCGTGAGCGGCGGATTGATGCCCGCTACCAGCGGGTACTTGGATTGCAGCCTGATGCCAATCCACTCCAGCGCCGTCTTGTCGAAGTACTCTCCAAGACCAACGCGCTTTGCCAGCTCGCTGTAGATGAAGGTTGGATCCTTTGCCTCGCCCTGGGGTTCGATCGCCGGTTCGCTCAGAACCACGTGGTTGTAAGCGGCGCTTGCGACCAGCTCGTAACGCTCGAACGGCATGCAGTCTGGCAGCACGTAGTCGGCGTACTCTCCGGTGTCCGTCATCCAGATGTCGATATCCACGATCAGCTCCATCTTGGGGAAGATGGTGTCGATCCAAAGGCCGCGGTTGGGGCAGTTGTGAACCGGGTTTCCGGCGATTACCCAGAATGCCTTGTAGGGGCATGGGTCGTCATTGCGCATGGCGTCGATGAACTCTGCCTGGCGCAGCATCTTGCCCTTGTAGTTCTCACGGCCGTTGGGCATCGTGATCGGGGCATCGTTGAAGATGATGGGGAAGCCTGCCGGCAGCATCTCGCTTGTAACTCCGGCTCCGGGCCTGCCCAGGTTGCCAGTGAGCATTCCAAGCAGATAGAACGAGCGGTAGCTCTCGCCCTGGTTCTCGTAGCGAAGTCCCAAGGCTCCGATGATGTAGGCGTTGTCTGCTGCGACGTACTCGTCGGTGAGCTTCTCGGCAACCTCCACCGGCACTCCGGTGATGGACTCCTGATACTCCATCGTGTACTTGGAAGCGTGCTCGCGCAGCCTTGCGAATGCGGTTTTGCAGGATACGCCGTCGATTTCGTGCTGGCCGTCCAGCTCTGGGTTCTCGCATGGAATTTCCTGGCCGGCAGGAACCGCAACGGCCTCGTTTGCAACGGAGTCCCAAACGATGTAGCGGCCCTTCTCGTCGCGCATGAACATGTCGTTGTCATCGCGCACGAGGAACGGCGCCACGGTGTGGGCCAGCAGGAAGTCGGTCTTGTACTGCTTCTTCTCGATGATGCGGTTGACCATTGCCATCGAGAGAGCTGGGTCGCTACCTGGCTTCACCGGGATGAACTGGTCGGCATATCCAGCGGTTGCGTCGAACAGAAGTCCGATGTCGATGATCTTGGCGCCATTCCAACGAGCTTCCACAAGATGCTTGGCCATGCGGTGCTGGTTCTCAACCGGGTTGGCTCCCCATACGATGATGAGGTTCGAGGTGTCGAAGTTGGCCGGGTCCGTGGTCATGTACTTGTAGAAGTTGCCCATATCGAAGAACGCTGCATAGAACGGGCCGTTATCCAGGCCATAGCCCTGGATTGGGTCGGTTGCTCCCCACAATCCCATGAAACGCGATGCAAGAACTGCGGCCAAGCCCTGCGATGGTGGCACGCTTGCAACCACGTCCCACATCACGAGCGACTCAGGTCCATAATCGTCGCGAAGCTGCAGCAGCTTGTCCGAAATCTCGTCCATTGCCTGGTCCCACGAGATGCGCTCCCATTTGCCCTCGCCACGCTCGCCAGCGCGCTTGAGCGGATACAGCAGCCTCTTCTCGTTGTAGGGCTGGCGGCACGACATTATGCCCTTCTGGCAAATGTAGCCCTCGTTCTCCTCGGCACCGGTGTACTTGACCTTCTCGGTGCGCACGATTTTGCCATCCTTGGTGATGGTCTTCAGAACGCAGAACTCATGGTCGCCCCATCCCGGACAGCATGTGTACACGAAGTCTTCTCCAGTTGACATTACTCCTCCTCCGAAAACATCGAGTTGTCTTTCCCTGCCGAAAATTCTATTCATTGACTGCTGGTGCAATAAAGGCACGCTTTGATGCATAATGCACAACCAATCATTGTGTATACTAATTCCAAAAGCTGTACAGATTGAATTTGTCCGATATTCATCCAATTGGAGGGCAAATGCAGGTAGATACCCTCAAGTACTTCGTCGAGGTGGCCAAGGCTGGCTCGTTCTATGGGGCTTCCAAGCGGCTGTTCGTGTCGCAACAGGGGCTCAACAAGGCTATAACCGGGCTTGAGGCAGAGCTTGGAATCCCCCTTTTCGAAAGGGGGAAGAGGGGAGTAAGGCTAACCCTTGCCGGGGAGAAGCTGCTGCCCCATGCACAGCGGATAGTTGAAGAGCGCAACCTGGCGCTTGACGAGATATTCCTCTTGCAGCATCGCAGCGCGGAAGTAGAAGACCACATTACCGTGCACACCACGTACTACCCGGCGCAGATCGCCGCGGGTGTCGCAGGCTTCGATTACTTGCTCAAGCATATATGGTACAAGGAGGATTCGTTCGACAAGGTGGTGGAGATGGCGGCCAACTCCGATGGCTCCGACCTCTACTTCATAGACCTGCACCCGAATTCGCGCCGCAAGATTCTCGCGCGCCGCGACGTAATGTTCGACCCACTCTTTCGAACAGACTATGGGGTGGTTTGGAAAGAAGGGTCGCCGTTGGGGCATGAGAAAACCCTGCACCGCAGCACCGTTGCCACATACCCGGTGGCAATCAACATCCAGAAGGAGATGGCGCAGCTCCAGGAATGGCTTTTCAAGGATAGCCCGCTGCAGAACATACGAATGGGAATAGCCAGCCCCCACATGCTGCTCGATTTCGTTAAGTCTAACGACGGCAGCATTGCCCT
Source organism: uncultured Coriobacteriaceae bacterium (assembly GCA_902796325.1). Taxonomy (GTDB): domain Bacteria; phylum Actinomycetota; class Coriobacteriia; order Coriobacteriales; family CADBOM01; genus CADBOM01. The sequence goes on from CADBOM010000095.1 coordinate 10,590, forward strand.
GTTCGATTCGTTCGGGTTTTACCTGTCGACAATAGACCCCGACATGCCCACTGATGGCATTCATTTCACCCCGCTCGCAACGGAATCAGGCCATTGCCAATGCGGCTTTCTGATGCCAACGGGAGTTAGGGTGTCGCCCAGAGCCTTACAGGTCATCGATATGCTCAAGCGCTATACCGAGGCCACCTTTTCGGATTACATGGAAAAATACCCGGTGCACAGCGTGCGTTGACGCCTGCGCTGGCAGAGCCTCCAGCCACCGCGCTGCCAAGCCGTCGACCGTGTCTGTAGCGCTACGGCACTGGACGCTAGCGCTGCGTTCCACCTCTTGCAGTGCCTGTTTCGATAGCCACGATCCTGCCCATAACCTGCACTCCTTCTGGGTGCATTTGGTCTTTTATGAAGAATTATTTGGTCTTGACTACAACTTGACCTTCGGATGTTAGAAACAATTCGAGTTAGTGCAAGATTTGGAAACGATCGATATCGAAAGGTAGTGAAGCATGAGGAGAGGCATTAGCCGCATGGTGAAAAAGGCAATGTGCTCTGTCATGGCAATGGCTTTTGCCGTTGCATTGTGCCCGGCGCTGGCGCTAGCGGGCACTTCGGGGGAAATTCCGGGAGAAACATGGAAGGACAACCAGTACACCTTAACCTACACGATTGGCGATGACGGCAACGTCACCATCACCGGATATAAGGGATCTCCCGACTACGTGAGTATCCCAGACACCATAGAAGGCAAGGATGTAACAGCGATAGGGAACGGCGCCTTCGAAGGATGCACATCTCTTAGGGACGTTGCTGATTTCCCGAGCAGCATGAAATATATTGGCAGCAGGGCTTTTGCCAACTGTCCGAAGCTCACTTCGGTAATAATCAGTGACAAAGATGCGTACGTCGCCCCCGATGCATTCGATAAGAATGTAGTCGTGACGATCGGCAGATGGGGAAGGGTCTACGGAGACACCAGATACGACACCATGCTGCTATCGACAACGTCAGACAATGAAAGCTGCACGGAAATCGTGCTGGCTTCTGGCGAGAATTTTCCGGATGGACTTACTGCGACATCGCTCGTGGGGGCTCTGGACTCCAAGCTCGTTCTCACCAATCCATATAGCCTGAGCCCGCAGGCAGCAACCGCAATCGAGGGGATTGCTGATGGAGATGCGAAGGTCTACATCCTTGGTGGCGATTCTGCAATCTCCAAGAACGTGGAACAGCAGGTTGCAAATCTCAGCTGCGTGTCCTCCGTGGAGAGGCTGTCGGGAAACCTTAGGACCGATACCGCGGTTAGCATCTACAACGCTGGAAAGGGCAATTGGAGCAGTACGGCCATCATCGTGAATGCCTACCAATACCCGGATGCGCTGTCTGTGGGTGCTTATGCAGCCAAGACCAAGGCGCCGATATTCGGTACCGACCAAAGTGGGCTTCTCACCACCGACGAGGCGGACGCTATCAAGGCCGGAGGGTTCAGCAAGGTCCTAGTAATAGGAGGTCCCGCGGTTGTGAACTATGACGGAGTTAAGGCCCAGCTTGGCGATGGATATAGCTACACCAGGCTCTATGGGAATTCTAGGTACAGCACATCCGCCCAGATACTCATGTGGTCGTGCGGTGGCACGGTTGAGGATGCAACCTTTGATCCGGATTTCACGTTTATTCCATTTGTTATCGCAGCCTCTGGGGACAACTTCCCCGATGGACTGTCTGCTGTAAACGTGGCCAAGGTCGGGGCTCCAATTCTTCTTGTGGGCAATTACCCCGATTCCTACGACAACATCAACACGATAATTCCAGGGGTTTACGGCGGATTCGTCATGGGCGGTCAGGCAGCGGTTCCCGATTACATGCTCACGCTGCTTAGAAACGCCATGCCCCAGAGCTAGACAATTACCCGTAAAACGTTCGTCCGATGAAGGGCCCCTGTTCTCCGTGCGAGGATAGGGGCCCTGTTTAAATGTGCATTTGAAATATGCGATCGAGAATGCCTCGAATTTGGACATGAAACCACCGATGTTGCCTTTTTGCGCGAACAAGTTTGCCAATCCTTGACGCCGGACATACCTTGCAAGCTTTAAATAAAACATTGCGCTCACATTGCCATCCAGTATCGGAGCTGGGCGGCGGCGCAGCACAGCTTGTGCAAGATAGAGAAGCCGGTAACAACCGGTAGCATCCGGTGTGGGAAAGTCCTGGTTGTCGGCGGGTTCGTGGTTACAAACCGTGGCCATTCGCTGCAATTTGCCAGCCCGTAGTATCCTATCTATCATCCCGCCACACAATATGTCGAGGAGTTGTTCGGCGAGCATCGCGGTAATCTGGAAACAAAGTTGCGTTAGAATGCACTACACTAAGAAATAGTTGTCTACTGTTGATTATTTAGATTGGAATTTGCCCAAGACCGAGCAAGGCGAATTCTGATTAAAGCGGATTTCTAATATTCTGTTGCTGCTCGAAAGGAATAGCGATGGACGAGTCGGGTCATAGCGAGGTAGAGGCTGAGAGCATCGAGGCAGGGCAACAAGGTGCAATCGAATGCCAAACGCCGGAAGAAGCGGAGCAGATCAAGGGGCTTGCAGGGGAGATAACCGACTGCAGGAATGTCCTCACGGCCATTGCCGACGAAACCAGGCTTCAGCTTCTAGTGCTAATGCTGCACGACCATTCTCCAAGAGGGCTCCGCGTTGCCGATCTTGCCGAGAAAACCAGCCTGTCCAGACCAGCTGTATCGCATCATCTGCAGATTCTCAAACGCTCTGGAATCGTGGAATCGCGCCGCGAGGGCACTATGATCTTCTACTACTTCAACGGCGTTGGCCCTATAGAAGATATCATCGGGTTGTTCACCGACCTCAGGAACATCGTGCAGGTCATGATGGCGAAGTAGCTTGGAGCCAATGGTGCGCAGCTTGGGCCCGATGCCAAAATAGCGGCGAGTCGATGCCGAGGTAGCAGAGAGTTAATTCTGAAAAAGAACCTGGCCAATTTTCCGCAGTAAACTTTATGAATGCAATGTCCGCCCTGGATTCGGATTTGATTTCCAAGGTGGACATTTTGCTTCTCTTTGTGCTTTCCCCAAACTTTAAAATCCTCCAAACTCTAGGCATCGGATGAATGCGAGTGCCTCGTTGCGTATCTGCTTTGGCTAGCCCTGGCCATCTCACCGTGATTTGCTAGGCAAACCGTGGCGCCCGCAATTTTGATTGGAGGAAAGATGATTCCCGGAAGAAGCATCAAGATCGTAGAGCAAGATTACGGCGACGAGAAGATCGAGCGAGTGTACACGCAGGAGCTGCGTCCTGTGAAACTAGAGGAATTCATGAAGATGGGGGAGGACGAGAAGAGGCTGTGCAGGCCGTACACATTCGACCCCCACACATACGAGGCTGCCCCAGGCATTATCTGCGAGCAAGACGTTGCCATCCCGCTTCGTGATGGTGTGAAGATCTACGCTGACATATTCCGTCCCAAGGATTGCGAGGAGAAGATACCGGCAATTCTGGCATGGAGCGGCTATGGGAAGCGCCCCAACGATTTCAGGCCGCCCGAGAAGGCGTCGTATACCCCAGGTGTTCCCTTGGGACAGATTTCCCCCATGACGAAGATCGAGGCGGCAGACCCCGCTTTCTGGTGCCCCAACCACTATGCGGTCGTGAACGTGGACATCCGCGGCGTTGGATATTCCGAGGGTCTCTACGATCAGTTCGATAGCCAGGATGGCAAGGATGGCTACGACACCATCGAGTGGCTGGCGCAGCAGCCTTGGTGCAACGGCAAGGTCACGATGGCCGGCACGTCGGCTCTGGCCATCAGCCAATGGCAGATTGCCGCCCAGCAACCACCACACTTGGCATGCATCGCCCCCTGGGAGGGCATGACCGACATGTACCGCGAGTCGCTATGCGAGGGCGGAATCCCAAGCGCGCAGTTCACCAACTTCGCCACCATGGGGTCCTGCGGCCTCGAGGGCGTTGACGATATGGGCTCGATGATCGAGAAATACCCGTTCATGAACGCATATTGGGAGGATAAGATCCCGGATTTCGAGAAAATCCAGGTTCCCGTGTATGCCACGGCTGGATGGAACCACTTCCACCTGCGCGGCTCCGTCATAGCATGGCGCAAGGCTGGTTCCAAGCAAAAATGGCTCCGCGCCCATCGCGAATTTGAGTGGCCCGATTTCTACTCGCTAAAAAGCCAGTATGAGCTGCTGCACTTCTTCGACCGCTATTGCAAGGGAATCCACAACGGTTGGGAGTCCACGCCGCGCGTCCGCATAGACGTCATGGACAGATTCGATCAAGATGCCGAGGTGGAGAGGGCCGAGGACGACTTCCCACTGCCCCGCACGCAATACGAGAAGTTGTATCTCGATGCCGACCATATGAAGATGCTGGAGAGCCCCGTGGCGGCGCAATCGCAGGTTTCCTACGATCCCGACACCCAGACGGCTGAGTTCGATTACACGTTTACCAAGGATACCGAGATAACCGGGTACTCCAAGCTGCATCTTTGGGTAGAGGCGGCCGATTACGACGACATGGACCTGTTCATCACCCTCAAGAAGGTTAGCCCGAGGGGCATAGAGCAGCCTGTCACGATCTTCGGCGGCACCGCCCCGCATCCGGGTGCTTGGGGAAAGATGAGGGTGTCGCACAGAGAGCTCGACCCAGAGCTTTCAAGCGACTTCCAGCCTGTCCAAGCCCATAAGAGGGAACTCAAGCTCTCCAAGGGCGAGGTGGTTCCCGTGGACATCGAGATAAACCCGTTCAGCCGCCTATGGCATGCGGGAGAGACCCTGCGCGTGCAGGTTGCCGGGCGCTACATCCGCGACAAGCATTGGATCGAGCCCCTCATCTGGGACACTGACAACCATGGCGATCATATCGTGCATACTGGCGGCCAATATGATTCCTACCTGCAGATTCCGGTGATTCCACCCAAGTACGACGACTCCACCGATTTCGTGGTTGACGAGACCAAACATCCAGAGCATCCCATGTTCTAGCACGCAGCACGCATCACGTGGCATGTGGGTTCTGCATGCGGCGTGTAGGTGACGCTTGCGACGTGTGGGGTTCTGCATGCGGCGTGTGGCGCGTGGCACGGGCATGCAGCGAATGGAACTTGGCATGAAACGCGTAGCGCGCGGTACGCTGCAGAACATCGAGGGCTGAAATTCTCGGGCTCGGATTGGCCGTTGCCCGCATATCGTCTTAGATTTAGCTGATAGCATTATGGTGGCGCTTCCAATTAGCTTGGAGGTGCCACCATATATTTAACAAGGGTGTTTTGTAAAGCGCGCGAGAGCATGAGCACCCGCAGCATCGGGAATTGGGTTATCGCGATGAATGATGACTATTCCAAATGGGAGGGCATAAGCCCAACGGAATACCAGATAATCAAGGCCTATGTCGATCTTATGGAGGAAAAACCTTACATGAAGATCAAGGTCAAGGAGATTGTCGAGCGTGGTGGAGTGTCCAGATCGACCTTCTACGCGCATTACCAGGACTCGCTGGACGTTGTAGAGCAGATAGAGCGATACCTGCTGGATAACCTGCAGCTATATCCCGCAAATTCCAGGGTCGTGAGCCAGAAGAGTCAGTTCTCGTCCGACTCTAATCCGCCTTCGTCCGATCTGCCTTCATCCGACCCGGCATTCGCCTCTCTAGTGAATTGGTTCGACACCTGCCTCAGGTTCAAGCACACGCTGCACGCGCTGTTCGGGGGCAACGGCGACCCGTATTTCAAGACGCGCCTCTCAAACAGCCTGCGAAGCTCTTTCCAGCATATGATGGATGATGACAATGCTCCCGATGACAAGTTCAGGAAGTTCTTCGTAGAGCTGCAGACCGCATCTCATATCGGGCTCATGGAATACGTGGTGGGGTTGAGCGACGACGATGAGCTCATCTCCTCATACGAGATAGCGTGAGTTGCCAGCACGGCTCGCACTGCTTTTGAGAAGCACATGCTAGACGGTAGGTAGGCTGTTCTCGTTGCAGTTTTATCGCCGCTACTTTATCGTTGCGGTTTTATCGCCGCCGCTTTCTTGATTCTGCTGCTTTATCGTTGCCGCTTGCCCCCCTCGGTCCCTTGGCTGTCCACTGCATTACCCACCCAAAAAATTTTCCCAGTGTAATATTCCAGATGCAATGAGGCAATGTCATCTAGGTAATGGCGTTATTACGAGAAAAGGAGATGCGCTATGTACGAGCCTTCAAAGCATGTGGCAACCTATTTCATTGCCGGCTTCCAGTATTGGGATGGGGCACTGGTGATCGACAAGCTAAAGGTTGGCACCAAACTCGATATGGTTCCAGAGTTCGACAACCCGTACGATCCGAATGCAATCGCAATCTATTACAAGGGAACCAAGCTTGGTTTCATGCCAAAAAGCGAGAATTCAATTCCGGCGCTGCTGGCATATTACGGGCACAACGTGTTCAAGCTCAGGGTCTTGCAGGTTGATAAGAAAGCCGACCCTTGGGAGCAGGTGCGTGTTGGGCTGTATGTGAAGGATGCCAGGAAGAAGAAGTAGCCTGGGCGTTCGGTTGCTGCAGCTGCACAACGGCTGTCGTTGTGGACACGCACTGCACGCGTCACGCGCACGCGACGCGTGCCGGCGCTTATTTCTCGCGGTAGCTGTCCACGATGCTCTGAAGGAACTCCACGTAGGATTCCCTCAGACTCGCGGGGCTGACTATCGAGACATCTTTCCCGAACATGGCCAACCATCCATAGAACGTGGGACTATCCATCACGGTGACGGGAACATTGCATGTTCCGTCACCGTTTGGTATTGCCACGACGTCTTTGCCAAACCTGTCGATAATCGCGCTCATGGCCCTCGAGGTCACGCGCAGGGTAACCATCACGGATTCCCCGTTGAACATCCCGAAGGTGCGCTGCTGGTATTTGCCAACGTCGAAGTTCGCTATCTCATCGTTGTGCGTGGCTGGCTGGCTTGACACACGCAGGTTTACCATGCGGTCGACGCGGAAGTTGGCAAAATCCCCGTGCCGGTCATCCCATATAACCACGTAGTAGCAATCGTCCATGTAAACGAGCTGCACCGGGGTTTCAACGTAGACCTTGCCGTCGTATTGCAGCACGGGTTCCTTATGCTCGTCGTATTTGAAGTACTTGAACTCGATCTTTCGCTTAGAGTCCATGGCGCGCTGGATG
>CADBOM010000096.1 GCA_902796325.1 uncultured Coriobacteriaceae bacterium
CAATCAAAGCAAGCCCGCAGCCAGAAGGTACCAATCCATGCGTCGCTTAGCAAGCTGCGCTCTTGGGAAGGTGGTTTTGCTAAATGGAAAAAGACGATCTGCGCGATATAATGCGCGACTTCGCGGACTCTCCGCTGTCCTACCTAGAGGTGGACACTGATGAGGTTCATATAAAGATGAAGAAGCCTTCGGATGAGAAGGCCCCCGCTCCCACGTACATTCCCTATCCGGTGCCTATGATGGCAGGTGCTCCGTCGGCACAGGGAATCCCAGGTATTCCGAACATTCCCGTAGCAGCTGGATCGGATGAATCGCAGTCTGCCCCAGTGTCATCGGAGATTGCCCGCATGATGCAGGGAATGCTTCAGAACTCACTTACCTCTTCCGCAGATTCTGCGGCATCGGGCACGACTCCTGCAGAAGAGGCAGCTCCCGACAACAATTACGAGCAGATAAAAGCTCCGCTGGTAGGCGTGTTCTACGAAGCTCCCTCGCCCGGTGAGAAGCCTTTTGTCTCGGTTGGCAGCCATGTTTCGGAAGGCGACGTGCTGTTCATCATCGAGGCCATGAAGATGATCAACGAAGTTAAGTCCCCCTGTTCGGGAACCGTGCGCAAGATCTGGGTGCAGAACACCGAAACGGTTGGGTTTGACGATCTGATCATGGAAATCGAGGCGGATTAGGCCATGTTCAGACGAGTACTTGTGGCAAACAGAGGCGAGATAGCACAGAGGATCATCCGCTGCTGCATCGACATGGGTACAGAATGCGTGGCGGTTTACTCGAAGGCCGACGAGAACCAAGTGTACATTCCGTTTGCCACACGTTCGATTTGCATTGGCGGGCCGCAGTCGCAGGACAGTTACCTGAACATAGACCGCATTATCTCCGCGGCACTTGCAACCGGGTGCGATGCAATCCATCCAGGATACGGTTTTTTGTCCGAGAATGCCGAGTTTGCTCGCAAATGCGAGGAATACGGCATCAAGTTCATAGGTCCTCCCGCAGATGTTATCGAGAAGATGGGCGTGAAGGCCGTTGCAAGGGACCTCATGGTGGCCAACGGCGTGCCGGTTGTTCCGGGATCCGATGGAACCGTCGCAGATGCCGAAGAGGCCAGGGCAGTCGCCGATAAGATTGGCTATCCGGTTCTAATTAAGGCCTCTGCCGGAGGCGGCGGCCGAGGAATGCGCAGGGTCAACGGCCCCGAAGAAATCGAAGAGATGTTCGGGCAGGCGCGTGCCGAGGCAATCAGCTGCTTTGGCAACGGCGATCTTTACGTTGAGAAGCTTATCCTCAACCCCAAGCACGTGGAATTCCAGATATTGGCAGACGAACATGGCAATATCGTCCATTTTGGCGAGAGGGACTGCTCGATCCAGCGCAAGAACCAGAAGATGCTGGAAGAGGCACCGTGCTCGCAACTTACCCCAGAGCTTCGCGAAGAGATGGGCCAGGTGGCAATTAAGGCTGCCCGTGCTGCCGGATATATAAGTGCCGGCACCATCGAGTTCGTGATGGATGCCAACAACAACTATTACTTCATCGAGATGAACACCAGAATTCAGGTAGAGCACCCTATTACCGAGATGGTGTACATGGTCGATCTGGTTCGCGAGCAGATAAGAATTGCCGAGGGCCTTCCGCTTAGGTTCAAGCAGGAAGACATCAAGCCGCATGGTCATGCAATAGAGTGCAGGATCAATGCCGAAGATCCCGCTAAGGGTTTTGCCCCCAACCCAGGAAAGATCACCTTGCTGCATCTTCCATCTGGAAATGGGTGCAGGGTCGACTCTACCCTCTACGACGGCTATGTGGTTAGCCCGTATTACGACTCACTTATCGCCAAGATCATCGTGTGGGACGACACCAGACTGGGCGCAATAAGGAAGATGCGCCGGTGCCTGGAGGAAATGACCATCGAGGGCATCGAGACCAACCAAGAGTTTGAGCTGTTCATCATGTTCCACGGGAAATTCCTCAGGGGCACGTACAACACCGGGTTTATCGAGCAGTGTGTGAACGAGCTGCTGAACCTCGAGAGAAGAACTTCGGAAATCGAGGCAGAAAGAGCAGGTAATCAGGTAAATGCCTAATAGTAGCAGCAATCCGTTTTCGAACAGGGGCTCGCGCCTGAAAGCCATGAAGCAGCTGAAGCCCAAGGTTGCCCAGGAAGCCCAGCGCCGAGCTCTCGAGAACGCCAATAACACGACATGCCCCGAATGCGGGGACATCATAACTCCGCAGGGGATGGAGAAGAGCCTGTGGACCTGCCCCAGGTGCGGCTATCACTTCAAGATGAGTGCGCCGGACAGGCTGGCCATGGTGTTCGACAACTGCGAGTACAGCGAGATGTACGCCAACGTTGTGGGCGATAATCCGCTGCACTTCCCCGGATACTCCCATAAGCTCGAGGCCAACAGGCAGAAAAGCGGCCTGAAGGAGGCCGTGGTTTGCGCAGCTGGCAATATAGGTGGGAATCCCTGCGTTGTAGATGTGCTGGACAGCCGATTTCTCATGGGAAGCATGGGAGTTGCGGTTGGCGAGAAAATCACGCGTTCGATCGAATATGCAACCGGTATGAGGCTCCCCATAATCATTTTCAGTGCTAGCGGCGGCGCCCGCATGCAGGAGGGCATCTATTCCCTTATGCAGATGGCAAAAACTTCGGCTGCGATTCAAAAGCACGACGAAGCGGGGCTGCTGTTCATCTCGGTGCTCACCAACCCCACCAC
>CADBOM010000097.1 GCA_902796325.1 uncultured Coriobacteriaceae bacterium
GAAAGCTATCCCCGGAATCGCTCGATATAGAATTCGACGCTCGTGCGACCGGCTCTTTGATGCACGGAATTTTGAAGAACTACTATGGCTCGATAAGTCAAAACGGAAACAGTCCGCGCAGGGTATCGATCGACTTGGACATCCCCTTCATAAGAGAGAAAGTGGACAAGTGCTGCGACGAATTTATATCGGAGTCAATAGAGGACGATGACTGCAGTCCCTACAGCAGGCTGAGCGCAATCGAGCAAAAGACCGTTGATGAGTGCAAGCGCAATGCCCGAGATCTTCTGGAAGACGACGTTGCGTTCTTGAACGGCTTCGTGCCAACGATGTTCGAGAAAGACTTTGGTGACGAATCTGCTTTCATGTATGCGGGACACCCGTTTCACGGAACGATAGACAGAGTCGATGTCGACCAGGATGGGAGAGCTGTGGTGATTGATTACAAGGGCTCTCTCAGCGGCGGAGGGTTCGGATACAAGCCTCCGAAAGATGGCGGAACCATTCAACCCGGACGAATCCAGGTCCTAATGTATGCCACCATGATCAAGCGCTGCTTTGGACTAGATGTGGTGGGAGCTGTGTACAGGTCTTACAAAAATCGCCGTGAAGTGGCTGGGGCATTCGATATTGCAAACGTTGGCGCAGTGCAGGTATTCGGGTCAAAGAATGTTTTTGAGATGTCGAAAGGTGATTTTTCCAGCCTGTTGGATGCCACTGAGGAGAGAGTAGCGCTTGCTCTAGACAAGATGGGCTCGGGCGATATATCTCCCAACCCTGCTGGAAGTTACGCATGCGAATATTGCCCGGTAACGAGCTGCTCTAGGAGGATGTAGATGGCTGGCAAGTTTACTAAAGAGCAGAGCGAATGCATTGAATCCACGCAGCCAAGGGTAATAATTTCCGCGGCAGCTGGAACTGGAAAGACATTCACGATAACCCAGAAGATCGGTTGGATGATAGAGAACGGCCTCATCGATTCCGTGGACCAGATTCTGGCCATCACTTTTACAAATAAAGCCGCGGGGGAAATCAAGGCCAGGGTTCGTTCGACGCTCAGGAGCAAGGGCCTGCACGAGCAGGCGCTTCTAGTCGATGGCGCTTGGATATCTACGATTCACTCGATGTGCTCTAGAATTCTTAAGTCCCATGCTCTGGAGTTCGGGATAGACCCATCATTTGCAGTTGTCGACGATATGGAGTCGGCAAAGCTTATGGATCAAGCCATCGACAGCGTTGTAACCGAGGATTCCCAAAAAGGGCCCGATTCCAAGTACAGCGGGATCTTCTCCGAATATCCTGTGTCGAGTGCAGGGCAGCAGGGGGTTTCGGTTACTGGGGTTCTTGGAAAGCTGCTAAATGCCTACAGCATGACAAAAGATGGGTTCGATGCCATGGATATTGGCCCAAAGCCGCAGTCCCTGGTGCAGATTGTCCAGAGCCTTCATACTGTGCTATCCGATTCCATGGTCATATACAACTCGAGCAAATGCACCGGTGCTGCATTTGAGAAAGGGCTTAATCAAAGGGTCTGTCTGCTGCAGAAGCTCGACGAATCCCTTGAGCATCCGGAGGAAATCACCTGGCAATGGTTCGTTGAATTGCTGGGAGAAACCGGTTCTCTTGGGAAGATGAGAGGCAAGAAATTCCCGGAGATAAACGAGCGTTTCGAAGAGGACAGAATGGCCTTCGGAAGCGCTTGCTGCAACCTGCTGGGCTTGAAATCCAGGGATTCTCTCGTAGAATTCGTGGACCTGTCAAAGGAAGTCGAGGGGGAATACATGCGGCTCAAGTCGAGCCAGGGCCTACTGGACCAAGATGACCTTCTGCTGGAAACCTACAGGCAGCTTGCAAGCCATCCCGATATCGCAGATGAGTACAAGAATCAATTCAAGCTAATTCTCGTGGATGAGTTTCAAGACACCTCGCAAATGCAGATAGACATAATCTCGATGCTCACTGGAGACGAAACTCAGCTGTGCACTGTGGGAGATGCTCAGCAGTCGATCTATAGGTTCAGGGGCGCAGATGTCAATGTATACAGGGAGTTCAATGCCAGTGCTGGAGTTGACCCGGTGAAACTCAACTTGAACTTCAGGTCTCACGGCGATGTACTTGCATTTTCAAATTCGATCTTCGGACAGCCCGATGTTTTCGGAGACATGTTCCTGAAGCTGAATCCAGGGAGAAAATCTCAAGAAGACGATTATTACGGAATGCCAAGAATCAAGATGATTTCCGTTCAATACGATTTCAACAAGGGAGGAATGCCCAGTAGCGCAGATCTTCTCCAGCACGAGGCTGCAGCTATAGCTCAAACATTTTCCGACTATCGGGAGAAGGGATGCAGCCCCGGTGACATGGTGGTGCTGCTCGGGCGAATGACCAATGCTGGGGTGTATTCCCAGGCATTGCGTGCCCAGGGGTTCGACGTTGTAGTGGCGGGAGGTTCTGGATTCTGGGCTGGAGCCGAGGCCCAGCTGGTATCCAGCATACTCAAGGTTTTGGCAAATCCGTCTGACAGGGAGGGAATCTACGGTGTTCTCCAAAGCCAAATGGTCCCAATTGGAGATGACGACCTCATATCGCTTATCCATGGAGATGGCGGGAGAAGGATTCCGCTCGAGAAGGGCTTCGCAAGGGTAGACGAGCGCGAGTCACCAGAACTCCAATTGCTAAAACGAGTGATTAACCAAGGGCGTTCTAGCATTGGACGCTCAAATCTGAGTGACATCGTGAAAGACATCCTCGTTGAATCTGGATACGTGGGGAGGTTGCAGAAGCTCGGAGCTTCTGGTGTTTCGGCATGCGCAAATCTCATGAAGGCATTGAGATACATTTCCGATGCCGAAGAAGAGGGAAAGGGCATCTCCCAGATATCCAGGATGTTCATCGAACAGGTTGGTGATGGCGGCAAGGATGGACCGGGTGTTCTGATGTCCGGCGAAGGTGGCGCCGTTAGGATCATGACCATTCATGCCTCGAAGGGACTCGAATTTCCCATAGTCGCGCTTGCCGAGTACAACTCCATGCCAAGGGGCAAGTCGTTTACCGCCGAAGCCTATGGCGGAAGGGTCTACCTGTCGCTGAATCCTGGCCGCTCTACAAATTCTGCGCCCAAGGTGGAGCAATCCGCAAAGGCATATATGGACGAAGCTCTGGATAAAACAGTTGAGTCCAGCAGGACCAGATTTTCCAAGACCTCGGATTACCCGGAATTCCGGGCATCCCTAAGGTATTTTGGAAGCAAAGAAGAGCTGGACGAGCTAAAGCGCAGGTTTTACGTAGGGATAACAAGGGCTTCGGAGGCTTTGGTTGTGTGCGCTTCTTGCAGGGTTAGTAATAATGGCCTTGCAGAGGGGAGCATATTGGGCGATATGTCGACAGCGTTCTTTGGTGCTAACGCGCTGCCAACCAGCGATTGCACCTTCGAGTATGGTGGGTCGGCACCAGCAGCATACAAGTACATAAAGATCGAGAAGGACGAAAACGGTAGGGTGTTTCGTGTTGAAGACCCAGAATACGAACTGCCTAGGGCTATGGAAAGCGCGGAGTCGAACCTGATTCCGGAGTTCGAAAAAATAGTGAGGCCTGTTGCACGCGGCGGCTCGAAGTCGGAGGAGAGCGGTCTCTTCTCGTACAGCTCGATAGCAGA
>CADBOM010000098.1 GCA_902796325.1 uncultured Coriobacteriaceae bacterium
GTGGTTTTACACAGTTCGCTCCGGTGGTTTTACACAGTTCGCTCCGGTGGTTTTACACAGTTCGATCCGTGCGTTGTTTGCGCTGGCCGCGTGCAAGCTGCAGATATATCTTGCAGCCTAATTGCAAGCAGCTTCCATGCGCATATTTCCCCCGTTCAATTTTGCTACATAGCCCACGATAAATGATGTATTCGGTGCTAATTTCCCCAATTTTTTACGGATTTGACATCGAAACGGATTAATCTGGACATAGCGGCATTATTAAGCGAAAACCAGCGAGCAACAGGCGAGGAGGACATGATGAAGAGCTATCCCATGAGCATTCGCGAATTTGGAAAGAACAATCCAGATATCGTGATCCTGCTTCATGCAGACGGAATGACGTGGATGACCTTCCAGAAAGTCTGGCCCCTGCTGAAGCTCCGGTATCACCTGATCGTGCCAGTGATCCCCGGGCACGATCTTGGTAACGATGGCCGCTTCACATCGGTCGAGGAGATTGCAAAAGAGCTGGAGACCTGGCTGCTAGAGCGCGAGTACCACCACATCCACGGCATCTACGGAGTGTCGATGGGCGGGGCCATTGCGGCGAAGTTCATCATGGACAACAAGGTGAAGGTTGACGCGGCTGTGCTAGACGCGGGAGTGCTCCCATGCAGGCACAACAAAACGGTCTCTGCGTTCATCACCATCAAGGACTTCTTCGTTACGCAATTTGCCAGCAGCAATCTGGCTATCGAGCACGAGTACCCGGAAGACCGCTATTCCAGCGACTATGTGGGACTTATCAAGACGATGCGACAGCATATGGGCGCAAGGTCGATATTCCGCACGGTGGACAAGATGGACAACTACACACTGCCCAGCAAGACACCGAAAATCGGAACCCGCATTCAATACTGGTACGGGTCGAGGGAAGCCAAGGAGCGCAAGGACGATATCGAGAGACTCAAGCAGATTCTCCCCACAACGGAGCTGGTAGAGGTTCCCGATATGGGCCATGCGGAATATCTGGTGCACCAAGTTGATTTTTGCGCCGAGCTGGTTGCGTTCTTCGAGGCGGACAACATTGCCGCAGCGGCTGCATCGGCAGCTGGATTGCCGGCGATGGCATAGAGAAACGACGACGCCAAACAGCTGCATTACATAAAAGCAGTACTGTTGCACTTGCATGAACTCTACAAGACGGTCGATGAGACATCCGGCGCCCCAATCGCGAGACAACTTGCTTGTCCGAATACCATGCCGTGATAAAATAAACAACAGATAGCCCCGGTACGACCGCTGACCCAAGTCGCCGGGGCTAAAATTTTACCTTGCAATGGAAGGCGGAACGAGGTTGGGAGAGATTACCCGAGAGCACTTGAACTCCTGGCTGTCCCCTGCCAGATATGAAAGGTACCTGTCGACAGCGGGGAACGACGAAGCTGCATTTCAGCTCTATCTTTGGAACACCGGACTTGCGCAGGCAACGCTCCGAGACATATCGTTCTTTGAGGTCGCCCTGCGTAATGCTTATGCACACCAGATGGATCTATGGCAAGAGTCGAGAGGCAGAAACGAACATTGGCTCATTGACCCAGCCTCGCCACTTCGAGCGCCCATCTCACGAACCAATAAGCGCGGGTATGGATTCGATGCAAACCGAATCAGCAGGAACACCATCGACCATCTTCGATCCACACTAGGGCCGGATGCCGATGCCAATGACGCTATCGCAAACCTCACATTCGGGTTCTGGGCCCACATGACGGACAGAAGCCATGAGCGAGCTCTCTGGATTCCCGTGCTCCACTGCGCATGGCCCGCCGGAACGGACAGGAAATCCCTCCATGAGAGAATCTCTGCAATCAACAACATCCGCAATCGCGCCGCCCATCACGAGCACCTGTTCGGTTCGGACGCAACCGTTGAAGCATGCAGAGATTGCGTTACCCTTCTCGCAGAAATCCAGCCTGAGGTGGCACAAGCGATTTACGGCGAATGTCTCAAATCGACAGTAGAAAACTACATCGCTCAAAGCCCAGCACCCTGCCCCGTAGTCATGTAGACAGGATGCCACAATGGCGAGAGCTCAGTTCTTCAGCGAAACATAATCTATCGCGCATATAAACTGATGGGTGCACTAAGTATCGTCCGTTGTGGACGATTGCTGCCGCAGCGGCTGCATCGGCAGCTGGATTGCCGGCGATGGCATAGAGAAACGACGACGCCAGGTCCGATAGAGCTCTGGTATAGGCGACCCCTTTGGTCCCTCTTGTTTTGACACTCTATGGCCTGCAACGCCGTCGCAAAGTCAATGTTAGCTCAAACCCGTTGGCCTAGAGCCTATCCGATTTTGGATTGGGTTTGACGCGGTAGATTCGGCGTGTTCTACTCCGAGGCAGCCCCAGAATGACTAGTTCCGGAGCGCACTGCGCTCTAGATGGGCACGAACCCGATGATGTCCGGAGCGCCCTGAGCTCTAGATGAGTGCAAATCCGATGATGAACATGATTTGCGCAAACGTGTTCACGCTCTGCTCAATCCAGCTGCTGTGAGATTTCGTGCTGTCGAGCTTTGCCCCGCAAACTCCCATTCCAACAAGTCCGAGAAGTCCGAGTATTAGAAATATCACAGCGGGAAAGCCGAGGAACGCACCCCATATCTGCCCCCAGGTCAATGCACCATGGTCGAAGATGAACGCCAGCAGCATGGTTACAAACCCCACAGGCATGAGAATGCGCAGCTGCTTGTTCAAGATTGGAACGTCTTTACCGCGGGTTGCCACGATAATTGTCCAGGTAACCTTTAGAAGCCCGGACACAGCGCAGAGAATGGCACCGATTAGAAATGGGATGCTGCCGATTAGCGCCGAAATCTGGCAGCACACCACGCAGAACAGCACAACTGGAACGGCATCGTACAGCGCAAGACCAAGGGTGAATCCGCTGTCCAATGTGTCTTCTGCTGGTCTGGTTGGTTCCATCGTGCCTCCTTCTGCATCTGCATCCCCGCCAAGCTCAACCTGCAATCTCCAGCGCTGTGCAGCTTTGCAATCTCAATCTTAAGTATACCCGTCGCATTGAGTTTACGATTGCAAGCGCAAGCCGGGACTGCAAGAATGAACCTATGTTTAGGCTGTCGTGGCCGTTGTGTCCGCCATAGCCCCTTGTCGCCACTTCATCACCATCGTACCGCCATTGAAACAACACTCGCACCGCCATTGAAACAGCACTCGCTTCTCGTTCTCAATCGTCCGCCCTACTCAATCGTCCGCACCGCTCAATCGCCCGCCCCCGAAAGGACGTCCCATGATCATCCTCGTAGTGAATGCCGGAAGCTCCAGCCTCAAAAGTCAGCTCATCCAAACCGATGGAAAGCGCAGCCTGTTGAAGGCACTGGCCCAGCGCGTGGGCAAGCCAGAGGCCACCATCACGTTCACGTTTGGCGATGACCGCAATGCTCAGAAGGAGACCAGGGAGATTCCAAACGTAACGATATCGGATGCCCTGAACATGGTGTTCGACCTCCTGGAGTCGGACGAGCGCTCCCCCATCGAGTCGTTGAGACAGATCGACGGCATCGGGAACCGCGTGGTGTCGGGCGGCGAGTACTTTACCCAAAGTGTCCTCATAGACGACGACGTGCTGTCGAAGATCGACGAGTGCAGCGCCATCGCACCCCTGCACAACCCGCCGGCGGTGGAGTGCATCAGGCTCATGCACGAGAGGCTGCCCAAAACGCCGCAGAGCGCGGTGTTCGATACGGCATTCCATCACACAATGCCGGCAAAGGCCTACCACTACCCCATCCCCATGCGCTACTACGACGAGTACCATATCCGCCGCTACGGAGCACATGGAACATCGCACAGATATGCCGCTTCGCAGGCAGCCCGCCTGATGGGACGCGCCGAGGAGGACCTTGGCCTTATCACCTGCCATCTTGGCAACGGAGGAAGCGTGGCCGCAATCAACCACGGCAAGTCCATCGACACCACCATGGGGTTCACCCCGCTCGAGGGACTTATGATGGGAACGCGCTCGGGCTCCATCGACCCGGCGATCATCACCTACATCATGAGGCGCGACAACATCACGTTCGACGAGATGGACGACATCCTGAACAAGCAGTCGGGCCTGCTGGGTGTGTCGGGACTAAGCGGAGACATGCGCGAGGTGCTGGCCGCCGCAGACCAAGGCAACGAGCGCGCCAAGCTGGCAGTTGACATGTACGTCTACGCGGTTCAGAAGGCAATCGGATCGTATTACGCGATAATGACCCGCACCGATGCTGTGGTTATGACCGCTGGCATTGGCGAGAACAGCGCGGAGCTGCGAAAGATGATCTTCTCGGGACTGGCTCATATGGGCATGATCTTGGACAACGACAAAAACCAAGTCGTGGGCGCAATAGGCTCGGACCGCATAATCTCGGTTGACGACTCCCCCATCAAGATCTGCGTGATCACCACAGATGAGGAAATCCGCATTGCCCGCGAGACCGATGCGCTCATCGTGCTCGCAGGCCGCGGAGATTAGGAATCCAGTTCGTCAAACAAAGCTTCTACCGTCTTGAATCCTTTGGCTTTGTTATCGGCCGCGATATCATCTGCTTCCCGCATGGCAGCTACGGTCTCTTCATCGAAAGATTCATAGGAATCTTCGTATGGTGCAGTTGATAAGGTGTCCATCGTTAATCCTCCGGATAAGGATCCACTGTGCATAGGCGGTCGAACAAGCTGCCTTCCTTGATGAACGACACGCGTTCGAACTGCGCCTTAGCGGCAAGCTCGGGGTCGCGCCAGTAATCCGACGGCATGTCCTTCTGACGGTTGCGCTCCGAAACCGACTCGAATCCGGCCTCGCAAACGAGGGTCGTGATCTTATCGCGAATCGCTCCACGCTCGGGCTTGGCAATCGTGTAGCCGCTCTCCTCGGCAAAAGTGCAGTTGGTGTAGTCGCGGGTGATGATGGCAACCACATCGGCATCGTCGTTGCTCAGGACCTTGGCAACCTTCTCCAGACCCTCCAGGCTGACGCCATGCTTCTTCGAGAACACGCGCAGGAAATCGACATCGCTTGCAAGCAGCGCGCCAACGTAGCTGTCGCCACCCTCCTCCGCGAATACGGCAGTGTCGTCGATGTCGGCGTACTTGAACGACTGGGCAATGCCGAACAGCTCGCGGAACTTGCTCTCCCACTCGTCTCCATTGGTGCCATCGGAGAAGTTGGGGAACGGGATGAGCTCGAACTCGGAGTCGTCGGCAAGGTTGTTGCTATTGACGCGACGGACAGCCGTGGCAATTCCCTGATACAGGTAGACCTCGACCTGGCGCGGGTCGTCCTGCGGGTCGTCGGGCTCCTCCACCTTGGACACGCAGATGTTTGGATGGGTCATAGGGCTCAGGGCGCGGAAGAAAGCCTTGGTTGGCCAACCGTCGGCATCCACGAGACCCAGCGGCTCGTACTTGGCAACGACGTCCTTCCACCAGTCGCCGCGCTTGAGGTTCTCGGAAATCTCGTCGAAATCGAGGGTATGGGAATTGCATATGAATTGATCGGTGTCCATGCCCTTCATGAGAACGAAGAGGTCTTGGGCCGTGAACTTTACGCCCTCGAGGTTGAGAGGCGGCTCCTGCTTTGCCTTCTCCACTGCTGCTGCAGCTTCCTCTGCCCCGATGTGGCGATGATGCGGCATGCCACCCATATCCAGCTTGATATTGGGGTTCACCTTTCCGCTGGGCTCGGCCGCAGCGCCGGTCTCGGCGCTGGTTTCAACCTGGTCGTTTCCGGCGGTCTGGTTCTGCTGCTCTGCAGCGTCCTGGTTGTTCTGATCCATTTTCGTATCCCTTCGAAAAATCAATCCAGCCGTATGAGCTGGAATCAAATTAGAAACATAAATTTAAAAGCTGGCTCGGCTTCGTGCATGCGGGCTTCGCTCAGTCAGATGCATAATATAGGATAACTGGTTGGAGACGAATCCGACTGTTCGGAACCGTATCCGCCAAAATTGCTACCGTCATGGTAGTGATTTGAACGCAGCACGCCATAATCAACCACCAACCACCATCGACAGCCGAAACAGCAACGGCAACGGAAAGAGGCAAGGAGGACGCGTATGATCTACAAGGAATTAGCCGGACAGAAGGTCCCAGAGCTCGGATTTGGCGCAATGCGTCTCCCAACCATCGACGGCGACGACGCCAAGGTGGATGAGCCCGCGGTACAGGCGATGGTCGACTACGCCATGGAGCAGGGAGTCAACTACTTCGACACCGGCTGGAGCTACCACGGAGGCAACTGCGAGGCAGTGATGGGCCGCGCGCTTGCCAAATATCCGCGCGACAGCTTCTACTATGCGGCGAAGTTCCCCGGGTATTCCGTGGACAACTTCGGCAAGGTTGAGAAAATCTTCAACAAGCAGCTGGAGAACGCGGGCCTCGAGTACTTTGACTTCTACCTGCTGCACAACGTTTGCGAGCTCAACATCGAGCAATACCTGGACGAAGACAAATACCACACCGTGAGCTACCTGCTGGAGCAGAAGGCAGCCGGAAAGATCAAGCACTTCGGGCTCTCGGCGCATGGAAACTTCAACACCCTCACGCGCGTTTTGGAGAAGTACGGGCAGCACTTCGAATTCTGCCAGCTGCAGGTTAACTGGCTGGACTGGAATTTCCAGGAAGCCGCCAAGAAGATAGACCTTTGCCAGAAGTACGGCCTACCGGTGATAGTTATGGAGCCGCTGCGCGGTGGCAAGCTGGTGAACAGGCTGTCGGATGACGACCTCGCGAGCATGGACAAGATGCGCCCGGGCGTGAGCCCCGTTGAGTGGAGCTTCCGCTTCTTGCAGGGAATTCCAAACGTGGCGATGGTTCTCTCGGGGCTGTCCAGCATGGATCAGGCCAAGGACAACATCAGGATATTCAGCACCAGCGATCCTTTGAACGACGACGAGCGCAGGCTGCTATTCGATATTGCGGAGAGGCTTACCTCCGTGGACACCGTGCCGTGCACGGCATGCCACTATTGCACAACGCACTGCCCCAAGGAGCTGGATATACCCTGGCTTCTCGAGCTCTACAACGAGGACAAGTTCACCGAAGGCGGCTTCATAGCCCCCATGGCTCTGGGCGGACTGCCCGAGGAGAAGCGCCCCGAGGCCTGCATTGCCTGCAGGAGCTGCGAAGCGGTGTGCCCGCAGCAGATCAAGATTTCGGAGGTTTTGGCCGACATGGCCGAGCACGTCAAAGCTTGGGGATAGCTCCGGTAATAGCGTTTGGATCACATCGCGATCCTGTCTTGGCCGTGATTCTGTCTCAATTGTGATTCTGTCTCAATCGTGATCAAACCTCGTTCGTAATCCTGCCTCACTTGTAAAAAATTGCACTCCATGCCCGTTCTGGGCACCCCAATTCGCCCATCGCATGAAAGAGCAGACCTGCTCTCGCGTGCGGTGGGCGAAAATTTACAGAACCGAATCATTTCGAAATTTACGATATAGAAGTTCGAAATTTTCGAAATCGAATGTAAGATTTACGTGTTGGAATTTGGGGGTTTGTCAATCCCGATAAATCACATTCGACTCATAGCAAGCCCAGTTACCGCAATCCACGTGGGCGCGGTTTTCCATTAGGCTTGCCATTGTTTTTCTGTCACTTTTCATCGATGCCGACGCAGATGGTTCTCGCGCTGGCAGCGAACCACTTTCTGGGGAGGTTACATGTTCAGGGAAATGCGCCGCAAAAAGCAGCAACTTAGCGAGGATGAAACCATATCGCTTTTCAAGAGCGAGCCAGATGGCGTGCTAAGCGTCATCGGGGACGATGGATATCCGTACGGCGTGCCCGTGAACTTCGTCTACCAGAATGGGAAGATCTGGTTCCACTGCGCTAAAGAGGGCCACAAGCTCGATGCCATCAAGAACAACGACAAAGTGTGCTTTACCGTGGTGGACAAGCGCGATGTGGTACCCGAGGAGTACACCACCTACTACACGAGCGCCATTGCATTTGGGCGTGCCCATATTATCGAGAACCGCGAAGAGGCCCTTTCCGCCCACTACACGCTGTGCCAGAAGTTTTACTCGCACCACGACGAGGAGTTTAGGGCCGAGGTTGAGAAGGCTTTCGACCGCATGTACATGGTGCAGATCGATGTCGAGTACATCACGGGCAAAGAGGGCATCGAGCTCACGAGGATGCGCAACGAGTTCCCGCACGCTAACAGGCGAGTTAAGGGATAACGATTGGCTGGATTGACCGAGCCCCCTCAATAATGGACCCTCTCATGCTTGAATCCGAGCGACTCCTATACAGACCGTGGACTCCAGATGACGCAGAGGCGATGTATGGCCTAGCCAAGGACCCGGAAGTTGGCCCCAATGCCGGGTGGCCAGCTCATACCAGCGTGGACGAGAGTCGCAAAATCATCGAGAGCGTGTTCTCGGCTCCAGAAACATACGCGATAATGCGTAAGCTCGACGGAGTCGTTATTGGCTCGGTGGGCCTTACGCTCAGTCCATTTGGGATTGAAGATGAAAGCCCGAGTGGCTCCGTTGAGGGAATTGGATCCGGCACGACGGCTGGCTCCGTTGCAACGGCTGAACCTGTTGCAGTGACTAACCCCGCTACGCAAGCCACCGAAGGAGCCAGCTGCTACAAGCCTGAACTTGGATATTGGATCGGACGCGCTTATTGGGGGCACGGCTATGCCACGGAAGCAGCTCGTTTCATGCTTGAGAGAGCATTCCGCGTGCTCGGATACGGCGAGGTGATTTGCCGCCATTACGCCGAGAACGAAAGGTCTCGCAGGGTCATCGAGAAATGCGGGTTTAACCTCATCGGCGAGAATCCCAATGGAGAGACCCTCCTCGGGTACACCCTCCCAGAACTCGAGTACACGCTGAGCAGGGAGCACTTCGAAGAAATCAGCAGCTCATGGGATGGCGGATGGAGCGGTGGCTACGATGGCAAGTAGAAATGGGGGCAGCGTCGATGGCAAAAACACTGAAAGCAGCCGCTACGTAGATAGCGAAGGCCGTGCCGACAACTGCAGCAACAACGGCGGCGCCGGCAGACTCACTGATTACGTGCTGCTGCCCCGTGGGATAAACGTTGGAGGAAAGAACCCCGTGCCAATGGGGCAGTTGAAAGCCCAGTTGACCAGCCTTGGATTCTCCAACGTCAGCTACTTCGGGAACGCTGGCAACCTGTTCCTCTCGTCCAGCATGTCGAGGCCGGAGATTTGCAGCCACATCGATGACCTGTTCGCCAGCGAGTATCCGTTCATCAAGACATATGCGCTGGTAGATGGCGCGTCTCTGCTTCGCGATGCCACGCGCCTGCCAAACTGGTGGCACGAAAACTGGTTTAGGAAGGACGTCCTGTTCTATACCGAAATTGCGAATCCGCAGGAAATCGTGCAAACAGTGGAGTCCATGAGTTTGGGAGACGAGTCCATTTTCTTTGGGAACACAGCTATCTATTGGGCGAAGAGAAGCAAGGATACCTACAGGCAGACCGCCTTCGTGCGGCAGGTTATGAAGCAGGCTTTTTACAAACAGGTGACCATACGCAACGGTCAGACTTTCGAGAAAATTTGTGGAGTGTTGAGAGAAAGGGCTGCAGGCAAAGGGTAATGCAAATTGCCCACCTGCATGCTTAGCGTGGTTGCACTTAAATCCTGCGTGCTATCTCCATGCCAATTTTGTGCGGTATGCCCACAACCAGAGCATTGCCCATGCAGAATGCTCTGTGACCATCGCTCATCGGCTTCCCGTCGGCCTCTTCACTAGTCCACCCTTTGGGGAACATCTGAATCTGGTCAAGCTCATCTGGAACAAGACGCCTTAGTCTGCCGGAATCTCCCATCACCACGTGCTTCATTCTGCTGGCTCCACGACCGCCTTCACCAGTAAGAATTGTTCTAGCCGGTTTATCAAGACTGTCCGGAAAAGACATGCTTCCCTCTGAATAGTTGTACGTAAATCCTTCTGCAGTTTGCCTTGGCTCGCTCTTCGCTCCTTTAAGGCGCTTCCATTCTGCGACTTTTGAGTCTTCGATGAAGAACTGCTCTGGAACTTCTGAATCGGGAACGACTATATCCCTGAGAACGATTCTTTGATCGTCGTACCTCGGCTGCACTCGCAGTGTGTACGCAATCCCATTCTGCATAACACCTGCATTTTGGAATGGAGAGACCTTCTTGCCAACTCCAAAATCCCTCGATATGTCATAAGGATCTGCAGAGACATCCACAGTATCGAATCTGTCCCCACCGGGCTCTATTGGAAAGGCATGTGCCATCACACCGTCTTTGCTCAAGCGGTCTTCAAGATCCCATTTCTCGTCCGTCAGCACACCGAAGATATAGACGCGCCTTCTCTTTTGAGGCATTCCATATTCGGCGGCATTGATGACCCTCCACTCAACCGAATAGCCCTCTTCGGATAAACAGGAGAGAATGATCGCGAAATCTCTTCCACGCTGTTTGACGGGGGACTTCAATAGCCTGTCAACATTTTCAAGCAAGATGATTCTGGGCCTTTTAAGGTGGAGCATTCTGTAGATATCCCACCATAGAACACCCTTTTTGCCCTCTATACCTTTAGCCATTGATAGAGGCTTTGCAACCGAGTAGTCCTGGCAAGGAAATCCCGCCACCAACATTTCGAAGTCTGGGATGTCGCGCTCCCCAGCTTCGTACTCATCCAATACCTTGCTGATATCCTCGTTTATGCATGAACCAGCTCCGAATCTGTGCTCGTAGCAGCGCCAGGCAAATTGCTTGGCCGCGGACCCGCCGGGCTCCCATTGATTGGCCCATATGGTTTCGAATGGTCCTGCGGGGTTCATGTCGAACTCGGGATGATTCGGGTCATGGTATCCATCCAGAGCAAGGCGAAACCCGCCCACGCCGGCGAACATCTCTGCAACTTTAATCTTGTTATCGCTGCCCATTCCCAAGCCATCCGTTCTCGTTAGTAGTATGTGGAGCCGAAGCATTCTAACACATTTACTATTTTGGATCAAATTTTCACTAGCGCTCGTTTTCAATCGGGCTACGTGTCTTACGCCACACTGACTCATGCTCCAGCACTAGCATTCAAAAGCAAAGCAGAAAAGCATTAGACGTCTTTGACGATTTGATAGATGTAGCTGCTATTCAACCAGAAACTCTGCTTGGTCATCCATCTGCCATCAGGCAATTCGTCGGCGTTTCTTTCGACATTGCCAATCTCAATCCCATTCTCGAATCGATAGGCCGCCTGGGATGTATGGGGCCTTACATGTGCGATTGGATTATCGGAAATTCCAGGCAGATTATTCCTGTAGATGTGCTTCCCGCTCTTCGTCTTGACGTCCGAAAATTCTACACCCCTAGAGAGCACGTCTTTTGTTTCTGTCCAGCACCGTTTGAGATTCCCATCGAGATCCGCTTCCGGCATGTTCCAGAATTTGGCACCCCGTAGAACATATTCATCACCTTGATGCCTGAACACCACAAAGAAGAACCTTGTCTCGTCGAAGTAATCGTGTAGAGTGGCATATTCCCATTCTTTCTCGGCATCTAGCTCTTTGAACTTGAACGGTGCCATCGAGAGGCTCTCGCGCACTCTCCCTTGTTCTTCAACTCTAACCGTGCGAACGCTGATATTGGCTTTTTCAAACTCCTCGGCATGATTGTTCTTTATTCCTAGCATGTGATACACAATCGTTGTCCACTGCGCCTTGTTTCCCGTGTACTTTATGCCGAAGGTTTTGCAAAGCTCCCTGTCCGTCTTGCCCACGTATTTAGAAATCACAGAGATTATGTAGTCTTCGAAAGTCATGCTCTCTAAGTCGGAGCTGTCTTTCACGATGCTCTCCGAAGAACCTTCGCCCATCATATATTCGTGCAGCACATAGTCCATATACTGGCGTTTGAAGCACCAGGCCCTGCGCTTTGCCTTATTGTGAACCTCGGTTCCATCCTCGCTGATGAATGCATAATACTGATCAGCCATGGACCTCTTTGCATCGATGCCCTTCGTACATGCACCAAGGTAATGCGTGAGGCTTTCGCTCAGCTGGTCAGCCCTGCCAGACTCTATGTAGGAATTGATGGTGTTGTAGTCGTCTTGAATTATTTTCAAGTCAGCTTCTGGAGGAGTGAACGACTTGACATATGAGATCCGCTGGTCGTATTTGTCAATCGACCGGTCTCGATGGTAGTAAATCAGAAGAGTGTTCTTGCATTTGCCCCACAGGTGGGAAGTGAAGAAATCAGGGTCGACGGGCTTGTCATGGGGAATCATGCTTATAACCAAGCGCTCGCCAGCAGAAAGCTCTCCGTCTTTCTTCACGTCGTAGCAGGTTACCTTGAGTTCCATACCGGCTTCTGAGAAATCCGCCTCGCTGTCGCTGTTCGCCTTGTATCCAAAGTAGTGTTCTTCGAGCAGGTTTCCCATGCCTCCTTTGTAGCTTTTCGAGCTATATGTTTTTCTAGGGTCACCGGCAGTTATGCCCATGTCGAGAACATCTTGGAAAGTCTTTCCTTCAAGCTGCTTCGCGTATTTTTCTATGGATTTGGCATCGGAAAAATCCACGTCCCGCAGCGCAAAATATGTATTCCCACCTTTTGCCATCGTTCTCGTCCCCATCCAGATTTGCTTTTATCGCGTTTTACTGCTCCCCTGCCAACCTTACATGCAGCTCGTCGATAATCGTGTAGTCGGCGGGCAGCCAATCCACCGTCAGCAGCGAGCCCGCATCCAGCCACCTCTTCGAAGAATGGTCGTGCAGCTCCAAATGCCCGGACTCGATGTTGCAGGTGAAGCAATCCATGTCCAGGTGGAACGTATCGTAGTCCCACTGTATGTTGTCGAAGAACTCGATGTTGCAAATCTCGGTCTCGAGCTCCTCCTCTATCTCGCGCTTCAGAGCCTGCTCCGGAGTCTCGCCCTGCTCGATCTTCCCACCGGGGAACTCCCATCCGCCGGCAAAATCCCCGTAGTTCCTCTGGGTTGCCAGCACCTTGCCGTCTTTCATGATCATCGCCGCAACAACGCGCACAGTCTTCATGCCAAATCTCCTAACATGGCCTCTCAGCATGGCCAAAACACCGATCATTATCCCACAACGACCGGCACCGCTCCGCCGCATGCCGCCTTGCTAGATCAACGGCAATGAATCAGAATCGAAAATGTACAACATGTATCGACTTATGCCCGTTCGCGCGCCGGTTAGATGGGCGTGCGTGCGCGTGTATGCGCCAGCTGCGCAGGTATGCCAGAGGCGCAGATACGCTGGCAGAAGTTGCAAGGCAGTACAGCCAGCGCGGTTGCACTGAAGCGCTGCGCATCGGGGCGCGGGGCAATTCGGGCAAGTCGGTCATATGAACATCGAATCCAAAGAGACGAGCACAGATGCGCGAATCCAGCAGACGCAAGAAGAAGAAAGAAGCCAAGCTCCAAGCAGCTGCAAAGGCACGCATGGAGGATGCAGCCCAAAGCTACGGCGGCGTAGAGCCGGCAACGGCGCTGACTGCCAAGTATGGCCCCATGGTATCGGCCGGCACCGACCAGGGAAAGCCGGGTGCAGTACCGAAGGGAGTGGCTCCAAAGGCCCCATCGGCTCCGCGACCCGTGAAGCCAACGAACGCTGCAGTTCCCACGGCATCGGATGCTGCGGCCGTTGCTGCGAAGTCGCGTAGCAACGCCTCCGCTAACGCCGCGGTAAAGCCAAGGCCGGTTGCTCCCCCGCCTGCGAAGGCTCCCGGAGCACTTGGGGCTACCGGTGCGGCTGCTGTGGGATCGGCTGGCGCAGCACGGGGCGCTCGCAACGGCAACCTGCCAAAGGCTCCAGACCCAATCGTCACGCCCAACCTGTGGGGCCCGGATTCCGAGCTGGCAAAGCATCAGAACGTGGTGGAAGAGGACCTGCAAGACCCAACCCGCCTTGAAGAGACCAACGAGCACCAGCGCAAGCGCATCGCCATCTACATCGTCTGCGCAGCTGTGGTCATAGTAGTTGCAACCCTCGTGGCCATATTCGGTGCCGGGGATCTCTCCGTACCTGACGCCCTGCCAAGCGGGATGTAGCCACGGTAGCCGTAGCCGCAGTAGCTGTAACCGCAAACCACAAGCCACAAGGAGGCAGCAGATATGGGAGTTCGCAAGTTCAACTCCAATGAAGATACAGACGCGGTGCTCGATATCTGGCGTGCCTGCAATCTGTCGGACAATTCATTCATCGGGGCAGAATACTGGGAGGGGCTGGCCGGTGACTTTGCCAGCTCCCTCGCTTCAGACGATGCCGAGACCACGGTGTTCGAGGACAGGTCTGGCAACATCGTGGGATTCTGCCACGTGCTGGATGGCGTCATCAGCGGCGTGTACGTTGAGGAATCGCGCCGCGGCCTTGGTCTTGGACGCCAGCTGATCGAAAACGCCATGGCCTCTCATCCGTACCTGGAGGGCAAGGCCTACGTGCAAAACCAGGGAGCGTGCATGTTCTGCAACCATGTTGGCATGAGCTTCATGGGCATTGTTATGGAGCCACAAACTGGCATGATGCAGATGCACTTCGAATGGAAGAACCCGGATGCCGCAAAACCCAAGATGAAGATCAGCGGCCAGATGGCCGAGCAACTTGAGGAGATGCGCTCCCAGATGGGCGAGAAAGCCTTCAACAAGATGATGGACAAGCTGCAGAGCGGAGACTTCGACGAGTAGGATGAAGCTGCGTCGAGTTGGCGCGGGTTAGTACGGCGAGGTGACACAGCAACCCGTCGAACAAGCTCCGCGCGGTGCTAAGCGGACCGACGGTCCGCAACAACTAAACTCTCCAAAAAACGATTGAGGCCCGGGGGATGTACCGGGCCTCAATCATGAGGAAAGAGGAGAGGAGAATTGTGAATCCGGCTGAGCAAGAAAATGGGAAAGTAGCCGGATCCACCGAGTTAAGCAAACTAATGAGATTTATGCTGCGGCAATCCTTTCGCCCAGCTTCTTGCAGGCTTCTTTGGCATCATCGTCTGGATAATCCTTGGCAATCACGGTGTCGAGAACCTCGAGTCCAGCGCCTTTCGCACGCTCTTCCCAAAGTTCCATCCACTCGCCCTCTGCCCAATCGTACGAACCGAACAGTACTACGTTGCGTCCGCCAAGCTCTGGCTCAACATCGTCGTACATGGGTGCGAATTCCATTTCTTCAAGCTCTTCGGCACCCATTGCCGGGCACCCGAACGCGAAGTTATCGTAGCTGGCAATCTTAGACTTATCGAATTCCGATGCCGTGAGAACATCCGCCTCGGCACCAGCGGCCTTTGCACCCTCGGCCACAAGATTGGCCATGGCCTCTGTGTTTCCGGTTCCGCTCCAATAGACGATTGCAACCTTGCTCATCTTTCATGCTCCTATCGACGTTATCAATCAATTGTCCTTGCTGTATTTGCCTTCTTGACTAACCGTTTACGACTATGCAATTCCAGCTAACCCGACTTCCCAGCCGTTGTAACCGCTGTTACCTGGAACCGCAATCTGGCAGATATCGGCCCCGCCATCGAACATCGACATGCACCTCTCGGTGCAATGCCTGTAGGCTTCGAACATCAATTTGGCGCGGGATACCGACGAATACACCTTCCAGCAACCCGCGTACTTGCTGTTGCGTCCGTGATTCTCGATGAACCCCACAACATCCTCGAACGGATATCCCAAGAACAGGCCTATCTCGTGCGGGAACTCGCAGCCATTCCTGGTGCCGCAGTTGGGGGTGGTGCAATCACTATGGCGTCTTTCGAGCCTTAGCCCAACCTTGCCATCGCGTGCGAAGGTCATCGCAAACCGCAGCCGCAACCTCTCAACGCATGCATCCACAGACGATGCTTCGTATCCTTCTGCAGCCAGAAACTCCGAGACCATGGGATTGGACAGGTACCTCGCCAGCGCCTCCGGCCTGTACACGTAGATCAGCGGGCCGTTGCAGGTGGATGCCACTTGCTCGACCCTCACGCCCTGGCCTTCGAGCTTTGCAGCACAGATCTGCCTTGCTTCCTCGAGGTTTGCCCAGCGCTCCGACGTGCTAACGCTGCTCACGGGCTTGTCGTAGTACATCCTCTTGAGGTCGCAGCAGGTGAACAGGCATCCGGGCTTGATGTTGCAAAGAGTGGGCGCGCAATAGTAAACGACTTTGCGATCGAATGACCTGGAGTACTGCTCGCTGCACATGTGGTTCCCTGCCTGCCTCTCGATGCCAGCTACGAAGTCTTGCGAAACCCAAATTGAAATCTTCGATTCAATTTGTTAGCCATGTCTAAGTTAGCTATTGGTAACTTATATCAGCCAATATGGGCTGTCAAGGGTTTGCAGCAAAATTTTTTAGATAAAGCTAACTTTTTGGGACCCTTTTGCGTGATCCTTTTGAGCGCCCACTTGAGTGCCAGCTTGAGTAGTCATCTGGGTAGTCCCCTATCGGGCCTCCGGAAAATAAAAATCCTCCCATATAAAGACTGAGGCCCGGGGGATGAACCGGGCCTCAGTCTTTAGGAAAGAGGAGAGGAGAAGGTTGAGCCGATTCTCACGTTTTGGGTCCATGGAATCGCGCTCTGAGCTTATGAAACTCAATGCTGAACTCGAGATGGTCTTTTGTTAGCCATGTCTAAGTTCGGCATATCTAACTTATACTCAATGCCA
>CADBOM010000099.1 GCA_902796325.1 uncultured Coriobacteriaceae bacterium
GCTATTTTCTGGGCATCCCTGTGCTTTGAAGAGGAGGTTTATTGGGAATTCTATGCGGGCAGCGGGGCTCTTTACGACATTGGATGCTCGATGCGCTCGTTTATTGCTTCGGCAAGTGCAGGCTGGGCGACAGGTTCAGCGGCCAACTCATATATCGGGAACGCGGTGTTGCTCACAGCGGTTTTTCTCATGGTTCTTGCCGTTGCCTCTGCGTTAGCGTTGATATTTCTGAAGAGAAAGGGCTTTTCATACAGCGTTCCGATAGCCATGATGGTTGCCTGTTGTTTAGGCGTGCTTGTTGGGAGCCTTTGCTGGGGATCTTTCCATTCAAGCGCTGAAATGCTTTCGGGTGCACATGGCCCGTATCAGCTCTCCGTGTTGTCGGATCCAATGAGGACATCTACCAGCATCTACTCCATAGCAGAACTGGAGACGCAAGATGGAAGTCCCGTTAAAGCTAGGGTCAAGGTTATATGGGATTCGGAAAGCGAGGTGTTGCCCCTAGGGTCATCGTTTAAGGCCAAGGGTAAATTTACGAAATTGGGGAACAAACAGAGGTTGCAGTATCAGCATAGACAGCTAGTGGCTGGGTCTTTCAATCCGTATTCGATTTACGAAGTTGGATGGGCTTCGTCTGCACAAGGGCTTTTGGGTCCGCTGAGAAACCGATGCGATGAATCGATATCCTCCGTTGGGGGCGATGGCTCGGCGCTGATGCGGGGAATCACGCTTGGTAACAGGTCTGCGTTGGATGGGACCGATGTCGATGAGGCCTTCAAGTTGACTGGCCTTGCGCATCTGATAGCAGTGTCTGGAAGCCACCTCAGTGTTATGGCGGCGCTCACTACTTGGGTGCTGCGGAGGATGAAGTTGCCCAGATGGTTGCTGGTTGCCCTTACGTCGGCTTCGGCTTGCATCTACCTGGTTTTTACCGGCTTGCAGGCATCGGCATTCAGATCGTGCATCATGGCGGTTGCATCAAGCCTATCGTGGTCGGCTGGCAGGCGGAGCAGCTCTCTATCAAGTTTGGTGATCGCAGTGGCAATTATGCTTGCGCTAGACCCTTCGAATGCATTTTCCACAGGCTTCGCTCTATCCGTACTTGGAGTCGGGGGTCTATGCATATTCCTGCCGCTCGTCACATATTGGATAGAGGCTTTGGTTCCTAGAAGAGCAAGGTCGATTGCGCAGCCTATTGCGATGACCGCAACGGCGCAAGCTGCCACGATGCCGGTATCGGTGCCGTTGTTCTCGATGGTTTCGGTCATAAGTCCGGTCAGCAATGTTCTCGTGTCTCCGCCCATAGCGTTCTTTCTTGGCGCTGGCCTGACGTCTCTCGTGATGCTGGTGCTGATAGAGCCTGTTGGGTCGGTGATGATATACGTTCTCTGCAAGATGGGGGATATCCTCGCGGAGTTCGTGTTGGCAATCTCACATATTCCGTTCGTGGCGCTTCCAGTGTATGAAGATGGGCTTCTGGCTGCACTCGTAACGATTGCATGCGCTGTGGCGCTATGGATATTCTGGCCTTGCCCGAGCATTGGAAGAATACGAAAGATTTTGGCTGGTCTTGCGTCAGCCTTGCTGGGCGCGGCGTTGCTCATCGGACCCGACATGAGGGACCAGGTGGTGGTCATGGATGTTGGCCAAGGTGACGCGATTTTGGTTAGAAGCGGAGGCAGGCAGATTCTTGTCGATACCGGGCAATACGACTCTTCGCTTAGAGCGGCACTTGGCAGGAACCATGTGTATCATCTCGATGCTGTAGTGCTCACCCATTTCGATGCCGACCATTGCGGAGCCCTGGGTGCGATGAACTCCATGGTAGACGTTGACAGCGTTGTCGTGGCCAAAGGCTCGCTTGCCCTCGCGCAAAACGACGAGCAGGCAGCTGACGTTGCCGGAACCGCATGCGCGCTAGTTGGTGAAGAGGACAATGTTGTTGAAGTTGTGGCTGGGGATGCAATAAGCCTATCGGACAAGGTGAATCTTTCCGTGGTGTGGCCCGATGGCGAAATCACAGAAAGTGATAATGCAACTTCGATATGCATGTATGTGAATTACGATGCCGATAATGATGGAGTTTGCGAATTCAAAGTCCTTCTTACGGGAGATGCCGAGAAGGAACAGCTAAAGGATATAGCAGAGGATGGAAATTCCCGGGATATTGACGTTTTGAAGGTTGGACATCATGGAAGCGCAATAGCGGTAGATGATGAGGTGCTAGACGTTTTCAAGCCCGAGGTTGCGCTTATCAGCGTAGGTGCAGACAACAGGTATGGCCATCCGAAGCAGAATACGATAGATGCTCTGGAGAACCATGGAATAAAGGTTCTACGGACCGACGAGAACGGAGACATCACGGTAACCTTCGACGGAGCAAGTATGGATGTGGCCTGTGATAACATCTGATTCACGGGAAGGGCTGCAGGTTTCATAGGCCTCGAGGCCCATGAATGTGCATTTTGGTAAAGGTTAGATCGGCTGGAATGCTGTTGAGGGGAGGTTGCATGGCCAAGGCGGCAAAGCTCCTTCCGGTGTATCTGTTCATCGGGGAGGACAAACTCAAAAGAAAAGCGCTTCTGAAGAGAATGCAGGAGCGAGTTGGTGCAGGCGGGGACCTAACGCTAAACCAGAGCAATTTCTCTGCTGGCGAGGTCGAACCTCCCGATGCGATAGCGTCGGCTTGCAACACGGTTCCGTTCTTGGCGGAGATGCGCCTTGTTGTGGTAAACGATATCGACCATGCGAAAAAGCCGGTAATCGACTCAATCTGCGATTACATCGAAGAGCCTATGGAGAGCACCGTTCTGATTTTGACTGGTGACAAGCTTGCCAAGAATAACAGGATCTACAAAACGGCGACCAAGAAATACCCCAAATGCTTAGTTGATTGCGAGCCCAAGAAAAAAGAAAGAGATGTCGTGGCGTTTGTCGAGAAGATGTCTGCCACCAGGCACATCTCGATAGACCCTAATGCGTCTAGAAGGTTGATCGACCTTGTTGGAAACTCAACCGTTGCGATTGATACCGAGGTAAACAAGCTTGCAGATTACCTTGCGGCTCAGGGAAGGGACCGCATTACCCAAGAAGACGTAGACAATCTGGTTGCCCGCACGAATGCGCCAAAACCGTGGGAATTTGCAGATGCGCTATGCGAGCGCAACGCCTCGAAGGCTCTTGCGATGTTGGTGCAGATGCCAGACCAGTCTCCGTATGGAATCATGACTTTATGCGTGAGGCGAATGAGGGAGCTGCTGCGGGTTAAGGCAAACTCGAAGCGCCCTTCTCCGCAACCTCTCGGAGCTCTTCTTGGAGGTCCGGATTGGAAGTACAAGAATTATTCCCGGTTTGCCTCGAACTTCAGAGAGTCCGAGCTAATAGAGATATTGGACAAATCTGCAGATTGTGAATGCATGATGAAGACAGGCTCTAACCCTGAGCTTTGCATGCAGTTGTGGGTTGCCGGCATATGCAGCGGAACATGGTCGATTGGCAGCGGTGAATAGCGGGGGTTGCTCCTTTTGTGGGATTTGCTCCTATCGTGTGGTTTGCCGCTAGTTCGAAGTTAGCCTCTAGCTTGTGGTTTGCCCTTAGCGTGAAGCTTGCTCCCGCCCTCGCTGTGGATTTCATTCGCAAGGCGGCGTTCC
>CADBOM010000100.1 GCA_902796325.1 uncultured Coriobacteriaceae bacterium
CGTTATCGTGCAGCGCAACGCCATGAAGGTTTGGGAAGACATCCAGAATGCAGTGCAGGGTCCAACGTTCAGGGAGAACCTCGAGGCAGATCCCGAGGCAAACCTCACCAAGGATGAGCTGGACAAGATTTTCGATCCTAGAGAGTTCCTCGGACGGGTAGATCAGATTTTCGATAAGCTCGACGAGTTGGAGTTCTAGATCTTCTGAAGAGGGCCGGGCTAGGTTTGGCTTGGCTAGGTTTGGCTTGGCTAGGCCGGGTCGAACTTGAACATTGGATTGTTTGATTCGAGCCTGCAGCCAATCGAGCTTGCAGCTAATTTGCAGTTGGACGCCCGCTTGCGGGTTGGCAATCCGATAAAACGTAGAACGGCAGAACAACAAAAGGCCCGGCAGTTCATCCGAACCGCCGGGCCTTTCATTTCAATTAGTAAGCAAACAAGAGAACTCGATTTGGCATCATCTCGATAGGGCAGCGAATGCGCGCCACAGCTTGATGCCGTGATTTAGGCCATTGCCAAATTCGAGTCAGTTTCTAACAGTGGCTTACGAGTGTGTCTTTGCAATCTCTGCCAGAATGTCCACGGTCTCGTTAATCGAGAACTTGCTGGTGGAAATCGCAATGTCATGCGACAACGCATCGCACCACTTGTTGCCGGTGAACTGCTCGTAATAGAGGGCGCGTCCCTTATCAATCTTCTTAATGCGTGCCAGCGCGCCCTTCTCCGTGAGGTTGTTCCTCTTCATGACGCGGTGAACTCGCGAATCGTTATCGGCGTAGATCAGGACTTTGAGAACATCCGGATAGTCCCTGAGAACATAATCGGCGGAACGTCCGATGATTACGCAAGGACCTTCGGATGCCAGCTTCTTGATTACCTTGGACTGGATGAGGAAAATCCTATCGGGCAATGGGAGCGTATCCTCGCCAGCTGTGCCGCCTCCACCGTTTGCGAAAGTCAAGAAATAGGAGAACATCTTGCCGGCGCTCTCGCCAGAGTTCTCGAAGAACTCCTCGCTGATATCGCTCTCCTCAACTGCACGGCGAATGACTTCCTTGTCGTAATAAGCGTAGTTCAGCTTCTCAGCTAGCTTTTCTCCGACCTCTCTTCCGCCGCTGCCATACTGTCTGCTGATGGTTATTATCTTCGAAGCCATGACTGCCTCCCTAGAACTGGACCGACATTTGCTTGCTATAGGCTCCTTACGTTCTCTAGGCCTTAACGCGGAGCCTCAGGTTTATCTTGAGTCAACGCTACCACAAAGTTGGCGAAAATTATCCATGAATGTAAAACACGTTACAATTTTTAAAAATTCAATGTCTGCGGTCTTCAATAAGTTCTCAAGGAAGCAAATTGCATGAAATTATTGGAGCCGCGGTAGGGTTTGATTTTGAGCCAAGGTCAAAATCCCGTGCTGTACCGAGCTGGATTTTTAGCTGAGGTCAGAATTTTTGTCTCGCCAGACGGTGCTTAGGTTGCATCAAGGATGAATTCGGGTTGCGACAACCAGAATCTTGAATTGCGCCGAATCAACCTTAGCGTCCGGCCCGATGCGGTTCTACAGCGACGTGTGAAGCAGATACAATGATTTGGAGCATAGCTAAATTAGCAATACAGCACGTGTGGTGCACTATTCGTGCGGTGCGCTGTTGAGCTTGCGAGACGGTGTGCCGTCGAACTTGCTAAGCAATGCAGATACGTCGGAAATGAAAGCCAAGGTAGTATGCCGGAAACTCCGGAACAGCCCAATAACGAGAGATTCGAGGTAAGCCGCAGGCAGTTCCTTATAGGAGGTGCCGGGGTTACCCTTGCCCTGATGGGGGCAACTGCCATCTTGAGCGGGTGCTCTTCCGGTTCGCAGCAATCGGATTCCATACAGCCTACCGAGCTTGAGGTTTCCAGCAGCCAGGTGGTGGAGTCGTCGGATTTCGCGGAACTCGATACGTGGTCGTGCATTGCCCAGACCGCCCAGTACGATCTTCCGATGGGCGCGGTAGGCAATATGGATTGCGACGACCTCGCCGTGTTCATCTATCCGGGAGACCAGTACGATATCCTGTCGCAAATAGGTTTTCTGAGTATGACGTCGGGCTCGTTCAACTCGATTCTCAAGCAGGCCGTTTCGAAAGCTGAGGGGTATCAGATTTACGATGCCCGGGCCAACGATCAGATAATCGTGTGGGTGGAGTGCAATCTCTACACGGACGATTGGAGGCTCTACCTGGCAAGCGTCAGGTCTGCCGCAGAGATTGGCCAGCCCGTTCTCATGGACGAGGGCGATTCCGAATTTGACCCGCCCATGCTGTGCGTGAGCGGCGACAAGGCTTTCTGGACGTACATGCCCAACCCGGATGGATCGGCTTCTGAAAGCGACTCTCTCCTAAAGGCCGCCTCCGTTGGAGATTACAGCCCCGCCGTTGTGTACACGTCGCCGGGAAGGATGATCACGAATCCGCAGCAGTCGGACGGCATCGTAACCATAGTGCCCAGGGCCAACACCCGTAGCACCCGGTATCAGCTAACGGCTATCCAGGCATCTGACGGCAGCGTGATATCAGAGCAGATGCTTCCAAGCTCCATGCAGGCCAGCGATGCCATATACATGAATGGGGATTTCGTGTTCGGGATCGAGCGTACGTATAGCTTCGGAGACGGAATTTCTAACTTCGGAACATACTCGAGCTTAGGAGATGGTTCGGGCAACTACGTGCGCTTC
>CADBOM010000101.1 GCA_902796325.1 uncultured Coriobacteriaceae bacterium
CCCTTCAGGGAGTTCTTGAAGTGCTCCTCGGAAACATTGCCCCAGGTGTAGTTCTCGATAAGGTCTTTGTGCAGGTTGGAGTCGTTTGCCTTGGACTCGTCAACGCCGAAAGCGGAGAGCAGAGCCGCACTGGGGGTGCAGTAAGTGGTTCCGCTGTCGTTGTTGCCGGAGATGATGTCAGCAGCCTCGTCGGGGTTCTCGTCGATCCAAGCGCATGCATCGTTCACAGCGCTTGCAACGCGCTTGGCAACATCGGGATCGCTGTAGACGGTGTTGTTGCCAGCTAGGAAGCAGCAGGTCATGTCCTTGAAGTTAGGGTCGGTGGCGTTGTCGAAGATCTCGACGTACTGGCCATCGAAGTACTGGGTGCAAACCTCAACGTACGGGTCGAAGTTGCAGAATGCAACGATTTCGCCATTGGCAGCGGCCTTCATCATGGTGCCGATGTTGCCCTCTGCCACCCAGGTAACGGTGGAGGGGTCGGCGCCGGCATTGATCATTGCCTTGGACAGGAAGATCTGGCCCATGTCGTTGGCGGTGAAGGTTCCCACGGTCTTGCCCTCGAGATCCTTCACAGAGGTAACTCCGCTGGCTGCGGTGGCGCATGCCTGGATGCAGCCGGTGTGGACCTCGCTGATGTACTTCACGTCCAGGCCGTTGGCAATTGCCGGCAGGAAGTTGGGGGTTGCCTCGAAGATAGCAGCGCCATCACCGGCATCGGCCAGGAACTGGGAGGAGCCGGAGGTGATCTTCACCATGTTGGCGTCGATGCCGTACTTCTGGAAGAAGCCCTTCTCGTAGGCCACGTAGAGCGGAGCCTCGCAGGTGCCTCCCCAGTACCCAACGTCAACCTTCACGATCTGGTCCTCCGAGTACTGCGTATCACCGCTGCCGCTGCAGCCGGTAAGGGCCAACATGCTCACCGCGAGCATAGCCGCCAGAACAACGCTGAACACCGCTTTCGCAGAAAAACGATGCATTTTTGTCTCCATGTAAATATCTCCCTTCATAATTGCAATGTGGGGCGATTTCTCGCTCCGCTACCGCCAGAGGGGCGCGCCCACTTTAAACCAAGCCTCCAAGCTTTTAGCGCGTCTCCCTGGCACCTTCCATGTAATCCCCAAATTTTTGGCGCCTAGAGTGCCCTTGGCGCCTCGAAGTACTCCATCACCTCCCTGCGCTTTGCAACGAACTCCTCAGACACCCTGTCCCTTGGGTGTGGCAGGTCGATTTTCACCTCGCCGATGATGTGGCCCGGGCGGGCAGACATCACCACGATGCGGTCGCTTAGATACACGGCCTCCTCGATGTCGTGCGTAACCAGCAGGAACATCGCATTTGTGGAAAGGTGCATTTGAACTATCTGGTCCTGGATGTTGGCGCGGGTGAACGCATCCAATGCCGAGAGCGGCTCGTCCAGGAGTACGAGGCCCGGATTCTGGATGAACGTCCTGGCGAGAGCCGTGCGGCTGGCCATGCCTCCGCTTATCTGGTACGGGTAGCTGTCCTCGAACCCCTCGAGTCCCATCCGCTCGATGAGCTCGGTGACCTTGTGCTCGTTGCCCTTGTAGACCTTGCGGGCCTTGAGCCCGAAGGCGATGTTCTCGGACACCGTGAGCCAGTCGCAGAGCGCCGCATCCTGGAACACCAGGCCGCGGTCGTAATGGGGCCCCTTGATCGGCTCGCCGCAGTATTCGAGCGTGCCCTCGTCGGGGAAATCCAGCCCGGCAACCATGCGCAGGAGCGTGGACTTGCCGCATCCGCTCGGACCCACGATGGCAACTACCTCGCCGCCCTTCATCTCGAGCGATGCGTTGTCGAGCGCACGCACCTCGCGTCCGGTCTTGTTCTTGAACACACGCGAGACATTGCGCACCGAAAGCGTTGGATTCTCGTGCTCCGACGCAATCGGCGCCGTTACCTGCGCAGACCTGCCCGTGCCTGACGTCCGTGCGGACTTGCCCGCGCCCGTCGACTTCGCGCTTGTGGCCTTGGTGCCCGCTACCGGCTTCGCGCTCGCGGCCTTGGCGCCCGTTACCGACTTCACGCTGGCTGACTTCGAGAACTTGGAGAACATCCCTACCATTTGACAACGCCCTCCTGCCATCTCATGATGCGGTCACGAATTGCGAACAGCCCGGTAATGAGCAGGAAGAACAGCAGGATGAATATCCCCACGATGGCGAACACCAATCCGTAATCCGCCCAGCTGCTTGCCCAGCTGATG
Organism: uncultured Coriobacteriaceae bacterium; assembly: GCA_902796325.1. GTDB lineage: Bacteria > Actinomycetota > Coriobacteriia > Coriobacteriales > CADBOM01 > CADBOM01. Next base: position 2,228 of record CADBOM010000101.1, read on the forward strand.
AGCCAGCCAAGGCCGGCCTTCACTCCCATGGTCTCGGCAACGAGGAGTGCACTGAAGCTGGACGA
>CADBOM010000102.1 GCA_902796325.1 uncultured Coriobacteriaceae bacterium
GCGGCATTCCGTCTGTGCGGCATGCCGGCTGTGCAGACCGTCATTATTGAACCCACATGCTTGCGTTCGACACGCTCAAGGCCGAAATAATGCTTCCTGGTTATATACGAGTGATAGTCTTTTAGTAGGAAATAGACGCATGTAATGCGGGGACAGCCTATCATGTGCGCTGCGCGATGTGCAGGATGGCGAGTGCCGTGCCACATTCGAGGATGAGGTTTCCGCAAAACATGCAAAGACCTTCGCGCCGGTAGCGGAGAACCTCCGTGACAGCGCGAAACAACAAAAGCTAGGAGGACCCGATGGAGCGCAAGAACGCTTGGAAGGACTACACGGATTCCGAAGTCGAAGAGCTCATGGCCTTGGGCGATAGCTACATCGACTTTATCTCGAACAACAAGACCGAGAGGGAATTCACCTCGGCATCGATAGAGCTTGCAGAGAAAGCGGGATACAAGCCTCTGGAGGAAGCTGTTAAAAACGGCACCAAGCTGGTTCCCGGTGACAAGGTATGGGCTCACACGCATGGCAAGACCGTGCTGCTTGTGAACATCGGCACTGAGCCAATGGTTGACGGAATGAACATCCTGGGTGCTCATATAGACTCTCCTCGTTTGGACATCAAGCAAAACCCGCTTTACGAGAACACCGACCTGGCATATCTCGACACCCACTATTACGGCGGAATCAAGAAGTACCAATGGGTAACCCTACCGCTTGCAATACACGGAGTGGTGGCCAAGACCGACGGCACCGTTGTGAAGGTTAACGTGGGCGAGGGTCCGGCCGACCCGGTTTTCTGCGTTACCGACCTCCTGCCGCACCTTGGTGCAACCCAGATGCAGAAAAAGGCAACCGAGGTTATCGAAGGCGAGGCCCTGGACGTGCTGATTGGCGGCCGTCCGCTAAAGATCGAGGGCAAGGGCGACGAAGAGGCGGAACCCGATGCCGATGATGCGGAAGATGAGAATTCCGACGACGGTAAGCTTGCTTGGGAGAAATGTGTCAAGAAAGAGCCGGTAAAAGCTATGGCGTTGAAGCTTCTGGCCGAGAAGTATGGAATCGACGAGGAGGACTTCCTCTCCGCCGAGCTTGAGGTTATGCCGGCAGGCCGTGCGCGTGATCTTGGATTCGACCGCAGCATGGTGATGGGCTATGGCCAGGACGACAAGGTGTGCGCCTACACCAGCCTGGTTGCGCAGCTGGCGGTTGAGAACCCCGCCAGGACTGCCGTTACGATTCTCGTGGACAAGGAAGAGATTGGAAGCGTGGGCGCAACCGGAATGCAATCGCGTTTCTTCGAGAACTCAATTGCCGAGATTATGGAGCTTGTGGGCGAGGGCGGCATGCTCAACCTGCGCAGGGCTCTGAAGAATTCCAAGATGCTGTCCTCCGATGTTTCCGCAGGGCTCGACCCGAGCTATGCCGGGGTGTTCGAGGGCAAGAACGCTGCATATCTGGGACGTGGACTGGTGTTTAACAAGTACACCGGAGCACGCGGCAAGAGCGGCAGCAACGATGCGTCGGCAGAGTACGTGGCGCAGGTGAGAAAGGTTATGGACGACGCCGGCGTTGCCTTCCAAACCGCAGAGCTTGGCAAGGTCGATGGCGGTGGCGGAGGAACCATCGCATACATCCCGGCCCGTTACGACATGGATGTTATCGACAGCGGAGTCTCGGTACTGTCGATGCACGCCCCGTGGGAGGTTACCAGCAAGGCCGATATCTACGAGGCTCGCAAGGGCTACGAGGCGTTTTTGCTGAATGCCTAGACAACCCAAGCGCGAATTGCGCCGCGAGCCGCCAACGCACATGGAGGTGCGCGGAGCTCGCGTTCACAACCTCAAGAACGTCGATATATCGATTCCGCTTAACAAGATGGTGGGGATTGCCGGGGTTTCTGGCTCCGGCAAATCCTCGCTTGCCCTGGGTGTGCTCTATTCCGAAGGGTCGCGCAGGTATCTCGACGCTCTATCCACATACACCAGGCGCAGGATCTCGCAATCCGCTCGAGCCTCGGTGGACAGCGTCGAGCATGTTCCCGCCGCACTTGCGCTAAGGCAGCGTCCGGGCGTTGGGGGAGTTCGCTCCACATTCGGCACTTCAACCGAGCTTCTCAACGTCTTGAGACTTCTGTTCTCGCGCGTTGGAAGTCATATCTGTCCAAATGGACACCACGTTCCGCCCACTATGATGGTGGCGTTGGAGCAGGAAATCACATGTCCCGAATGCGGCGCCAGGTTCATGGCCCCTGGGGCAGAGGAAATGGCCTTTAACTCAGACGGCGCTTGCCCTCATTGCACTGGCATTGGTGAAGTGCGCGAGGTTAACGAGGCGGCGCTTGTGCCGGATGAATCCAAGTCGATCAACGAGGGTGCGGTGCTTCCCTGGGGATCCCTCATGTGGGATCTCATGAAAGATGTCTGCGGGGCCATGGGAGTGAGGCTCGACGTTCCATTTTGCGAGCTCACCCCGGAGGAACGCGACATCGTGTTCCATGGACCAGCAGTGAAGAAGCACATTCTCCATCAGTCGAAGAAGGGCGACAGCTTCGCAGAGCTGGACTTTACCTACTACAACGCAGTGTATACGGTGGAGAACGCGCTATCCAAGGCCAAGGACGAGAAGGCCTTGGCGCGTCTGGACAAGTTTTTGATCACCAGACCGTGCCCGGAATGCGGGGGCACGCGGCTTAATTTGCGCGCTAGGTCCGCAACCATCGATGGCAAAACGTTGCCGGAGGTTTGCGCGCTCACCCTCGACGAGCTCATGGATTGGGTTTCCGAGGTGCCCGAGAAGGTTGCTCAGGTTGCCGATGACCCCGAGGCAGTGGGGGCCTTGGCAAAAACCATAATCGATGAGCTTGACGAACCCGCGAAGAGACTGCAGCAGCTGGGCTTGGGCTATTTGTCGCTGGACAGGGCAACCTCAACGCTCTCAACGGGGGAAAGGCAGCGCGTGCAGCTCTCCCGTGCCGTTCGCAATCGCACCACAGGCGTGCTGTATGTGATGGACGAGCCGTCGATTGGCTTGCATCCGTCGAATGTGGACGGGCTTCTGTCGGTTTTCGATGGGCTGCTTGACGACGGAAACTCAGTGGTTGTGGTTGACCACGACGTGAGGGTTTTGCGAGAGAGCGACTGGCTTATAGAGATTGGCCCCGGCTCGGGAGACGAAGGCGGAAAGATCATTGCCCAGGGCACCGTGGAAGATGTGTGCAACTCGCCCAAAACGCGAGTTGGCGGGTTCATAGACCGCAGCCGATCGGTGTTCTCTCGTGAGCGAACCACAGAAGAGCAGATATTCGACCGCGGGTGCATTCATCTGGAAACCAACAGCATCCACACGGTGAAGCCACTGCAGGTGGACTTCCCGGTTGGCAGGCTAACCGCGGTAACGGGAGTCTCGGGATCTGGAAAGACAACGCTCGTGCTCGAGAGCTTAATACCTGGGATGAACGCGATATTCGCCGATCAGAAGCTTCCGGAGCACGTTACATCCCTTGATCCCTGCGGTATCACACGTTGCGACCTCATCGACGCATCTCCAATAGGAATTAACGTGAGGTCGACCGTTGCCACCTATTCGGGCGTTTTGGACGACCTTCGCAAGGCATATGCATCGACTCCTGCTGCCAAAGCGGGAGGCTACAAGGTTGGCGCCTTCTCCTACAACACCGGAAACCTGAGGTGCCCAACCTGCGATGGAACGGGGCAGATATCGCTGGACGTGCAGTTCTTGCCCGATGTGGACATAGTGTGCCCGGACTGCAATGGCAGACGCTATGCGCAGGAGGCCTATACGATAGAGCTTGGCGAGGGAGAGTATGCGATAACGCTGCCCGATTTACTGTCGCTAACCGTTAGGCAAGCCCTTGCACATGTAGAGCATTTTGAACAGAGCGCGCCAATAAAGCGTGTTGTTCGCAAGCTGGCCACGCTAAACGACCTTGGGCTTGGGTATCTCACCTTGGGCGAGGCCACGCCTGCGCTTTCCGGTGGCGAGGCGCAGAGGCTTAAGCTTTCGCTCGAGATGGGCAAGAAGCAGAATAACTCGCTGTTCGTGTTCGACGAGCCAACGATTGGCCTGCATCCCCTCGATGTGGAGGTGCTGCTCAAGGTTTTGCAGCAGCTGGTGGATGCGGGTGCAACGGTCGTGGTTATCGAGCACGATCTGGATATGATTGCCAACTCCGATTACGTGATAGACATGGGTCCCGGCGGCGGAGAGGCCGGAGGGCGCGTGGTTGCAACCGGAACTCCCGCGCAAGTGGCTCAGAATCCCAGCAGCGTTACCGGGAAGTACCTTGCCCGCGAGTGCGGGGAGGTCATTGGTCTCGAGGCGCCGGGTGGGTTCGATGCACCTGTTGAGCTCGAAGCATCGGGTGGGGCCAACGCACCGGATGCGGCCAAGGTGCCGGATGTGCTCGAAACGTCGGATTCTACACGGAAGGGGCTGTAGCCGAGCATGATTTACGCCGACAACGCGGCTACAA
>CADBOM010000103.1 GCA_902796325.1 uncultured Coriobacteriaceae bacterium
CAAACGGATTCGCGGGACTCACCAATGCAGACTTTACGAGCGTGACCATTCCTTCAACCGTCAGAACCATTGGAGAGGGAGCGTTTGACGGGGATTCTCTAGTGGCTGTGGATCTAAGTACCGATACCTCGCTAACATCCGTTGGTGCTGGAGCTTTCTCGGATGAAGCTGCTGGATCTACGATCTACGTTCCAAATGCCACCGTGGCTGCTTTGGTAACCACAGATAACGTGACCGCTGTAAACACTGCATTGGCAGTGGTTAATGGCGGCTTGTTCCCAACCGGAACTCAATTTGCAGCTAACGAGCTGTCAACCGCGCTGGCTAAAGAGGGCTACACCTTCAATATCTGGTGCACGGATAGCGAGCTTGGGCACCCGTCTTCTGGATGGCAGTCTATTGCCGACGGAGTTACCTTCTATGCAAAATATGCCAAAACCGGGGGAACCACCGACGATCCGCAAGCGTATCCTGGAGTTGAGGGTGACGATCAGACGATGCGTCTGCTTGATCCAGATGCGCTTCCAACGGTGAAGACGCTATCGAATGTTGTGTACTACGGTAACGATGGCACCCACTACTCAAATGAGATCACTGGTTCGTTCGATCCGGATTCCACAATTAAATTTGCCTTCAATATCACGCGCGGAGCTAATGCAAATGGCGGCGACGGAAGCTATCAGGTTTCATACACCATGCCATATGTGAGCATTCTAGATGCCGATGGCAACACCGTGGCAGACTACAATAACGGTTCCGGAGCCCTAAAGCTCTACAAGATCGTATTCGATGGCGATATGAGCAAGACGTCGGGACAATCCATCAACGCATTCGTGTTCGGCGTTGACCCTGGAACACTGAGCGACGGCACCTACACCCTGAGGTTTGGCAAGGACATAGGCAGCAACAACGGCAAGTCCAAGCTAGGACGCAATGTTGATTTCAAGTTCACCGTGGCTTCTGTGCCAAAGTATGTGATCAACTACACCACGAGCGATAACGGAACCGTTCGGGTTTCGGGTATTACGGTTCTCGCCGATGAAGACTTCGACGTGGTGATTCCCAAGACCTATACGGACTCCACGGGAACCGTGTATCCTGTCACGGCGATTGACGCCAATGCGTTCGCCGGCGCACAACACGTAAAGTCGATAACGGTACCAGATACGGTTACCAGCATAGGGGATTGGGCATTCTCGAACATAACCAGCTTGGAATGGACTAAGTGCCTTGGAACGAGTGCAGCGTCACCAACGTGGGGTAACGATGTGTTCTCGGGCGACACCGCGATGACCACGCTATATGGGTATTCAGCTGCTACAACGGTTCAAAATGAGGCAACGAGCTCTAATGTAGCCTTCTGGCCCATCGACGACGGCGTCACGGTAAACGGAATGATCGTGGCCAATGGTGGCACTGCAAACGTGACCGCTGATAGCCCGGAAGTCACTGTGAAGGTTTTCGCCAATGGAGAGGATGTAACCAACTCTTACACCGGCTACCTCACGAACACGAACGTGGCCTCGCATCCAAGCACCTCTGGCACCGATTGGGCTGGCATAACGGCAAAGGCCAACGGAACCACTTCGGTTGTGCTCAGGGATAGCACTGGTGCAGATGTATTCCAGTTCGATATAAATGCAACTGGGTTTGCAAGCGATGCCTCTACCGAGCCTGCGCAGATTGCAAGCGCAGGCGGAAGGGCTGCTTACCAGGGTAATGGATCTACGATTTCGCTCATAGGCTTTGGCAAGGACGCCATTGAGAGTACCAGTTCGAAAGCCACGGTGAGCAATCTCAACTACGATGAGACTCTGAGCTACATTCAGGATTATGTTGAAGAGCCAATAGATGCGGCTCATCCATACATCACGCTTGCGCTGGCCGGTCCTGGATCGAATTGGGATGTCTCGCGCTGGGACTACGACGGATGGAAGGCAAACTATCTGCAGAACAACCTTTCGCTCGAAGATGCCTCTGGCAACACGGTGGCTACATTCGACAACGGTCTTCTGAGCTGGATTAACCTTACGACCGGCAACACCATCACCTTGGCTGTTGCACCCAACACCCTGACTCCGGGGCAGAGCTACACCCTTGTGGCTTCTGGCAACCTTACCGGGCACAACACTTCGGCAGCGTTGCAGACTCCGGTTCACTGGACGTTCACCGCAGCGGCTCCGGACATAGCAGATATGGATATTTCCGAAATATCGGATCAGTCCTACACGGGCTCTGCGATAGAGCCTTCGGTAACGGTTTCGTACACAACTCCCGATATCAAGCTGTACAACACTGCTACCAAGGCAGTTGATACCACGGCTGGTACTGTTGAGCAGCTCACTGCTGGGACCGACTACACGCTGTCCTATGCGGATAACGTGAACGTGGGAACTGCAACGGCAACCATCTCCGGCACAGGTGCCTACACTGGTTCCGTAGACAGGACATTCAAGATTGCCAACACCGGTCAGAAGTGGCAGCGCCTGTTCGGCCAGCTGCGCTATGACACCATGGCTCAGATCGTGCAGAAGGGATTCACCAGCTCAGAGGTGGCAATCGTGTCGTCCGGAGAAAACTTCCCGGATTCGCTGTCTGCCAACGCCCTTGCCGGATATTACAACTGCCCCGTGATTATCACCGAGGGCAAGACGCTTTCGAGCCAGGCACAAATCGAGCTTGAGCGGCTTGGCGTTAAGACCGTCTGCGTGATGGGTGGAGAGGCCGCGGTTACAAACGACACAGTCAGTGCAATCGAGGCCCTGAATGGCGGAATCAAAGTCACCAGAGTATATGGAGCTACAAGGGTGGAAACCAGCCTCGATGCATACAACACACTGCTATCTGCAAGCACTACGACCGGTGCGAACTTCGATACGGTGATCATCGCATCTGGCGATAACTTCCCGGATGCCCTTTCCGTGGGGCCGATGTCCTATGCTAAGGCCTCGCCGATTCTCCTGGCGCACGACGGTTACCTCTCGCAGGGCGAGATCGACGCAATCAAGGCAAACGCCAACATCAAGAACATCGTGGTCGTTGGCGGAGATGCCGTGGTGAACTACAGCTCGCTTCAGAGCTCTCTCGGAGCGGATGCGTACACCTATACCCGTCTCTCCGGTGATACCCGCTACGACACCTCGAAGGCTGTTGCCCAGTACGAGCTTGATAATGGAATGGGCGTGACCAATGCGACGTTTGCCGCCAGCATCAACTTCCCGGATGCCCTTGCAGGCGCGCCCCTTTGCGGAAAGAACAACTCGGTGCTCCTGCTTGTCGACAACGGGTACACGCAGAACGTGGACTACCTAGCAGGTATGAAGGACAAGATCTCGCAAGGCTACATACTTGGTGGAGCGGCCGCGCTAAACGACGAGACCGAGCAGTATATCAACTCGAATTGCTAATTGGCGTAGCAGGTGTGAGACAATAGACCCATGCAAGGGACATTCGAACACATCGCAAGATTTGGCAGGCTGGCAGCGGGGATAGCCCTGCTGCTGGCCTGCTTTGTGTTTGCACCGGGTATCATGATGGCTTTGACTCCAGGTATGGCGTTGGCAGATGGGCAAGACTCATACATCGTCGATCCTACGGTCTTTGACTTGGCAAGCTGCTCGATTTCAGATGGGCAGATGGATGTTCCATATTCAAGCGGAGAGGCCGTGTTCACGTTTCAGAAGAACGTAACGGACGAATGGGTTTGGGATAGCGACGTGAGCGGCATACATAATGTTACGAAGTTCTATCTCGTAGATTCGAATGGCAACAGCATGAGCATCAGCGTTACCAAGATCGAGACCCATGCGGAGCGCCGCAACATCTACGTTAAATGGGAAGAGCTTAAGCCTGGCACCACATATACCGTTGGTTGCAACGAGGGCGTTAAGTATCGCGGCGATACCATTTATGGAGCGCCAGCGCACTCCTTTACCTTCACAACGGTACGTTCTTCAGAGAACCAAGGCGAAGGCGGAAACGGCACTGGAGGCGGAGGAGGCTCCGGTAATGGCACCGGCACTGGCGGTGGCGTTGAAAACGGGGGAGGTTCTGGCGGAGCATCTCAAAACGGCAGCACACCTGGAAGCGGGAATGGCCAGTCTGCTGAGATAGCCAACGCTTCGGCCAA
>CADBOM010000104.1 GCA_902796325.1 uncultured Coriobacteriaceae bacterium
GAAGATGAGAGCTGCACGAACGGCAACGGTGACGACATGGATGACTGCGGTTACATCGTGGCCCAGCGGAACGATACGGTAGTCAAGGCCCATCTTCACGCCAGCCTCGGCAAGCTGATCGATGCAGTCACCGATGAGGAAGGTGAGAAGACCCTTGGACTGATAGTCCTTAACAACGGCAACGAGTCCGTCGACATCTTCGCTCTTGCCAAGGATCACAGGCACGCCGGGGATGTCTCCGGTTACCAGCGGCACGCCCAGGGAACGAATCACGGGATCGGGAACGAATCCGATTCCGCCCTCGTTCTCATACGGCTTTGCGCCATCGACGAACTTAAGACCCTCGATGATCTCTGCGCCAACAGCGGTTGCAAGGCCGGCGTTGAGAGCCTGTCCAAGATCCTCCTCGTGGGTTACAAGGCTCTTCATGACGCCCACGCATGCGGGGAGGTCGCCCAGCTTCTCAACCTTGACGCCGGTAGCCGCATAGATTGTGGGGAAGAAATAAGCGGTGTCGGGGAATGCAATCGGCTCGTTCTCGCCATACTTGGCGATTGCATCGTTGACGGCACCTTCGGTGAGTCCGATCACTGCATCGGATCCACCATAGATAAGATCAGTCAAAGCACTCATTCGTTATCTCCTGTCCAATTTGCCCAAGACTGAAACCAGTTTGCAAATTAAATCTGCAGATAGCTGTCTGCATACAGCGTTTCGTTCTTAATGACATCGCAGGACTTGATGGTCTCCATGAGCCTCTTGTCGTTGGGGTTCACGATTGCAGAGGTGAGTCCCATCTGCATTGCCATTGCCACCATTGCGCTGTCCATGATCGGACGGATCTCCTTCGGCATACCATTGGAGCAATTGGAAAGTCCACCGGTGGAGTTGAATCCCATGTCGCGGAGCTGGCCGATGAAGTCGAGGATGTCGAGCTGCTTGTCCTGCATGCCCTTGACAACCAGGAACAGCGGGTCGAACCACATATCCTCGGGGTCCATACCGCGCTCCATGCCGCGCTCGAGAAGCTCCTGGCAGTACATCATGCGCTCATCGTTGTCGGACGGCACACCAGCCTTGGAGCAGAGGGCGATGACGATTGCGTCGTTTGCAGCAGCAAGGTCGACGTTCTCGATGCGGTCGCCTGCGTCGGCGGAGTTCACGATTGGCTTGCCCTTCGACCTGTTGTAAACGGAGATGCCGGCCTCGATTGCCTTCTTGTTGGCGGTGTCGAGAGAAAGCGGCACGTTGTCGAAGTTCTCCTGAAGGAGCTGCACTGCCCACTTCATAAGATCCTCTCCATTGCTCTCCGCAGGTCCGATGTTAACGTCGAGGTACGTGGCGCCTGCATCCAGCTCTTCCTTGGCCCTCTGCAGGATAGGCTCTGGATCCTTCTCGTCCATGGCCTTGCGGATTGTTGGGGAGATGCAGTGAATGCGCTCTCCGATCACAACAAACTTGCCCATGCTTGTTCCTTTCCTTCTATGTTGGTAAACCTAGGGTCTTCCCTAGATGCTAAACCCAGGGAAGACCCTGAGATCTTGCCAATAGTAGCGCGCCTGAAAGACTATGCGTTTGCAGCGGAGTAATCCTTCAAGAACTTCACAAGGTCGGTTGCCTCGTTAGGAGCCACCACGATCTTCCAGTCGGGGAGCTTCTGCTCCAGCTCGCCCTTGAGAACTGCGACCTTGCCGGGGATGATCAGAGTGTGATTCTTGATCTTCTCGTCGATTCCGTTCTCTGCGATGAACTTGGAAATCGAACCAGCCGAGAGCTTTCCGGCAGCCCAAGCGGTGAGCACCGAGTATCCACCTGCATCGGAGATGATCATGTTGATGGGCACTCCGGAGCGCTCCAGCTCGCCGGAAACCACGAAGTAGGTAAGGGCGAAGTCGACGGTGGTGCAGCAGATCGAGTTCTCATCTGCGCCGTTGATCGGGTAGATACCCGGCTCCACGGTCATTGGCTTCTGCGGGTCGGTGTAGATGTTCTGACGCAGACCGAACAGCGGCAGAGCCATCGGATAGGTTAGGTTCTCGAGCACCACGATCGAACCGTACTTGACGGTGAACAGCGATGCCAGAGCCTGCTGCATATGGAGGTCGCCCGGAGCGAGCTTGGCAACGTTTACGATCGAAGGATATCCCATTGTGCGATCGCCGCCCTTGAGTGCTGCGCGGCGAACCTGCACAGCGTTCTCAAAAGCGCTCTTCACGGAGACGGTTCCAAGGTCGATGACGATGTCCTTGAATCCCTTGCCCTCGACAGCCTTCACGTTGTCGTAGATGGAATCGAGGTCGGTGCCCTGAACTCCGAGCAGAACCTTGAACTCCTGGGCCATTGCCACGAAGTCGTCCATGTTGTCGGCATTCGCGCCGTTGAGCAGTGGCTTGGTGTCTGCGCAAACCTCGAGAGCCTTGCGGGCTGCATCTTTATCGGTGGTATCGATTACGATTGCGCGTCCAGTTGCCTTTGCCTTCTCGGCAAGCTCGGCGTACTTATCAACGTCTCCGGTGAACTCGAGGTCGAGAAGCTCGACGTACATGCGCTCGCCAATACGGTCGTAATCGACCTTCGAAACCTCTGCCCACTTCTCGTCGAAGTTATCAGCATCGACGGTTACAGCAAAGATGTCGCGGCTGACGAAAGTCTTCTCGTGACGGTAGAGAACGGTCTCTCCGCCAAGCTTGTACTCTGCGTCTCCGGTTCCGATGGTGAGGCTCTTCATTGGAGGCGCGGTTGCCTCGGAGAGCTGCGCCTTTGCATCGTCGGACATGTGAGGACACTTGGCAATATCCACAGCGCCCTGAGCCACCTTCATAGAGAAGGCCATGCATGTTGGGAAGCCGCACTCCTTGCAGTTGCTCTTGGGAGTGAGCTTGAAAATATCCAGTCCCTTTAGTGCCATATCTCCGTCTCCTCTACATCAATCCTGCGATAAGCGCAGAAATCGTGGCTACCGAATCTGGGTGTCTGAGAATCACGGCGTCGGATCCGCATGCCAGGCATGCCGCGGCGGTAGAGATCTCCATCTGGATTCCTCTCTCCTCCATCGGACCCCACTCCGGGAAGTCATCCTCGCTGACGATGGACTCTTTGACGCCCCAGGCATCGTCGGACACCGGAGTTACAACTGGCATCTGCAGCATCGAATCGTTCTGCGCGAGAGCTGCCGACTTCACCCTGTCCATGGTGGAGGCAACGTACTCGAATCCGTATCCTGCTGCAGCGGAGCCGAGGTTCATAACCATGCTCTCGGGCTGAACGCCAAGCTGGGTCACCAGAACGTTGAGCTGCTTTGCAAGGTTGATGTCGACGGCCGACTCGGCGCCCATCTTCTGGCCGTAGGCCAGTCCAGCAGCAGCGGCAATGCTCTTGTAGTTCTCCTCGCGTGCAGAAAGCAGCAGAACGTTCTTGCCCTGCAGAGCCTCTGCCAGCTTGTTGAACAGCTGCTCGTCCTTCTCGATGTTCTTGCATCCCTGGATTGCAACCGGAATATCCACTGCATCGCAGACTTCCTTACATTCTGCAACGCAATCCTCAACGGAACGGTTATCCCCATTTGGATCTGCGCTGTCCAGGGTGATGGTCAAGAAATCCACACCCGGAATCTCTGCAGCGCGCTTTGCCTGATCCACCAGGGTTTCCGCGCCAGCGTAGTACTCAGCCATCTTGGGGAGAGAACCGTTGATGCCGCGGTCGCTAACCTCTATACCGATTGCAGGCTTGTTCTCAATCGGGGCATCGAACGTGTAGAGCGGCATTACATTGGCACCGCCCAACGTTACCGCCTTGTCCCCAGTGCCGATCGTGACCTTCTTGATCGACGAAGAAAATGCCTGGGGTGCTCGCTTGAATGGCATTACTGCCTCCTCACCTTTCCTCAAAAATCCACAGTCTTTAAATCTATATACCTAAGAAGCTCTCACTACTCTAGAAAACCTCTTTGATAATCTCCTCGAAGGCAGCCCTCGAAGGTGCGTCCTTGGGCATCTCGCTAGTTGGCTTGCCATCGCAATCGTACTCGTACACGGTGTCGTCGTTTGGAACCACGCCAAGGAGGTCGAGCCCGTGCTTCTCGATCTCCTCCACAATTCCCGGGGCAAGCTGTCTGTTGGCAGGTGCCCTGTTGACGATCAGCTTCGTGAGCTCGGGCTTGAAACCAAGGTCCTTGGCGAGGTCGTTGATTCGCGAAACCGCCTGGATGCCCCTCCTCGAGCAATCGGACACCAAAATCAACGCATCGATGCTGGGAAGTGTGCCTCGGCTGATGTATTCCATTCCAGCCTCGTTGTCCACGACAATGTACTCGTAGTTCTTGGCCAGCTTGCTGAGCTCGGTCTGCAGAAGGCCATTGACGAAGCAGTAGCATCCCTTGCCCTGCGTGCGTCCCATGACCAGCATGTCAAAATCGTCGCCCTCGGAAAGCACGGAGCCCATCTTGTACTCCATGTAGTCCTGCTTGCTCATCGATGGAGGAATCGGGCTGTC
>CADBOM010000105.1 GCA_902796325.1 uncultured Coriobacteriaceae bacterium
CTGCGATTCGGCAATCATCTTGAGTCCGCCGATGCCAGACGAGATGGTCACTCCCAAACGGTACGGATCTTCTTTCGAGACGTCGAGGCCGCTGTTCTTAAGCGCCTCCCTTGCCGCAACGATGGCGAAGTGAGTAAACCTCTGCTGCTTGCGGGCTTCCTGCTTGTCAATGAACTCCATGGCGTTGAAGCCCTTGACCTCGCCGGCGATCTTCACTCTCTGACCGTCGGTGTCGTATTGGGTTATCGGCGCAATTCCGTTGACACCCTTCATGGCGTTTTGCCAAGTTTCTTCAGCGGTGTTGCCGATTGGGCTGAGCGCGCCCATTCCGGTTATCACAACTCGTCTGTTCATTGGAATCTCCTTTTCTGTAGCCCTGCGGCTTAACCCTTGAGCTTAAATGGCAATTCCGCCATCAACGCAGATCACCTGTCCGGTGATATAGCTGGCTTCTTCGCCAGCTAAAAACGCCACGGCCTTGGCAATGTCCTCGGGCTGCCCCAGCCTGCCAAGCAAAATCTGGGATTGCAGCGCCTCCTTGGCCTTGTCCGAAAGAACCTGAGTCATCGAGGTGTCGATGAATCCCGGTGCAACGGCGTTTACCCTGATGTTGCGGCTGGCAAGTTCCCTTGCCGCCGACTTTGTCATGCCAATGATTCCGGCTTTGCTGGCGGCGTAATTAGCCTGTCCAGCGTTGCCGATTACACCAACCACGCTGGCAATGTTCACGATTGCGCCTTTGCGCTGTTTGAGCATGGGGCGCGCAACGTGCTTCATGCAGTTGAACGTTCCCTCGAGGTTGACCTTTACCACGCTCTCGAAATCCTCCGAGCTCATTCGCATCATCAGGTTGTCGCGCGTGATGCCAGCATTGTTCACAAGCACGTCGATGTGTCCGAAGTGCTCAATAGCAGCATCGATGAGGGCCTTTGCCTCATCGTGATCGGACACGTCGGCCTTAACGGCAATTGCTTCGCTTCCCTGAGCCTTGATTTGCGAAACCACCTCGTCAGCCGCATCGGACGAGTGCGAGTAGTTAACCACAACGCTGTATCCTCTGGAGGCAAGCTCGAGGCAAACAGCCCTTCCGATTCCGCGTCCTCCTCCAGTGACCACCGCAACAAGATTTGCGGCGGTATTCTGTTCTTTTGTACTATCGCTCATTGCGAATCTCCTCAATCGTGCCGTTGCCATCCAAACGTCCTTCGGCCACTCGGCTATCCGGCTACCATTCGGCTGCTTACGCCAGCCCTGCCAGCAGCTGCTTACGCCAGCCCTGCCAACCCGTCCCTTACGCTCTCGAAGCTCTTAACGTCATACACGGCGTACGTCTGAACCGACTTGTCGATCTTCTTCACGAACTTGGTGAGCGATTTTCCAGCTCCAAGCTCGATGGTTGCGGTAATGCCGCTTTGCACCATGGTCTCCACGCAGCCGTCGAAGTGCACCGGGTTTTGCACCTGCGCCACCAGCATGCTTGCGATGGTGCTGCCTTCCTCCAGTGGCTTTGCAGTGGTGTTGAACAGAACCGGCACATCCATGCTGCCAAATTCGAATCCCTCGAGCTTTGCTGCAATAGCCTGACCAGCTGGCTCCATGAGCTTGGTGTGGAAAGGCCCGCTCACCGGCAACGGGATGCAGCGCTTGGCTCCCAGTTCCTTAGCCGCCTCGCATGCCTTGTCAACTGCTGCCTTCTCGCCCGAAATCACGATCTGCCCGGGGCAGTTGTAGTTGGTGATTGCCACATATCCGGCATCTTTGGCAGACCCGCATGCCTGCTCCAGCTTCTGAGCATCAAGCGCCAGAACTGCTGCCATTCCGCAGTCATAGCCCTTGGCTGCCTCGGCCATGGCATTACCCCTGAAGGCAACAAGGTCGACGGCTGTCTTGGGATCCATGGTTCCAGCTGCAGAAAGCGCTGCATATTCGCCAAGAGAGAGGCCGTAAGTCATCGAGGGCTTGATGCCCACGCTCTCTAGCAGAGCGGTTAGAGCCAGCTCCACAGCAACCATGCAGGGCTGGGTGTTCCTGGTGTCGGCGAGCTGCTCCTCGGTTCCGTTGAAGCAGAGCTCGCGGTACTTGCCGGTTGGGTCCATGGCATCCAACGCATCGTGGAACACCGGGTACTTCTCGTAAAGGTCGGCCCCCATTCCAGGTTTCTGGCTGCCCTGGCCGTCATAAATGAATGCGAATTGCATCTTTCTCCAATCTTTGGCTCACCACGCGTTAGGTCGTGGGTTCGCAAGCCCATGCGTTCTCCTGCCCGCGGCCCATGCGCCCTCCGTGCGTCCGCCTGCTCAAGGCCCATGCGCTAGTTCCCTAGCAGCGTCTTGCTCGCATGCCACCTACTCGTATATATCTGCATACATGGCCTGAAGGTTCGCATATGCGTCCCTTCCGCCGCTGTAGATGTCCTCGAAAATCTGCGCTATTGGCTTGATTTCCTTCACTTGCCCGGCAACCTGGCCGGCAATCACGGAGCCATCACGCACATCTCCCTGCTCTACAGCTCTGCGGAGAGCACCGATCATGTAGTGCCCAAGCTCCTCGCGGGACTGACCGGCCTTCTCATCCTTCAGATAAGCGCGGGACATGTGATTTTTCAGCTGCCTAACCGGGGATCCTGCAAAGCGTCCGGTTACCACGGTGTCGATATCCTTGGCCTTGATAACGGCTTCCTTGTAGCTCTGATGCACCGGGCACTCCTCCGAAACCAGCAGGCAGGTGCCAAGCTGAGCACCGCAGGCTCCAAGAGCCAAGGCGGCAATGAACTGCTCGCCGCTGGCAATTCCACCAGCAGCCACAACGGGAATGCTCACTGCATCCACGACCTGCTTCACAAGCGGCATCGTGGCAAGCTCGCCAACATGTCCACCGCTCTCGGTACCCTCGGCAATCACGCCGTCTGCACCCGCATTCTCCATGCGCTGGGCCAAGGCCACAGATGGAACCACTGGAAACACCTTGATGCCGGCTTCTTTCCACATCTCCATGTACTTGCCAGGATTTCCAGCTCCAGTTGTGAGGAAGGGAACCTTCATGCGGGTTACAAGCTCGGCCACTTCGTCCACGTTGGGGAGCTTCAGCATCACGTTCACGCCAAATGGCTTGTCGGTGAGGCTTCGCGCAATCTCGATGTTCTCCTCCAAGCCCTCGGTGGTAAGCCCGCCTGAGGCAATGATTCCCATGGCACCCGCGTTAGATGCTGCGGCGGCAAACTTGCCATCGGCAATGTCGGCCATGGCACCCTGGATGAACGGGTACTTTATTCCCAAGATCTTGGCGAGGTTTTTGCTATCGCTCATTTGAATCTCCGTTTTCGATGTGTTCGTTTCGACGTGTTCGGCATCTGCATCCGACATCTGCACGCGATACCTAACTTGTTGGCACTACCGACGCTGGGTGTTGCCATCGCGTCTGCTGAGCTCGACACCTGGCTCGCGCCACCCTGCAGCGCCACTCTGCGACGCTGCTATGCAGCGCTACCATGCCGCGTTTACCACTCAAACAGGATGCCCTCGTACACAAGCCCCGCGCCAAAGCAGATCATCATGATCTTGTCGCCGCGCTTGAGCAGGCCCTTCTCGTTCATCTCGGCCAATGCGATTGCCGAGCTTGCGCCCGAGGTGTTTCCGTATTCTTCGATGTTTATGTAGAACTTCGCGGGGTCGATGCCCATTTTCTCGTATACGTGCTTGATGATGCGGAAGTTGGCCTGGTGGCAGATGATGTGGTCCACGTCGTCTGCGGTAAGGCCGGCGCGGCCCAGAAGCTCGGTAATCGCCTGCTGCAAAACCGTGACTGCAAAGCGGAACACCTTGCTGCCGGTCATCCTGATCACGTGGAAGTCGTCGCCCGCACGCGGAGAGGCCTTCACCTGGATGGCCTCGTCGCCCTTGCCGGTTCCACCTGTGAAGTAGAAGGGTGAGAAGTTGTCGAGCGAAATCACCGCTGCGGCAGCTCCGTCGCCAAACAGCACGCAGGTTGACCTATCCGTCCAGTCGGTAAAATCGCTGCAGAACTCACTGGCAACGACCAGGGCCTTCTTGCCCGGACACTGCGCCAGAATTCCCCTTGCAACGGTGAGCGCCATGAGGAAGCCCGCGCATGCTCCATTGATATCGAACGAAAGGATGTGCTCCGGAAGGTCCAGCATGTGCAGGACCGTGCAGGCATTTGCCGGGGAGAACGTATCCGGCGAGAACGTAGCCATGATGAGGCAGCACAGCTCATCGGGGTTCACGTGCGAGTTCTCCAAAGCCTGCTTGCAAGCCCTGGCCGCCATCTCCGAGTTGGTAAGGCCCTCGTTGATGTGCCTTCTCTTGATTCCAGTTCTCGGGTAAATCCACTCGTCGCTGGTATCAACGATCTTCGACAGGTCGTCGTTCGTTACGACCTTGGGAGGGATGTAAAGCCCGGTTCCCATGAAGTGCAAGGAATTCATACCCTACTCACCTTTCATCTCTATGCATTTTCCGATCTTGCGGAATTTCTCGTATCTCTCCTGGGCCAGAACTTCGCCGTCTTTCGGCGCAAGCCTTAGAATCTCGCTAACCAAGACGCTGTCGATTCTTTCAACAACGTCGTCGCATGGCATTTGCAGAGGCGGCTCCCCTTCTGGGATCACTGCGTCGGCTATTCCAAACGAGGCGATGTCGTACGACGTGAGCTTCATAACCGAAGCCGCTTCCTTGCTGCGCGATGCATCTTTCCAAAGAATTGCAGCGAAGCCCTCGGGCGAGAGTATTGAGTAGATTGCGTTCTCCAGCATGATGATGGAGTTGGCAACGCCTAGGGCCAGTGCTCCACCGCTGCCGCCTTCTCCAATGAACAAGGCGATTACCGGCACTTTTAGAGAGCTGAAGAGCGCAATGGACCTGGCGATGGCCTCTCCCTGGCCCTTTTCCTCGGCCTCGACGCCGGGGTATGCACCCGGAGTGTCGATGATGGTGATGATCGGACGCCCGAACTTCTCGGCCTGCTTTGCCAAGCGCATGGCCTTGCGATAACCCTGCGGATTGGGCATTCCAAAGTTGTACTTGAGGTTATCCTCCAAGTTCTTGCCCTTGCACTGCGCTATCACGGTTACGGGCAGGTCGTGGAAGTACGCAATTCCGCCCTTGATGCTGTTGTCGTCTTTGTCGAGTCTGTCGCCATGCATCTCCATAAACTGCGTGAACAGGGCGTTGATGAAGTAGTCGGCATTTGGCCTGCCTGGGTCTCGGGCCAGCTCCACCCTCTTGGACGCCGGAGTTGTCACCTGATTGATGAAGCCCTTGGCCGCCTTTGCAAGAGGGTTGATAACATACTGGCTAGCTGCCTGCTGCATGGAGGAAAGCTGCTCGGATAACTGCTCGCCTATTGCCTGCGCGCTCGGAGCCTGCTGGCCAAAACCCTGCTGACCCAGACCTTGCTGGCGCCTAGAGCCCTGCTGGCGCTTTGCCCCTTGCGATCCGTGCGAGCCTTGCTGATTCCCGCTTCCGAAGTTCTGCATTGGCTATCCCCTCCTCACGTGCATGGCCAGAAGTGTGGCCAGCTCGTCCCTGAGGTTCTGGCGCTCCACTATCCTGTCAACGAATCCGTGCTCCAGCAGGTATTCCGCCCGCTGGAAGCCTTCTGGGAGCTTTTGCCCTATGGTCTGCTCAATAACTCGCGGGCCGGCAAAGCCAATGAGCGCCCCTGGCTCTGCCAGGATAACGTCTCCCAAGCTGGCAAAGCTGGCGGTAACCCCACCCGTGGTGGGGTTGGTGAGCACCGAGATGAACAGCAGCCCCGCTTCGTCGTGCTTTTGAATCGCAGCCGAAGTTTTTGCCATCTGCATGAGCGAGTAGATGCCCTCCTGCATGCGGGCGCCGCCGCTGGCGCTGAAGATCACGAGGGGGATGCGGTGCCCCGCGGCGTACTCCGCTAATCTCGCGATTTTCTCTCCCTCCGCGGTTCCC
>CADBOM010000106.1 GCA_902796325.1 uncultured Coriobacteriaceae bacterium
CGGCCTTCCGGCAAACATACAGTCGCGTGAGGAACAATACCTTTTTACCAATCACTTTCTCCAAGAACTCGGGCTAGACCACGATAGTGTGGACAACCTCTCGGAAATGTGCATCAAGAAAATCCAGGCTGCGGCTAAAAAGGAATTCAACGATTACAGAAGCTGCAATAACGGAGCTCTGTTCGCGGGCCCAACGATAGATGGAGATTACTTTGACAAACCCGTTTGGGATTTGCTGGCAGAGGGATCTGCAAGGGGAGTCGATTGCCTTATTGGAACATGCAGGGACGAAGGACAGCTGTTCACGATATCGGGCGAAGCCCCCAATACATGGGAAAAGGTAGAGCAGATGTTCGTGCACGGAGGGTACCCCGATGCCTACGAATTCATGCGCAAGCTGTATGGCAATGGAAAATCCGACAAGGAAGCACTTGACGACCTTGCAACCGACAAGATGCTCTGGGTAGACAACGTGCGGTGCATGCTAGCCCAGATTCAATATGCAAATGTCTGGTGCTACAGGTTCGATTACGTTCCACCGGAAGCTGCGAAAGTTGGATTTGGCGCCACCCATTCGATGGATGTGAGCCCGGGACTGGACACCTATGACGATGACAATCCGGCATGGTATCCGCCTGACGAGTTTGGAAACAGGGAGAAGATCAGGGATTATCTGAATGGATCGTTCGTTGGAATGTGCAAAGATGGGTCTCCATGCAGCGCCGCCCCAGTCGAATGGCCGAAGTTCGACTTGGAATCTCGTAGCACCATGTGCTTGTCGCTAGATACCAATGTCATAAAGAATTCCAACAGGGAGCGCTTCGACGCCTGGGATGGAATATACCTGTACAAATAATCTCGGCCTGCCATCGGCGCATACATTGATTATGTATACGCCGGTTTACGCTGCCGATGTTTAAACCATCGGCGTGCATGCCGCCGTTGTGCCAACCATCCATTAGGATGGCAAAAAAGTTGGAGCACCAATAGCCCATTATGGACAATATGCAATCGTTATGATCCAATCGCCCGGCAGGCTTCTATGCCGGGCGATTTCATATTTCCCGCGAAAACCTGCTGCATCATCATATGCATTTTGAGACCATCAATCTCATTCCCCTGCAGACATCCACATCGACACTTCGAGACCGGCCGTCTCAATCATTCGCGATAGCCTACCTCAATCTATTCGAAATTCGGATATTATTTAGGCAAAAGTTTGAAAGGCCGTTTGTCCATAGCGGTCTTTCTAGTAGATTTATTCATACAAGCCGCTCCAACGAGCAATTCCCCAGATATAGAAACGATGCAGCATGGATTACAACGTTTTGAAATACAAGGCGATCATCGCAACCGTGGACCTTGGGAGCTTTACCAAGGCCTCCCAGGTTATCGGATGCTCGCAGTCTGGAATCAGCCGCATGGTATCGGATCTTGAGAAGGAATTTGGATTCAAGCTGCTGGACAGAAACCGGAATGGAGTGTTTCTCACTCCCATGGGCAATGCGATGATGCCCTACTTCAGAAACCTGAGCGAGAGCTTCGACAGAATGCAGGAAAAGGCGCTTGAAGCGGCGGCCGAAGACGACGCACCGAAGAAGCTATCGATAGCCTCGACTGCAATGCCGGCAACCCATCGCCTCCCAAAACTCATGCAGAGATTTCTGGAGAATTACCCAGACGCCACCTACGAAATACACGTTGGGAACAACGACCAGGTGATGCAATGGCTGGAATCCGGAGATGCAGACTGCGGTTTCGCAGAGATGCGTCCCAAGATGGGTTTCGAGCAAATCTCAATAGAGAGGGTCGACCTCGTTGCGGTGATGGCCAAGGACCACCCGCTTGCATGGAGGCAGAAATTCCCGGTAAGAGCGTTTTCCGACTATACCTTCATCTCGCTTAAAGATGACTCGCAGGACATCATAGGCAAGATATTCGCGGAAAACAGAGTAAAGCCTCATCAGCTTTGCACCGTCACAGACGAGTCCACGGTAATCTCGATGGTCAAAGGAGGCCTAGGGGTTTCCATACTGCCTTCAATGGCCCTGGAAGATAAAGACGGGGAGATTATCTCCAAGAACCTGAGCGTTCCAGCTCACATGGATTTCGCGATGTTCATTCCAAAGGCATCGGCAACGAACCAAGATGTCGAGAACCTGCGCAAGTGCGTTGAGGCAAGGTCCAAGTAAGTCGAGCTGCCGGATATAGCCCTACTGATAGACAACCAACCAGATAGCGACCTTGTTGCACGACTAGCCGGCTGCCAGCTGTCCGACTAGACGGTTGCCAGGTGCACGACTAAATGATGATTCCGTTGCAATGGTCTATCTCGTGCTGAATTATCTGCGCAGTGTATCCGGAATATTGCTTGGTCCTGCTCCTGAAGTCCTTGTCCAGATAGCTAACCTTGATTGTCTTGTAGCGCACGGCTGTGCGCTCCCCCTCAAGGGAAAGGCAGCCTTCTTCGGTTTCGTATCTTCCCGAGCTCTCGAGAATCACCGGGTTGTACATCAGCACGCGTTTCCGTCCGTCTACAACCGCGATTATTCTCTTGTGCTCTCCAATCATATTGGCGGCCATGCCAACGCAGCCGGCAGCGTGCGCCTCCAACGTGTCCATAAGGTCCCGACCTATTTGAGCGTCATCTTTCGTTGCGTCTTTTGATGGAACCCTCAGAAATATGGTTGATTTCATGATTTTTCTAATCATATTTTTACTTTCGTCAAAATAATTGGCACGATAATGTTTATTATATTAACAGGCATGTTTTGATGGAAGAAAGGTGGTCTAATGTCGTCTGGATTCACTCTCACAACACTAAAAGTGTCCAATCTGGATAAGAGCATCGAATTCTACAGCGGCCTTCTTGGGATGGAGGTAATTTCTAGGTTCGAAGGCGCGGGCAATCAGATTGCCATGCTCGGGGAATCCGACCATGCTCATCTCGAGCTAATTTGCAACGGCGAACCTGCACCGGAAAATCCGGGAGCCGGTGTTTCCGTGGGGTTCTATGTAGACGATGCGCAGGACACCATCCAGAAGCTTGGCCAAAAGGCAGCTGGACCGATATCTCCAAACCCGCATCTGCAGCTTTACTTCGTCAAGGATCCGGATGGATACGGAGTTGAGCTTCTACAAGAGATGTAACGGTCTGGATGAGTTAGATAACGCCGTGGTTTTGATATCGCATATACCCGATAATCCAAATCCTATTCATTCAATATGGAATGCGATGTAGTAGAAATGTTGGCAAAGAAGATAATTTGCAGTAATTATCATCTTGCATATTAAACTTTGACGATTAAATTTATCACATACGCATGAGTGTTTAAAAACATTACATTTGTTCACATAGAATACATATGATGTGTTTTGTAAAGGAGCGCGGATGCAAAACTGGTTCATGAGAATGGCGTACAAGTTCGCCAACTTCATGCGTGGCAGACGCGGCAATGATGAGTTTGGAAATTTCATCATTGGCGTGTCGATCGTTCTCATGTTCATATCGTTTTTCAATCTGCAAATCCTTTGGTATATTGCACTGGCCTTGCTCGTGTATTGGCTATTCAGGATGTTCTCCAAGAACATTCCAATGAGAGCTAGAGAAAACGAAGTCTACCTCAAGCTCACGGCCAATATTCGCAGCTGGTTTAACCTGCAGAGGAAGAGATGGCGAGGGCGCAAGACCACAAAGTACTTCAAGTGCAAGAAGTGCGGTAGCGTGTACTCGCTTCCAAAGGGAAAAGGCAAACTCAAAGCAAAATGCCCGTCATGCGGCGAGCAAGCCATACATAGAACATAAGAAAGAAGACCAAGATGTTTAATGATGCAGACGCAAGAAGGGAACTACTAATTTCGGTCCGCTCTCTCAACTGGATGCTGAGAGACTCCCTGTCTCCAATTTGCAACAAGCACGGCCTGACCATTCCGCAGTATTTCGTGCTGGCGATCTTGAGCAAGAACCCTCCCCTCACGATGACCGACATCTGCAAGAAGATGAATATCCAGCGCACCAACATCTCTCCGCTCTACAAGGGCATGGAGAAGGATGGCCTGGTCGAGCGCACCAGGAACGACGTGGATAGGCGCTCGTTCTGGATTACCATCACCGACTATGGCCAGAGCCTGCTGGACGAAATCGACGTGGAGCTCAACGAGACCCTTGATAAATACGCCGATCAATTCCCAGAGGACGACTTCGAGGAAGCATACGACGGCATTCACAAGCTGTACAAGATCGTCGATGCCGTGGAGTTCGAAGGGTAGTCCATGTTCGGATTCGTCATCGCAAGCACCGATGACATAGACGAAACCGAGCTGGATAGGTACAAATCCGTCTACTGTGGAATTTGCAGAGACCTTTGCAAGCATGGTGGTCAAAAGGCAAGGCTGTGTCTGAATCATGACCTTAACTTTTTGGCCATCTTGCTTAAATCGTTGTACGAACCGGAAGAAACCCAGGGATCCGCTACGTGCGTGGCACACCCGATGAAGAAACGCCCATATGTTTTGGACGAATGCGTCGACTACGCCGCAGATATGACAATGGCCCTCACCTACCACAAGTGCCTGGACGATTGGCACGACGACGGCAACAAGAGAGCCAAGTCTTATGCAGATTATCTGAAGCCCAATTACGATGAGATTCGCGTTAACCACCCCAGGCAATGCGATGTAATCGAGGAGGGTCTGAAGAGGATCACCGCGATCGAAAACTGCGTTCTGGAACATCGCGGCGAAGAACTAGCTCTCGCCTCCACCCCTCAGGAGGCAGGTGACGAGGCGGCCCATATATTCGGCGTCATCCTTGGTGAAGTTTTCGTGATGAAGGAAGATATGTGGAGTGGCTTGCTCCGCGAATTCGGATACGAATTAGGCCGATTCATCTACCTTATGGATGCCGCGGTGGATCTTCAGAAAGACGAGAAATCTGGTTCCTTCAACCCCTTTGCCGGCAATGGGCTTAGCGTTTCGGATCTTCAAAATGTGCTGGGGTATCACTCGAACCGTGTGGCCAACGCCTTCGAACGGTTGCCTCTAGACCGAGACATACATCTGTTGCGTAGCGTTATCTATGCGGGTATGTGGATACAATTCAACCGAAAATACAAGATCGGTGAAGAGGATAAGCCCGCCAACTCCATAGACGAGCCCTGCGAAGACGAAGAGCTTGCTTCAGAACCTGCCTCAATGGAAGAAATAGATGCTGGCAGCGCGGCTGACGAAGCAGACAGCATGGCCGTCGAGACTGGCAGCGCGGCTGACGAAGCAGACAGCATGTCTGACGAGGCCGACGAAGCTGCTAGTGCCAGCACTCAGCGAACCAGCGAACCGTGCGCAAAAGATGAAGCGAGCCCGTTGACTCTTTAAGGTTATTGAACAGCACGACAACGTTAATGTAAGGTAATATCATTGTTCAAAACGTTTACCCATTTGCTTTGAGAGGCAACGAAATCGAGGATGTGGCTTCCGAATGATGGATCCCTATAAAGTTCTTGGTGTTGATAGAAACGCCTCTCA
>CADBOM010000107.1 GCA_902796325.1 uncultured Coriobacteriaceae bacterium
CGCCGCCGCAGACCTGAATATCGCTCCCATGTTGGCGTAGTTGGTGATGTCTTCCAGCACGGCTATTCGCTTCGCGCCTCGCACGACATCCTCCACGCTCCTGGGCTTCGGGCGCTTGAATGCAGCGAGCGCTCCCCTGGTAACCTCGTAGCCCGTGAGCTCGTGGAACTGTCCATTCGTTGCTATGTAGATCGGTATGTTGGGGTCGATCGACTCCAGACGCTCGACAATCGGCATCTCGTGGCTTAGCCAATGCTCCTCAACGAACAGCGATATGGGTTCGATACCATTGTCCAGCGCGCGCTCGATAACCAGCCTGGACTCCCCGATGAACACCCCGTCTTCGAACCCCGGCCCAAGCCTCTCCCCGCGCTTGAGCTGCCCGTCAGTCATGCCGGAATACAGACGAAGGTTGCCGTCGTTTATGTCCTTCATCCGGATGCGGGTCATTTGAGGGGGCTCCTATCGAGAGTGTGTCGGGATGTATTCGGCGTAAATCGAAAACGTGCTGGCTGCAAGGCGCGTGCCAGCTGGCCTGGGCCGGGCACTTTCTATCTGGCTACAGCGAAAGCGCGGTTACGATTCCAAGCGCTATGAAGAAGCACGCGGCCGTGATTATGATACCCGAGGCAAGCTGGCCGGCGGTGTGCCTCTTGGTTTTGAGCGACGACCAGATCACAAGCACCATGAACACCACGCACGGAATAACCGCCAGCAATCCGAACTCGTAGATGAAGAACAAGATCGGCGATGTAACTCCCGCAGAATGCCCGCTTGCGTGATACCCCACGACCTTGTTCACGAAGATGAGGGCCACCACGGTGAGGAAGTACATGATTCCCAGCACCCTGCATGCAGAGGTTGTTGGGGCGATGATCGAATACAGGAAGAACATGGTGTAGCCAACGCCCGTGAACACGAACGCCACCTTGCGCTGTCCGGGCCTGCCGGTTGCATGGAGCTTGGGAACCATCCTGTGAATTGGATAAGCCAGGGTGGGAACGATGGTAAGGCTCAATATAGCCATGACAAACGATGGAATTCCGGCGAAGAACTCTGGCTTAAGGGCAAACAAGACCACGGAGAGAACCAGCATGACCACAGGTGGAACCGACACGTACCTAATGACCTTGGCCACCTTGAACGATGTGGAGCTATTGGCTTCGCTCTCGAGCTTGCCATCGCTGCCACCGGTGCTCTTGGCAGGCTCATCGTTGTTGCGTGGTTTTACCTGAGACTGCCCAATTTGCGCGCCTACCTCGGTAGCGGAATCCTTATTCGCCTTCTCCTCCAGAACCAATGCTTCTCCTCGCTAATTCGATTAATTCGATGGACCAAATGTTCAGCCCGATTAGTCTAACGCGCGAAAGGCTTGTAAGCGATTACATATCCCGCGACATACCCGCTGCCGTGATGCCCCTGCCCGCTTTCAACAGCTCGACGAAGTTCCTCGTCACCTTGGCCGTAAGACCCCACAGCACCGGATCCGTTCCCTCATAGAACAGAACCTTGTCCCGCGCCGACCGCCAGGGGTAGCTCTCTCCTCCGGGAATCATGTCCCACGGCATGTCGTCGGGGAAGCTGGGCTTAAGGTTCACATCGTATTCCACGGGTTCGTGCTCCAAAAACCAATCGAGCGGGATGGTGAAGGTTTTCTCAACCTCGTCTGGCGAGAAGGCTCCCCTATAGCCCACTATGGTGCCTACGAACGGGTAGATGCTCATGCCGGAGGGACCGCCGCTAGCGGGAAGGTCGGCGAAAACCCTAACCTGTGCGCTACTCACCAGAAGCTCCTCGCATGTCTCGCGAATTGCAGCCTGTTTCGGGGTCTCGCCGTCTTCTATCCCTCCGCCGGGGAAGCACACCTCACCCGGCTGAACATCAAGCGTGAGAGACCTTTGCTCGAACAGGATCTCAAGCCCACCGTCGTCACGCCTGAACACCGGGATGAACACGGAGGCGCCATTCCACCTTGCGTCGGCCTCTTCGATTCCCACGGATAGGTCTCTAACCATCTGGTCGAGCGTCTCGTATCTATCTAGTTCTTCCAAGATTCACAGCTCCTTCGTTCGGATAACAATTGTAACCGCGAGGCAGCCTATGCCCCGGTACTCATCCATGAAGAACCGTTGCGGGCATATGCGGCGAAAGTGAAGAGATGTGAGAGAACGAAAAAAGCCTGAAACGAGCCCATCGAATTCAAAGACAAGCAAGCTCAATGCGAGCCCAGCGCAAGGTGAGAGCGCATGCAGGACGAGAACCCGACGCGCAAGAACTGCTATAACTGTTGTATTTGCAACGTCACTTCCGCAGCGGCTGCGATAAAGTACACTCAAGACGAACTTCCGGAGGTGAAATAGCATGGGCGCGTTGGGCGAGAATTCCAACAACGGTTTGGAGAGCAGGGTTTTCTCGATCGTCGAGGAAAACCCACCTATTCCAGGCTGCACCATATCTGGGTCCGTGCTTTCGGGCTTGCAGGTGTTCTCGCTTGCAAGCGGGACCGACATCAGTGCGGAGAGCTACCCTGTCGATGCCTTGCAGCTCAACCTAGCGGGGTTAACCCGGCTCGTCGCAGATACGGCAACCAACCTATCGTCAATAAATCTGTCGGCCGGGCAATTCATCGTGAAGCCCGCCCACACCAATATAGGAATCAACGCAGAGGAAGACAGCGTTTACATCGAGGTGGACCTTGGAAAGGAGCCCAATATGAACGAGGCAATCAAACCGGGAGAGGTGTTCGAGCTTGCACAGGTAGTTCCCTACCAGGACGGCAAGATCGTGAACATGGACATTGCAAAGAACGATGCCATGAAGTTCGTCGTCATGGCATTTGACGAGGGATGCGCTCTATCCGAGCACGCGGCACCGGGAGACGCCATCGTTTTCGCACTCGAGGGCAAGGGCGTAATCGGATACGAAGGCGAGGAGTACCCCATCGAGGCCGGCCAGAACTTCAGGTTTGCCAAGGGAGGCCTCCACAGCGTTAAGGCAAACGGGAAGTTCAAGATGGCATTGCTGCTCACCCTCAAATAACCCTCAGAACCAGATATTCGTTCAACTTGCCGTCTCTTCCGTCCGAGCAAAACGAATCTGCTACCACGGCCTTGCCGGCAACGCTTTTGGCAAGTTCCTCGACCTCTTCGTGGGTGAAGCTGTGGCAATAGCGGTAGACCCCGCTCTTGCCGCGCCATCCAAGCAGATAGTCCCCATCGTCGAGCTTTCCCCCAAGACCCAGCTGCTCAGTTGCCAGGCTGCTCGTTTCAAGCGCAGCCTGGGCCATCTTGGGGTTTTCCATGAACTCCCAGAAAGACACCGCCACGGTACCGCCCTTGCAGGTGCAATCCGCCAATGCTTCGAGAACGGCCTTGCGGTACCCGAAGGTTGGCACATGGTGCATGAATCCGAAGCACACGGAGAGGTTGCAGCCAGAGGCCTCGAGCGCCGATGACAGCGCCTCTCCAGGGCGGTTATCGGGAATGTCAAAGGTTAGAGCCTGCGGGGTCTGCGGGGATTGCGGGGCCTGCGGGTCCAGCGGGGTCTGCGGTTCCTGAGTGGCTTGCTCGGCCTGTAGCGCCTTCGGAACCCCCGACGATTCAGCGCCGGCCAACGCGCAACCGGAGCCAGAACCGATTGCCCCGATTATGTCCAGGCTCTGGTACTTCACGTTGAATCTACTGGTCCCGTCGCCAAGCCAATCTGCGGGGGCACTGGGATCGCGCCTTGCAAAACCCTTGAGATTACTGGAATTCCCCACCAGCTCGTCGCAGCTATCCACCGCATAAACGTCGATATGAGCGTTTGGCAGTTCTTCACCCAAGAATCTCTCGAACCTCAGGTTCCCACATGCCAGATCGAGAATCGTGGCCTCAGAGACATGTTCGGCAGCATCATCGTACGAGCACCCCTCGACATCCTCGGCGCCAATA
>CADBOM010000108.1 GCA_902796325.1 uncultured Coriobacteriaceae bacterium
GATGCAACTATCACCGCATACACGGTGCGCTTCGATGCCGATGGCCAGAACCCCGCATTCTCGAGCTTCGAGCTTACGATGCCCCAGCTCACCGACGAGGAAAAGCAGATCATCCTCGCCGGATGCCTAATCAACCACTACAGGAACGAGGCCAAGTAGGTAAAAGGCCGATGATGCCAGCGACGCCAGCCCAAACAAACGGGCCTGAATTTGACACGCTGCGGAGTCTGCATGTAAGGCGAGTAGCGGCTGATCTCAGCTAGATGGCAGATGGCTTGGCTACACCCAACTAGATGGTCACAATCTGATGACCCCTATCCGAGCGGGAAGATAGGGTAGGGGTCATGTTCTTTTGAAGGGGTGGTTTTTCGACCGCTCCTTCAGCTCTGGTGTTCTTCATATTTTGGAGAGCTGTCGGCGGAGAGCTTAACGTCTGAACGTTTTCGGCAAGGCATCAAACACTGTTGTCTTCAGGGTGTAACTTTTTCCAGTTTGTGCAGTTCGAGCGCCCCAGATTCGTCTCTCAGCTTAAACTTTCCCCGTTTGTGCAGTTCGAGCGCCCGGAAATGTCCCAGAAAGTGGGTTCGGAGCGGAGTGACAATGCTGTGGACATGCGGATTGGTAGACATCGACCGTATTTGCGTCTATTAAGTTGCCTGCTATTCGTGCCCGGACGCCAGTATACGCTCCCAATCCGGGTGGTTGCGATTCAGCTGCTACTCACAAACTGGGAAAAGTTACGCAGGACAGACGTTTTGGGGCGCCGGGAATGCACAAACGGGGATTTTTTACATTTGTTACTTTAGAGATATGGGCGTATAACGGTCGATTGAAACGACTAGGAGCACAACGTAGTCCAGTCGCACACCATCGCGTCTCGCAAATGGTAGCTTCTTGGCATCGCCGCTGATGAAGATGAATTCCTTGCCTCGATCGTTGAAGTGGCGATCGTTTTCGACCACCCCTTCAACCATATACTATGCAGGCCAATGCCACGCGTTAGAGCGTCAGATGGTCCGGGTAATTGTTGTCCGTGCGCTTATTGACGCTCTCATGCATCCAATTTTTCGAACCTGTACTTCTGCTTTATCTGGGGGTACTTCGACCTGTCTACCTCGCTCATGAACATGTCGAGCGGTCTTACGAAAAGCCCGAAATCCCCATAGAGCGCCTGGTAAACCATCATCTTCTCACGGGTTTCCGAGTGCGTTGCCACACCTATGATCTGGTAAATGTACTTGTTGGTCGCCCTCTCTTCTGGCGATAGCGTCTCGCGCTTGAAATGCACGACCTTATCTCCGGGGGAGAAGCTTCTTTTCACGATTGTCTCCAATCACAAGAGGAGCCGCTAACCTCAAGTGGGCTAGCGGCTCCTCTGTCGCTTATGATCCGAACGAACCCATCAGGCAGCTCGATAAATTACAGCTGGTTCTACAGCTGATTCTCGGTACGGCTGATGATGTCGTTCTGCTGGTCGGTGGACAGCTCAACGAAGTATGCGGAGTAGCCGGCGATTCGGACTACCAGATTGCGGTACTTCTCGGGGTCTTCCTGAGCAGCCTTCATGTCCTCGGTGGACACGATGTTGTACTGAACCTCCATGCCGCCCTCGTCGAGGTAGGTCTTGGTGAGGTCGCGCATCTTCTCCATGCCGTCGTTGCTGGAAAGCGCAGAAGGATGGACCCTGATGTTCAGGGCCATGCCGTCCATGAACTTGTTGTGGTTATAGCACCTGGACGACTGCAGCACTGCGGTCGGGCCATTGTGGTCGCGGCTCTGAACCGGCGAAGCGCCGTCTGCGATAGGAGCCGGGCATTTGCGTCCGTCCGGGGTTCCCCAAGTCACGTAGCCCTGTGCCACGTGGTCGGATCCGCTGTACAGGCCTGCGCGGAACACCTTTGCGCGCTTGCTGTAGATCTTGGAGCACATCTCGTAGTAGGCGTTGGTAACCCAATCCATCATCTCGTCTGCATATGGATCGTCGTTGCCGAAGTGCGGGCACTCGTTGATGACCTTCGAGCGCAGCTCGTCGTAGCCCTCCCAGTTGGCCATGCAGGCATCGTAGAGCTCGCGCAGCGTGCAGAAGTTGTTGTCGAAGCACATGTAGCGGATGGCGGTGAGGGAGTCTGCCACGGTTGCGAGTCCGGTTGCGGTTCCTCCGTACTCGTTGTACTTGGCGCCGCCCCAGGTTACGTCCATGCCCTTGCGCATGCAGCCCTCGGTGAACAGCGAGATGCCGATGAACGGGGTGTAGTGCTGCACAACGTACTCGCAGAAGTTGTTGTACGACATAACGCCGCGCAAGTAGGTGTTGGCTAGCGTGTACCAGGCTTCCTTGACCTCGTCGATCGACTTCATGTCGTACAGGAATCCGGTGTGGATGTGATACTGCTCGCCATTGAACGGGTTCTTGCCGTCGTTGATGGCCATGGTGAGGAGCACGGAGTAGTGCAGGTTGGTGTTGGGCGGGATCACGCCGTTGGCGCATGCATAGTCGGTGCCCTGTCCGGTGATCTCCTGGCAGCCGATGATCGCGTAGTCGCGTGCATCGTGCAGGGTGAAGTGGCACTCGCGCATGAGTCCTGGGATGATCTGCTCGTCGTTCTGGAACAGCGGCAGTCCTCCAACGGTCTTGTTGACCATGATTGCCATTTCCCACATCTCGTCCGGCGTGTTCTTGTTGATGCGCAGGGAGATGGTGGGGTCGTGCAGC
>CADBOM010000109.1 GCA_902796325.1 uncultured Coriobacteriaceae bacterium
GACCGCTGGACCAATCCAGGAGGTACTGCCGATCACCCTGATCTCAACGTTGGTGACGTTGTTCACCGTCGTGGGAATCCTGCTTTCCGGAACGCTAGCCGGAAAGGTGAAGGTCAGGACGCTGGCAGTGTTGGGATCATGCCTGTTCACCATAGGCGGAGTGCTGCCGGTATTCTTCGACAACTACATCGGAATGCTGATCTGCCGTTCCATCGCAGGACTCGGGCTCGGCCTGCTCAACCCACTGGCAGGCATCATCGTCCTGGGCTGCTATGAGGGCAGCAGGCAGGCTAAGCTCACCGGTTACGGAACCGTGGTAATGAATGCTGGCGGCATACTCCTGCAAACCGTCTCGGGAATCATGGCAGACGCCGGTGGCTGGCAGGTCTCCTTCTGGCTGCACCTGTTCGGAATCATCCCCATCATCTTTTCCCTGATGCTTCCCGAGCCCCACAACGTGTCCGCCGAGCAGAAGGCTGCCGATAAAGCCTCTGGCGAGAAGAGCAAGCTTCCTGCAATCGTCTGGTTCTTCGGCATCGCTTTCTTCGTGTTCCAGATGATGAACTACCCGGCGTTTCTCAACATGTCCGTAATCTTCGACCTACGCGGCCTTGGCGCAGCTACCGAGGCTGGCATGGCACTCAACATGTTCACGATATTCGGAGTGGTTGCGGGCTTCGTAGCAGGACGTCTGCTCGGAGTTCTCAAGCACTTCAACGTTCCCGTGGGATGGCTTCTCTGCGCTATCGGAATCTTCCTGGTATACATTGGCGAAAGCACCGCGGTCATATATATAGGAATGGCGCTCATGGGATTCGGATTCGACATCATCCTACCCGCGGTAATTCCCTGGATCGGAATGGTTACCAAGCCCTCCCAGAACGCGCACGCGGTGTCCATCGTGATGCTGCTCCTGCAGCTGGGATCCTTCTTCGGAAGCTACTGGCTGGTCTTCTGCGGTGCTGCATTCGGCGATTCCGTGTTTGCCCCGCTGTTCATCGAGATCTGGCTGTGCCTTATCCTGGCAATCATCTTCCTAGTCCTCCCAAGCCCCTGGAAGAAGAGGAAAGCCAACGCAGGATCTCCGGCTGCCGCATAGCGCCAGGCGAAGCATTTCGATGGAATTCGCCTGAATCCCATCGACCGACAGATATTCCAATTAAAAGAGAACCGGCTTCGAGAAATCGGAGCCGGTTTTTGCATTCTATACACATGCGATGCATGCGTGGCACAGCCGGTTTAGCTAAATAATCGCGGCATTTCGTTTACAGAATTAATAAATCGTCCACATTTCTGTCTAAGTCAAAAATTTTTGAAAAAAATATGAAGGAATTGTGAATACTACATATTGCGCTATTTATTGAGTATTTCGTATTTGAACACACTATATTGTATCTAATTTTATTATCGAACTCATAAAATCTTCAAATTCAAGGATTGAAGTTTAGCGCAAGTTCATTTAACTTTGAGCATGTTTAAAGAGGCTTACAGTCTTATTTCGGTGTTAACGGGAAGCGAGCATGGCCTACATGGGAGGGGGCTATGGTCGTTTTCCAAAACATAGAGGCTAATGAGTCTTGGAAGGCAATGGTCAAAGATCTTATAGGAGGGAAAAATGACTGAAGAAGTTGGAGTGAAGTCTAAACCAACAGCTCTAAACACTATTGCAGTCCTGTTGTTCCAGTTCTGCAGTATGGGCTTCGTCATTACCACGCCAATCATGCTGTACCTCATGCAGCACTTTGGCGAGACCGCTGGTCCAATTCAGGCAGTACTGCCAATTACCCTTATTTCCACTTTGGTAACGCTGTTCACCGTTGTGGGAATTCTTCTTTCGGGAACACTTGCCGGTAAGGTGAAGGTTAGGACCCTGGCAATCCTCGGTTCGTTCCTGTTCACCATTTTCGGAACTCTCCCTGTGTTCTTCGATAACTACATCGGAATGCTGATTTGCCGTTCTCTTTGCGGACTCGGACTTGGTCTTCTGAACCCGCTGGCAGGCGTCATCGTCCTCGGTTGCTACGAGGGCAGCACCCAGGCAAAGCTCACCGGTTACGGAACCGTGGTTATGAATGCAGCAGGAATTCTGCTTCAGACCGTTTCCGGAATCATGGCAGATGCAGGTGGTTGGCAGGTCTCCTTCTGGCTGCACCTCTTCGGAATCATCCCCATCATCTTCTCGTTCCTGCTTCCTGAGCCTCACAACGTCTCCGCTGAGCAGAAGGCAGCCGATAGGGCCTCTGGCGAGAAGACCAAGATTCCTGCAATCGTTTGGTTCTTCGGTATCGCATTCTTCGTCTTCCAGATGATGAATTACCCGGCGTTCCTCAACATGTCCGTGATCTTCGACCTCCGCGGTCTTGGCGCAGCTACCGAGGCTGGCATGGCTCTCAACATGTTCACGATATTCGGAGTCGTCGCAGGTTTGGTCGCAGGCCGTCTGCTTGGAATCCTCAAGCACTTCAACGTGCCTCTGGGCTGGCTCCTCTGCGCAATCGGAATCTTCCTGGTATTCATTGGCGAGAATCCTGGCGTTATCTACGTCGGCATGGCTCTCCTGGGCTTCGGCTTCGACATCATCCTCCCCGCAGTCATTCCTTGGATCGGAATGGTTACCAAGCCCTCCCAGAACGCACACGCAGTGTCCATCGCAATGCTGCTCCTCCAGCTCGGCTCCTTCTTCGGAAGCTACTGGCTGGTCTTCTGCGGCGCTGCATTCGGCGACTCCGTGTTCACCCCGCTGTTCATCGAGGTTTGGCTGTGCGTTGCACTGGCAGTTATCTTCCTCATTCTCCCGAGCCCTTGGAAGAAGAAGAAGAAGGGTGCAGACGCAGAGACCCCCGCTGCTGCATAACAAACAGCTTGGTTATCTGCTCTAGCTAGTTGCCAACTCGCAATTGCAATGAACCGGCTCCGAGAAATCGGGGCCGGTTCTTTTTTATGCCATTGATTTACTCCCCTGCTTTCATCGGGGCATGGAACAGACATTGGATCTAGGTTGGCTTATTGGATGGATGGCCAGCTGGTTGGTTGGCTAGTTACGAAGCCGAAAGCCAACTGTGCAAGCCATGCACAAGCAAAGATACAAGATGCAAAGCAAAAAGTGGGGATGCAATCATCGACTGCATCCCCATGCTCTCGCTGCTATTTTTGCATTGCCCGGAGGCACTGCGATTGCCTCCGGCCTCCGGCCTCCGGCAATTCTGCACCGGCAAATCCTGCACCAGCAGATCGGCGCGTCTTTACCCTTAGACCACACCTACAGGCCAACCGGGCTAGCCCTTAAACCTATCCTTCGGCGATACCGTATCCTTCGGCGATACCGCAAACGCTGCGGTTGCTCATCATGTCGTGCCATAGCGTGAGTCCAGATCCGCTGGTCTTCACCAGCCTGATGATTCCCTTTAAATCTGGGTCATCACTCGCGGCATCGTACTCTTCCAAATCCTCATCAGAGGCCACGCCATTGGCAACCATCTCATCGATAAGCTGCACGCTGTATCCAAGCTTTCCGCCAACCTCGAATATCGCTCCGTAGAATATGTTGGCCTCCACAAGATCCTGAAACATATGGCTGCCATATGAGAGCTCTGGCCTGTAGCCTTCCTCGGAATATGCAACCTCGCATATTCCCTCCAGATTGCTTATATCGGCAAACGTCACCGGAACACCAAGCTCTGGCGACGACGTTCCAATGCGACCCGGAGCCATGAGCAGGCACCTCGCGCCACTTTCGGCGAGCTTGGCATTGATGTTCCCCACCAGGTGAGCCACATCGGGCTTCTTAGCATATGGGCACACATAGTAGAGCTTGGGATCCACGATTAGCAGATAGTCAATCTGGGTTTGCCTCGAGCTTCCCATGGACGAGTTGTCGAGCTTGAACAGCACATTGCAATCGGGCAAGCTGGGGAACTCAACGCTGCCAGCACCGCTTAGAGACTGCAGCGGCCTGCACTGCAGTAGGTTCACAACAAAACGTCCGTCCTTGCCAACGTTGATGGTGTACTCGATGTCAACCGGATATCCATACGACCCCTGCAGGGTTTTCAAGATGGACTGCATGAGAGCCACGAAATCCTTGTTCTCCACAAGACCCTGGCACGATGCGAACAGCACCTGGTCTCGCCTGCCGCGCTCCCTAAGCC
The DNA here is from genome assembly GCA_902796325.1 of uncultured Coriobacteriaceae bacterium. GTDB lineage: Bacteria > Actinomycetota > Coriobacteriia > Coriobacteriales > CADBOM01 > CADBOM01. The sequence continues at coordinate 4,149 of CADBOM010000109.1, forward strand.
TCTGCTCCGCTTCACGGTCGTGCTCGAACACGGCTCTCTTGGCAGCGTCCGACATGACTCCCGCCATATCCAGGCACTTGCGCTCGGAGAACTTCCGCCCGTTAAGATCGATCAGATTCACATACCTCTGAGAGTACTTGTGCTTCTCGGCCACGCTCTTGGCTGTGGTAACCAATGGCTTGTCGAGGTTAACGATGCGAGGATAATCCTCCCCCGTGCGATCGACAGCCTTGGTTCCAAGGCCCATCACCAGCCTGAGCATGCCGGCATCGGGATCCATGCCCTTATCCCAGCAGTAAGCGCTGTGCGAGTAGCCCACTCCTGCGGCAGTTGGCATGAATGTGTTGTCGTCGTATAGCGAGCCGCTAACGCGCTGCACCAATAGACACATCTGCTCTTCGTGGGTGTCCAAGCCATTGCGCTGCCTGTATTCGAGGGCGGAGCGGTCGAGAGACGACGCGTAAACCGTGCGCACCGCGTCCTCGAACTCCTTTAGGCGCTCATCGAATTCTCCCGAATTGGCGCAGAAAACCGACTCGTACTTGCCCGCGAAGGCATTGCCAAATCCGTCTTCCAAGATGCTGCTCGACCTCACGATGATCGGCGTTTGCCCGTAGTAGTCGAGCAGGTTGGTGAAGCCCTGGCGAATGTCCTCCGGGAACACCCCGTTGAGAATGCCCTCTTGCAGTGCCGGGGCGGCGTTGATGAAGCCATCTCCGCTCTGCTGGTTTATGCGCAGCTTCCAAAGCCCGTTGTCAACCAAGTATGTGTAGAACACGTCGGCGCCTATGTAGAAAGAGTCGTGGGGCTCCATGAACCCAGAATATTGGGGCAGCCGCTTCTCAACTATCTTTCGGGCGAGCAGCATTCCGCACGACTTGCCTCCGATGAGACCTGTGCCGATCATGTTGTTGCGCACCGTGAAGTAGTCCTGAGGATCAAAGTATTCCCTCACCATCTGCCTCATGCGGGGATCCTTGGTCATCATCATGTTGCACATCTTCGTGCAATCGTCATCGCACAGCTCGCCCTGCCTGAAATTCATCTTGGCTTCGAGGAAAAAGCGGTCCCAGGAGTCCATGTTGAGCTCGTCGTTGTTGCCGCCGCTGTTCTCCGAGTTCACGCAGGCATAGTACCTGCTCATCTCAACGCCGTCGGAGAGGGTGCTCACCTTTGACGTTTTTGGGTCAAAGCTGTGCGCCAGGAACATCGTGGGCGAATACCTGTTCCACACCTTGAGCGGATGGATGTACATCTGCTCGTCGTCCGACGTAACATCGATGAGCAGCTGCGTGGTATCCCTTATCTTTGCGATGGCTGCAAACGAATGGCGTCCGCGTATAACCGGGAAATACGCCACGGTGTCAAGATCGAAAAGATACGGGCAGGTAACCCTGAAGAAGTTCCCCATCATGAGGTCGGACGACCATGCCACCTGCAGCTCGCTTAGGGAGTCGAACACATAGAACGCGTCCCAGCTCTCCTTGGTGATGATCTTTCGAACGGCAACGGTGAATGACTCGAACCCCACGTTGGGATCGAGCCTGTAGATCTTCACGTGCTCGTCAGGATCGAGCAGCGCCGGGTGGTCTGCAAACCTTATGTAGATGATGTTGCGGTGGTCTGCGATTGCCTGCTTGATGAAGGGCTTGACGAAATACGAGAAATCCTCGAGCTTCGACAGCTGCCACACCACGTTGTCTCCCATGCGAATGTTGTCGAATGCCTTGTCGAGGTCGTCTATTCCGCTCTTTATACGCTCGAAAGCAGTCATTTCTACTCCCTACAGGGCTTGGGGATGAGATGCTGTTCGCAAAACCAAGACCCCCGGTTAACGCACTGGTTAACAGGTCCACGTGCGAACAAATTAATTGCTTTCAAGATTACGCTTTATTTTGGTGTAGCGCTAGCGGATATCGTCCTCGTCAGGATAGTCTTCTTCCATATCGCGGATATGGGCGTTGTGGACATCGTGATGATCCAGCGGATCGCCGAACAAAAGCCAGCGCTTCCTCAGCTTGTCGATGTCTCCACCCACCTCTGCCAATGCCGACTTCGAGAGAGGTCTGGCTTCTGGATGCTCGTTATGGGCGTCGACGTAGTTGCGATAGCGCTCCATCATCGGCGAGAACAGCTCGGAGTTAGACGGCGGCGTGCAGATAATCGAATTCGCACCAGCTTCTATAGTCTCCGTGATGGACTCTGGGGACTTGCCGCCGGTGGCAATGATCGGGAGCTTTGGGAACTGCCGACGGATGTTCTCCACCACCTGGGCTGTGTTCTTTCCGGCAGTGACATTCACGATTGAAGCGCCAGATTCGATCCTCGCCTCGATGACGCTTGGATCGTCATCCACCACGCTCACGATAACCGGGATGTCGATGATTCTGCTCACCATCTCGAGCGTTATGTTGCTAACCGGGGCATTCAGCACTACTCCATATGCTCCGGCTGCCTCGGCATCTTTGGCCAGAATTGCGGAACGGCTACCAGAAGTGGTGCCTCCTCCAACGCCAACCAGCACCGGCATCGATGACGACTCGATCAGCATCTTGGAGATAATCTGCTGCGGGGTGAAGGGATAAACGGCAAACACGGCATCTGCATCGCAGTTTCGGATTATCGCGATGTCGGTTGTGTACACGATTGCATGAATGGCCTTACCCAAAATCCTGATTCCAGGAGCTTTGAAAGCTTCCTTGGGGAGTCTCACGTTATGCGACCGCAGGTTCCCGTCAAGAACCGGCTGATCTATGTTCTCGTTGGTGTCTTCGCTCATAGCTTCCCTCCAATGCTTTCCGGGACAGGGCGTTTGAAAATGCGCGGAGATGCGCTGGAAACTAGATTGTAAATCACACCCATAACGTTCGACAAGGCTGAGAGGTGCAGCATTTTCTTTACGAATGTATATCGTGCGACACATGGAAAATCGCACCGTTTTTGACACCGTGCCGAGGAGTTGCGCTAGGATGCAAACGCTCGAGCCAATCCGGAAAACCGCGAATGCGGGCATCCCGGAAATAGCGCGCCTCGGGCTTCCCAAGCTTGCCTAGAATACAGAAGTAGAGCATACGCAGTGTAGAGCATA
>CADBOM010000110.1 GCA_902796325.1 uncultured Coriobacteriaceae bacterium
GCCATCTTCAAGCTGACCTGAATCCTGCGCAGCAACTTCGGCAGAACCACTATTGGCCGATATTGAAAACTGAGAAGAGGACAGCGGTGCCCACCTAGCAACAGCAACCACGACGACAATCACCACGATGACCGCGATTGCCTTTATCACATTGGGAGAAACTTTTGATAACTGGGCATGGCGCAACAACTCTCTTGCCTTCTCGCGCAGGGTACTCATGGTTTTGCCTCTTTCGCCGCTATTTCATGGGCCGCCGCCCATGAAGGTCTTATCGACTTGCACAAGGCAATGCTAAGAGGAAAACCTTACCGGGATCCAAACGAGGTCCAAACGAAATCCAACCTGGATTCAACCGTATTCCAAATAAAAAACGACTTCCGGCTATCACTAAACCGAAAGTCGATTCTCGTCTATTTAATCTTTATGCGTTGCTCAGCGCCGTCTCGCAGCACCAGACAGATGTGGCATATCACTGACTCGCCGCTCAATGCCGGCTCGACGCTCAACGTGTGTTGCTCAATGCTGGCTCGTCGCACCAGCCCGGCACCTCGCTTTACGCGACCTGACTACGCACCTATTGCGACACCCAGCTCTACCTGACCAACCCCACTTGCCAGCCCTGCTTGATGTTGCAATGCCCCATCTCAATCTGCATATTGTCGCAAATCTCCAGAGCCCATTGCTCGAACGGCATTTGCTCGGACAGCTCCAAGACCTCCGACATCTTCGCATGGGTCTCCGGATTCCTGGGCAAAAACAGGGTGCAGCAGTCGGCACAAGCCTGCGTGGACAGGTCGTAGGTCCCAAGCTCCTTCGCCAAGGCGATAATCTCCTGCTTATCCGTGCCGATGAGAGGCCTGAAAACCGGAACCTCGGCCACGGCGTCAACCGCGCGGATGTTCTCCATGGTTTGCGATGCAACCTGGCCAAGAGACTCTCCCGTGGCAATCGCGAGCGCACCCTCGCGCCTTGCAACCTCGTTTGCCACCGTGAACATCAGGCGGCGGAAGAAAATTACCCTGAGCTTCGCGGGAACAACCTGGGCTATCTTCTTCTGGTAGTCGCCAATCTTGGCTATGCAGAGCTTCTGGACTCCACCCACGCTTGCAAGCTGATCGCAGATGTCCCTAACCAGATACTCGGAAGAATCGTCTGTTTGCGGAGCACCCGAAAAATGCAGGGCAACGGCAACGCCGCCCCTATGGATGATCCTCCACATGGCAACCGGTGAATCGATGCCAGTTGATAGCAGTGAGACAAACTTCCCAGCGCTTCCAACTGGAAGGCCGCCAACGCCCGGCTGCGTTCTTGCATAGATGTATGTGCTCCCCTGAATAACCTCAACGTGCACAACCGCGTCGGGGTTCTCCATACGAACGATCTTGTCAGGCTCCAGCTCGCACAGATATGCTCCGATCTGCCTGTTCAGGTCCATCGTATGCAGGGGGTAATCGGTATTGGACCTGCGCGACTCCACCTTGAATGTGGTAAAGGGCTCGGCCTCCCTTAGAACCTCGCCGGCAAGCTGGCACATCTCGTCCATCTCGCGGCTCGTTCTCCATCCAAGCGATACCCTAGCAACTCCGGGGATGCCCTTGAGTATCCCGAAGATCTTCGAAACCTTGGGGTTGTCCAAACCGTTCTCGATGTATCCGTCGTCATCGACGGTGCCCGTTAGAGATTCCCTATCAACGCATACAAGGATCCTCCCTGATATTCGAGATACGCTCTCGATGGGAAGACCCTTGCACAAAAACTCGATGTTTCTCATGAGACGGTGCTCGAAGGATGCTCTGTTGTGACCCTTCAAGCCAATCTCATGGTAGTGGACAAGGAATACCGGGCTGGCCACCAAGGCCATGCTCTATTCCTCCTCGGAGGATTCGGCATCCTCGGCTTCTGCGTCCTGCTCCTGCTGCTCCACCTCATCATCGATGATGTCGTTCACGGCATCGCTAACCGGCAGAGGATCGCCGTCCTTAACGAAGCTAAGATCGCCATCGTCGATCTCTTTCATAGCCAGCGACAGCGGGTTGGTCTTGGAGAACATGGAGATGTCCACCACAGAGGCCGACTCCAGCGTTTGAGCACGGGTTTCCTGGCCACGAAGCATATCGTTGATGTCGCGTGCGCGCCTGGATGCAATCGTGCAGAGCAGGAATCTGTCACCATCGGTGTGGTCGAGCAGGCTATCGATGCCCTGAGCAGTTAATGACATAAGTTACAACCTCCATATACCGTTGCCGCAGCTCAATGCACCTGCTCAAGCGTTCGGCAAAATCACGGTTTGCGCCTTCGGTGAGATTTCCATCTCGCGTGATTTCCGTCTCACGAGACCTTCTTCTCAGGTTGCCAGAAACCAGTCTGGCGCCCCTATTCCGAAGGCAATTACTTGCAAGAATCGATTATCGAGAGAAGCTCTTGTGTTGCCCTCTCCAAATCGTCGTTTATGAGCGTCCTATTGTAGCACTTCTGCTGCTCAAGCTCTACTTTTGCAGTTTGAAGCCTGCGCTCGATTTGCTCCTCGGTCTCGGTTCCACGACCCACGAGCCTGGCCTTGAGGTCGTCGAAAGACGGAGGGGCAATGAATATGAGATAGGCATCCGGGTAGTTCTCGCGAACGTTCAGAGCACCCTGGGGGTCTATCTCCAAGATCACGTCCACACCCTCGGAAATCTTCTCCACGACTTTCTCGCGAAGGGTTCCGTAGCGCTTCCCATGCACGTTGGCCCACTCCAGAAATCCGTTGGATGCGATTTTCTGGTCGAACTCCTCGTCCGTTAGGAAGAAGTACGATTTTCCGTCGACCTCTCCCTTTCTCGGTGCACGAGTAGTCGCCGACACGGACAACCACAGCCCGTCCCGGCGACTCATGATGTTGCTAACAAGGGTTCCCTTGCCCACTCCAGATGGTCCGGATATAACGAAAAGCCTTCCAGCCATTATTTGGACGAGAGCCTCTCGATAAGATCCTGACGCTGACGAGAACCAAGGCCCTTGACCCTGCGGGTCTCGGAGATGTTGAGCTCCTCCATAACCTTGGCAACCTTCGCCTTGCCGTATCCAGGAAGGGACGAAATCATGTCCTTGACCTTCAGCTTATCGATAACGGGATCATCCTCAGCGGTGAGAACCTCCTCGATGGAGACTTCGCCGCTCTTAATCTTTGCCCTGAGCTCGGCACGAGCGTGGCGAGCCTGAGCTGCCTTCTCCAGGGCTGCGCGTCTCTCTTCATCAGTTTGATTGGGCAATGCCATGACCTGATACCCTACCTCTCAAAATAAAAATTCATTAACAACGCCCGTAGGCGAACTTTCAAAAACAGATGCAAATACCTAAAATAGTCAACTTTCCTCTTAGTGACGGTACTTTATTATCTGCTTTGAGAATTTTTTTAAAACACCCAATCGGCCAGTTCACTTTTTTCACGCCCAAGCGACTATTGGTGCGATTTTTGCGTGTTTATTGGCTGTTTTGCATTTGTAAATGCAGGATTGGCTGGTTTTTATGCACCGACGATTTCGTCCACGATGGCATCGAACGCTGCCACGGGGTCGACGGCTTGCGTTATCGGACGCCCAACAACGATGTGGGTCGACCCGTTCTCGAAGGCCTGCGAAGGGGTAGTAACCCTGGCCTGATCTCCTGTGGCGGAGCCCTTGGGCCTCACTCCCGGAGTGACGATGCACTTGTCTGCAGACAGCACCCGCTTCATGATCTCTGCCTCCTTGGGAGAGCACACCACCCCACCAACACCAGCGGCGTCGGCCAGCTTTGCCAGCCTCTCCACCTGCTCGGCAGCCTGAGATTCAACGCCTATCGAGGCAAGGGTCTGATCGTCCATGCTCGTGAGCACGGTAACCGCCAAGACGATGGGCATTTGCGTTCCCGGCACAGACTCCACGGCGGCCCTTGCGCCATCCATGGCGGCCTGCATCATCTTCTGTCCACCGCTGGCATGCACGGTTAGCATGTCGGCACCGGTGAGAACCACGGATTTTGCGGCGCCTTCTACCTGATGCGGAATATCATGCAGCTTGAGGTCCACGAAAACCTTGAACCCACGGTCCTTGAAAGCTTTGACCGCAGCCGGGCCCTCGGCATAGAAGAGCGTCATGCCAACCTTGACCCACTTCGCATGCCCTTTGAGCATGTCAGCCAGCTCGAGCGCCCTGTCCATTCCGCAATCAAGGGCAACGATGACCCTGTCTTCGGCGGTTTCGCGGCTAAAGGTTGCATTGGTCATTTTGAGTTCCTTTCCGAGGATATCCTTCGGGAAACACCCGGCGATACCCTGCAGACGCACTATTCGAGCGCGCCTATCAGCACTATTCGAGCGCGCCTATCAGCTCCGTAACTGCTGCAACGCCGTTTTCGTCGCAGTACTTCTCAATGCCCTCGATCACATCCATCGTTGCATGCGGATTCATGAAGTTAGCTGTCCCAACAGCAACTGCCGTAGCGCCTGCAAGCATGAACTCCACCGCATCCGTGCCATTGGTTATTCCGCCCATGCCCAATATGGGGATGTTCACGCTGTTATGAACCTCGTAGACCATCCTGAGCGCTATCGGCTTCACGGCAGGCCCCGACATGCCGCCGACTTTCCTCGCCAAAACGCATCTGCGCCTCTTGGCATCTATCGCCATGCCCAGAAGCGTGTTGATGAGAGACACCGCATCTGCTCCAGCTGCCTCGACGGCCTTGGCTATCACCGTGATGTCCGTAACATTGGGAGTGAGCTTGGCTATAATCGGACGCTCGGTCTTTGCGCGGCAAGCCTCGATTACCTTGGAGGCAGCTTGGGGGTCGGTGCCAAACGTCATGCCGCCGTTGTCAACGTTGGGGCATGAGATGTTGATCTCGTAGGCGCCGATTGCAGACTCGTGCTCAAGCCTCTCCACAACCTGGGCATACTCTGCAACCGAATGTCCCGAAACATTGACGATGATGGGCACACCCTGGGCCGATAGCCAGGCAAGATCGCCCTTGCAAAACTCCTCGACACCCGGATTTTGGAGGCCGATGGAATTAAGCATTCCAGAGGGTGTCTCCGCAATCCTGGGCGAGTCATTGCCGCTCCAGGGATTTGCCGAAACTCCCTTGGTGGTTACCGCGCCAAGCCTTGCGACATCAACAAAGTCCGAGTACTGCCTGCCCGCCGCGAAGGTTCCGGATGCCGTTGTGACGGGGTTTGCCATTGCCAATCCGGCAAGATTTACCCTCATATCAACCGTCATTACCACACCACCTCCTGCGCATCGAACACGGGGCCGTCAACGCAAGCGCGCTTCTTGCCATCCACGGTGTCGACCACGCAGCTAAGGCACGCGCCTATTCCGCATGCCATCCTTCGCTCCAGAGACACCTGGCAGGTGAGGCTTGCGGGCGCTCCCGCTGCAGAACTTGCAACCGCAGCGCCATCTGTTGAGGGCGCGGCGCCAAACTCTCCGCCGGTTAGACGGCTAATTTCACGCACTGCCGCTCGCTCCATTGGCTCGGGGCCGCATATGGAGATGTATCCGGTCCTGTTCATGTATTCGCCTATGAGGTCGGTGCAGAAGCCGTGGTAACCATACGAGCCGTCGTCGGTGGAAACCCTTACGTCCACCCCGTAGTCGTCCAGGACCATCTTGCCGATAATCCTGCTCTCGGTGGTGGCTCCCAAAAGGCAATGAACCTCCATGCCTTCGTCGACCATCTGCTTTGCAAGCATCGTTTGGGGAGCAACTCCCAGTCCTCCGCATACCATGATTGCCTTGCGCGCACCCTCCGGCACGCTCCATCCGTTGCCAATCGGACCGATAGCCATGGTGCGGGTTCCCTTCGAGGCCCTAGTTAGAGCGCGCGAACCCTCGCCTACCACCTGGTACATGATCGAGATGGTCTGCCTGTCATCGTCCCACGAGTACACGGAGAACGGCCTGCGCAGCACATGTCCCTCGAAGTTTGGTATCTGCAGATGGACGAACTGCCCTGGCTTTATCCCCGAGGCAATGCCCGGGGCGGCGAGCTGCATGATGTAGATGGAAGGCGCGACCCTGTCGTTGTACAGGATCTCGACCTTCTCATCTACCAGTTTGCCATCTACGCCAGTGCAGCACGTTCCCGCCGCACCATTATCGCTAAGCATGCTTGTCCATCGATTCCGCTGGGTCGTACTGGGCAAAATCCTGGAGAGCTATGGGCTCTAGCCTGCCGGTGGTTGCACCGCTGTCCTGCACGGCCTCGATTGCGTTAACCAAGGCAGAAGCCGCGGAAATCGTGGTGGCATAGCAGGTTGCATACCTCACGGCGTCGGCGCGCAGCAGGTAACCATCCGACCTCGTGCGCTGTCCGAACGGGGTGTTGATGATCAGCGATATCTCGCCATTAGCAATCATGTCGCCGATGTTGGGCCTGGCCTCGTGGTACTTGTGAACCTCCGTCACCGGAATTCCATTGGATTTGAGCGCCTGAGCGGTTCCGGAAGTACTCACGATTTCGAACCCCAGCTTGCTTAGATCGTGCGCGATGGCGATGATCGACCTCTTGTCGCGGTCGCAAACCGAGATGAACGCCTTGCCGGAGGTTGGCAGCGAGTACTCGATTGCAAGCTGCGACTTCGCGTATGCCGCGGGGAAGTCGTGCGCGATTCCCATGACCTCGCCGGTCGACTTCATCTCGGGCCCCAGCACGAAGTCTGCACCCGGGAACCTATCGAACGGAAGCACCGCTTCCTTAACAGAGTAGTGGTCGAGCTCGCGGTCGTCGGAAGGCAGGTGCATGCTCTTGATGCTCTCGCCTGCCATGATGAGCGCGGCGCACTTGGCCAGAGGCACGCCTGTTGCCTTGGATACGAACGGCACCGTGCGGCTGGCCCTGGGGTTAACCTCGATCACGTAGATCGTGGCGTCTTTCACGGCAAACTGCACGTTCATGAGTCCGCGCACGCCAACCGATTTCGCAAGCTGCCTCGTGCATTCCTTGATCCTGTCGCGAATTGACCTTGAGAGCGAGAACGGAGGCGTGCAGCATGCGGAGTCTCCGGAGTGGATTCCGCACTCCTCGATGTGCTCAAGCACTCCGCCAACATAAACATCGGTTCCGTCGCAGAGGGCGTCGACGTCGAGCTCCACGGCCGACTCCAGGAATTTATCAAGGTAGACGGGGTGGTCTGGGGAAACCCTAACGGCCTGGGCCATGTATTTCTTGAGCGACTCGGAATCGTACACGATCACCATTCCGCGTCCGCCGAGAACGTAGCTCGGGCGCACCAGCAGCGGGAACCCAATCGTATGGGCCACGTCCACTGCCTCCTCGAAGGAGTTGGCAACGCCTGCCGGCGGGTACTCGATTCCCAGGTTGTCCAGCAGCTCGGAGAAGCGCTCGCGGTCTTCTGCAAGGTCGATGGCATCGGGCTTGGTGCCGAGGATGTTAACGCCCTGGCGCTCCAGAGCCTTTGCGAGCTTGAGCGGCGTCTGGCCGCCCAGGGTAACGATCACGCCGTACGGATGCTCGGCGTCGATGATGTCCATGACATCCTCAAAGGTGAGGGGCTCGAAATACAGCCTGTCGGAGGTGTCGTAGTCGGTGGACACGGTCTCGGGGTTGGAGTTCACCATGATGGTCTCGAAGCCCAGGTCCTGCAGAGCGTAGCTAGCGTGCACGCAGCAGTAGTCGAACTCGATGCCCTGGCCAATGCGGTTGGGACCTGCGCCCAAGATCATGATCTTCTTCTTGTCGCAGGGACGAACCTCGTCCTCTTCCTCGTACGTTTTGTAGTAGTAGTTGGTAACCGACTCAAACTCGGCGCCGCAGGTGTCAACCACCTTGAACGTTGGCATGACACCAAGCTCCTTGCGCTTTGCGCGCACCTTGAGCTCTGCCGCCTCTATGTCCGCGGTGTCCATATGATCGCTGTCATACTCGCCGGTAAGATATGCAATCTGCCTGTCCGAGAGACCGGTTTTCTTCGCAAGCTCCATCTGATCTTTGGAGAGCTCGTCCAGCTTCACGCCCTTGATGGAGTTCTCAACGGCCACGATGTGGGCAAGCCTGCTCACGAACCACGGGTCGATGTTGGTGAGAGATGCAACCTCCTCGATGCTCATGCCGCGGCGAATGCCCTCGATCATGTAGTTGATCCTGTGCTCGGTTGGCTTTGCCAGCATGGTCTCGAAGTTGTCCTCGTCGAATTCGTCCTTGCCGTCGGCGCCAAGGCCAAAGCGTCCGTTCTCAAGCGAGCGCATTGCCTTCTCCAGCGCCTCGTCGAAGGTACGGCCGATGGCCATGACCTCGCCCACAGCCTTCATGCGGGTGGTGAGGGTCTCGTCGGTGCCCTTGAACTTCTCGAATGCAAAGCGCGGAACCTTTACCACAACGTAGTCGATCGTGGGCTCGAAGCACGCGGGCGTTGCCTTGGTGATGTCGTTCGTGATCTCGTCGAGCGTGTATCCAACGGCAAGCTTTGCCGCCGCCTTGGCAATGGGGAATCCGGTGGCCTTCGAAGCCAGAGCCGAGGAACGGGAGACCCTGGGGTTCATCTCTACCACGATCATGCGGCCATCTTTGGGGTTGACTGCAAACTGAACGTTGGATCCGCCGGTCTCGACACCAATCTTCTCGAGAATCGCAAGCGATGCAACGCGCATGCGCTGGTACTCGACGTCGGTCATGGTTTGCGAAGGCGCCACGGTGATGGAGTCTCCGGTGTGCACTCCCATGGCGTCGAAGTTCTCGATGGAGCAGATGATGATGGCGTTACCCGCTTTATCGCGCATAACCTCCATCTCGTACTCTTTCCATCCGATGATGGACTCCTCCACCAAGACCTCGCCCGCTGGCGAGAGGTCCAGGCCCTGGCGCACGATGTCGATGAGCTCCTGCTTGTTGTAGGCTATGCCTCCGCCGGCACCTCCGAGGGTGTACGACGGGCGCAGCACCAGCGGGAATCCCAGGTCTTCGGAGAGCTTAAGGGCATCGTCCACGGTGTATGCATATCCGCTTCTGGCGCACTCGAGGCCAATCTCCTTCATGGCGTTGGCAAATTCCTTGCGGTCCTCGCCGCGGTTGATGGCCTCGAGGTCGCATCCGATCATCTCAACGCCGTATTTGTCCAGCGTGCCGTCCTTGGCAAGCGACACCGCGCAGTTTAGAGCCGTCTGTCCGCCGAGGGTGGGCAGCAGGGCATCTGGTTTCTCGATAGAGATGATCTTCGCAACCGTCTCCGGGGTGATGGGCTCGATGTAGGTGCGGGTTGCCATCTTGGGGTCGGTCATGATGGTTGCAGGGTTGGAGTTCACGAGGATGACCTCGAAGCCATCTTCCATGAGCACCTTGCAGGCCTGGGTTCCCGAATAGTCGAACTCGCAAGCCTGGCCGATGGCGATTGGGCCGGAGCCGATCACCAAAATTCTGTTTATGTCGTTTCTACGAGGCAATTTGGCTTCCCTTCGTATCTAGTGGCTGGCAATTGGTTGGCAATTTCGAAGTGGCGATTCACCAGCTGGCAATTCACCATCTGGCGACTCACCATCTGGTTGTTTGCTAGCCCGCACTGGCAAATGCGTGCGAGCCGGCAAGCGCGCTTCCTATGAGTGCCAGCCCTTCAGCCTGTCCTTTGCGATGTCGATGTCGAGGTAGTCCTCGCGTCCGTCCATTAGCCTTGCAAATGCGGAGAACAAGTAGCTGGAATCGGTTGGTCCAGGGCTTGCCTCCGGGTGATACTGCACGGAGAAGGCCGGGATGTCCAAGAACGCCACGCCCTCCACGGTGCCGTCGTTCAAGTTGATGTGGGTTAGCTGGATCTTTCCGTACTTCTCGTTTTGGACCACTGGGGCAATGCGGTTCTCGGAATACACGCGGAGGTCGTCCACGTGCTCGGTCATGCCTCCGGAGAGCTCCGGGATCAGCGGACCAATGGACGAGAACACGGCGGCGAAGCCATGGTTTTGAGCAGTTATCTCAACTCGCCCGGTACGCAGGTTCATAACAGGCTGATTGCCGCCATGATGTCCGAACTTGAGCTTCTCGATCTTGGCGCCAGAAGCGATCGACATCATCTGGTTGCCCAGGCAAATGCCGAATACCGGCATCTTGCCCAAGATCTGCTCGGCCGTGGCAATCGTCTTGTCCACAGGCTGGGGGTCTCCTGGTCCGTTTGAGAACAGCACTCCGTCGAACCCGCCCTCGAGAATTCTCTCGGCCGGGGTATCCCAGGGCATTACGGTAACGTCGCAGCCCGCCTGTGCAAGACCGCGGAGAATTCCGCGCTTCACACCGCAGTCCACAACCGCAACCTTGTACTTGGACTCGGGAGATGGGTTCTTGGCAAACGAGTACTCGTCCATGTCGTCCACGAACTTGTACTCCTCCGTGGTGCTTACCGTGGCGGCGAGGTTAACGTTTACGATGGTGTCGCTGGCCCTAACCTTTGCGAGCAGCGAGTCCACATCGAAGTCCTCGGTGGAGATAATTCCGCGCATTGCACCGTTATCCCTGATGTGGCGGGTGAGCTTGCGGGTATCCACGTCGTCGATGGCAACTATTCCGGCTTTCACCAGAAGGTCGGGCATGCTGTCCTCCGACCTGAAGTTCGACGGCTCGTAGCACATGGACCTAACAACCAGACCACGCAGGGCCATTCCGCGCGACTGCTGATCGGCCATGTTGATTCCATAGTTGCCAACATGCGGGTACGTCATCGTAACGATCTGCCCCGCATACGATGGATCCGAGAAAACCTCCTGATATCCCACCATCGAAGTGTTGAAGCAAACCTCTCCGGTGGTCTCGCCCTTGGCTCCGCAGGCCTTGCCCTTGAAGACCGATCCGTCTTCCAGGACCAGGATTGCAGGCTCGGTGCTTGACTTAATCTCGATTGGCACTCCTAGATCACCCTTCCATCTATCATCATGGCCTTGCCGCCAACGTACGTGTGGGTGGCGCGGCCCTTTATCTTCGTTCCAATGAAGCCGGAGTTAACGGCTTTCGACTCAAAATCCTCTACGCTCACAGTCCATTCTACATTGGGATCTACCACGGTGATGTCGGCAACGTTTCCGGCTTCCAGCTTTACCGGGGCAACTCCGATTATCCTCCTTGGATTTACGGCCATGAGCTCAACCATCTCTGCATAATCGATGATGCCCGGCTCCACGAGGTTCGAGAGCACAAGGCCAACCGAGGTCTCGATACCCGTCATTCCAAACGGGGCCCTCTCGAATTCCTCGGCCTTCTCAAAGTCGGCATGCGGAGCATGGTCGGTAACGATGGCGTCTACCGTGCCATCCTTTATGCCCTCGATGAGAGCATTGCAATCGTCCTTGGTTCTAAGCGGCGGGTTGACCTTGAGGTTGGTGTTGTAATCGTCGCCGATGTCGTCCTCGCTAAGGAACAGGTGGTGCGGGGTAACCTCGCACGTAACCTCAAGTCCTTCTTTCTTGGCGGCCCTCACAAGATCGAGCCCGCGCGCAGTGGTGATGTGCTGGATGTGCAGTGGGCACCCGGTGAGCCTGCTAAGCGCTATATCGCGCATTATCTGCAGCTCCTCGCCCTCTGCCGGCCACCCCACGAGGCCCAGCCTTGTAGAGGCCGCCCCCTCGTTTACCTGGCCCTCGCCAACGAGGTCGTTGTCCTGGCAATGGCTCATGATCACCTTGCCAAACTGCGAGGCGTACTCCATGACCCTGCGCATGGCGCCTGCTCCCTGCACCCCGCTGCCGTCGTCCGAGAATGCAACGGCGCCGTGAGCCACCATGTCGCCCATCTCGGCGATTATCTTTCCCTCGCGGCCCTTGGTGCATGCACCGCACACGAACACGCGGCACCTGCCAACCTGCTCGGCGCGGCTCTTCACATATTCAACCGTAACGGCGTTGTCGATCGTGGGATTGGTATTTGGCATGCAGCACACTGCGGTGATTCCGCCGTGGGCAGCAGCCCTTGTTCCCGACTCGATGTCTTCCTTGTACTCCAAGCCTGGGTCGCGCAGATGCACGTGGATGTCAACCAATCCCGGCATTAGAACCTTGCCGGTAAGATCCTGCACGTCATCCACGCCATCGGCTTGGATATCCTTTGCAATCTTGGCGATCTTCCCGTCTTCGATCAGAACGTCGGCGATGTCGTCGAGTCCAACCTGGGGGTCAACCAAGCGGGCGTTCTTAAGCAGAGATGCCATCGTCAACTCCTCCCAATAGCAGGTACATAGCGGCCATTCTCACAAGTATTCCCGAATAAACCTGGTCGAGAATGACCGACCTCTGCGGATTATCGGCCATATAGCTGTCGAGTTCCACGCCGCGGTTGATTGGGCCTGGGTGGCAGATTATGGCATCGGGCTTCATAAGGTGCTCGCGCTCCTTGTTGAGGCCGTAGAGCATGCTGTACTCGCGTAGGCTCGGGAATGGAGCATCTTCCAGACGCTCGCGCTGAATTCTCAGCATGTACACCACGTCGAGATCGGGCAGAACCTCGTCGAGCTTTGCCGTGGTTCTATCGACTCCCATGATGTCTGGCCTTGCGGGCATAAGCGTTGCAGGAGCGATGAGCGTAACGTTGCAGCCCATGATCTTGAGCGCCGGAACCAGCGAGCCGCACACCCTGGAGTGCCTGATATCGCCAACGATTCCAACGTTCAGGTTTTCGAAGCTGCCCTTGTGCTCCCATATCGTGTAGAGGTCGAGCAGCGCCTGCGTTGGATGCTGATGCTTGCCATCCCCGGCGTCGATAACCTTGATGTCGCAGGTATCCGCAATCTGTCTGGGCACGCCCGCGTGCTTGTCGCGCACGATGATCATGTCGATCTTGTACGAGCACAGAGTCTGGATGGTGTCCACCAGGCTCTCGCCCTTAACGGTCGAGCTGGAGGATCCGCCAAAATTCAAGGTGTCGCAAGACAGCCTTTTCTCGGCAATCTCGAAGGACGAGCGCGTGCGGGTCGATGGCTCGTTGAACATGTTCACGATGGTGTAGCCTCGAAGGGTCGGCACCTTCTTTATGCGCCTCTCGTTAACGCTTTTGAATCTCGAGGCGGTTTTGAGGATCATCATGATGTCGTCGCTCGAGTACTCGGTGATGTCGATGAGATTCTTGTGGTTGAACGCCATCACTTATCATCTCCGTGGCTCCCCAGAGGAGCGGAGCCGATCCTGTCGCCATTCTCGAGGTCGAGGATCTGCACCTCGGTGAAGCCATCGACCTCATCGAGGAAAAGCCTCACGTTCTCCGAAGACGACGATGGAACGTTCTTGCCAACGTAGTCGGCTCGGATGGGAAGCTCCCTGTGTCCCCTGTCAACGAGCACGGCAAGCTGAACGGTGCCAGGACGTCCGATATCGATAAGAGCATCGAGAGCCGCCCTGATGGTGCGTCCCGTGTACAGGATATCGTCGACGAGGATGATATCCTTGCCGTCAATCGAGAAATTGATTTCCGTGGAAAGAACCTCTGGAGAATAGTGAAGCGAGTAATCGTCGCGGTAGAAGCTAATGTCCAGGCGTCCGAACGGAACATCCACGCCCTCGATTTCGGAAATCTTATCGACCAGGCGTTTTGCGAGGATGTCACCTCGGGTAACGATTCCCACGAGCGCGATGTTGGTAGCGCCCTTGTTCTTCTCCAGGATCTGATGGGCCATGCGTGTGAGGGACCTTTCGATCTCCTCGGCATCCATGCAGATCGACTTGATGTTGCCAGTGGCAGTCATACGCATCCCTTCCTAAGGTTTTAAGGGTTAGCGTACAGGGCCCCGAGCTATTCGATTGCCCAATAAGCCGGCGCAAAAACCTCGAGCGCAACGCGCTCTCGCATCACGTGCTAGCATCATGCGCTCGCCGAATCCATAAGCTCGCCATCTTGCAGTGCCCCCCGATGGAGGATGCAGGCTTTCGGATGAAAAACCTGCAGATAAAATAAAAGCCTCTGCAAGACAACAAAGGCAATCTTTACATGAGGCGCTTCTACGCTTGGTCTATGGGCTTGCCTTGTCGGTCTCTCTGTACCGCATTTAAAGGTCTTCGATAGAAGAGTATACGACCGCACTATCCAATCCGGTACCCAAAACGCACGTTTTTCCACGAATATATTTGCCGCATATTAGCCACGCCTTGGATGTGCGGGCAAACTCCAAGGACACTAGTGATATCCTCTTTCTAAACCTGTTAAACCTATCTATTCGGTAGAATTAAGAAATTGCTGTTTCTCCGCATCGGAACTGCTGCTTATCAGCTTCGCAGAACAGAAACCGATACGCTCAGGAAAAGGCATTGCAAGCAATCTTTTGGGAGGAGGCGCTGCCATGGCGCTTTCCAATGACCAGATAAAGAGATATTCTCGTCAACTTATACTCAACGACCTTGGGGTGAAGGGCCAGAAAAAGCTCCTGAGCTCCAAAGTCCTCGTAATCGGTGCAGGCGGGCTTGGATCGCCAGCTTCGCTGTACCTTGCGGCAGCTGGAGTGGGAACCATCGGAATTGCAGACGACGACGCCGTTGACTTATCCAATCTCCAACGCCAAATCCTGCACTCAACCGCCGATCTTGGCAGGCCCAAGGTCGAATCCGCCGAGAAGACCCTTACGGCGCTGAACCCCGATGTACGCGTGGTTGCATACCATGAGCGAGTGGTTGCAGCCAACGTGATGGACATGATAGAGCCCTACGACTTCGTCATAGATGCCGTGGACAATGCACAGACCAAGTTCCTGATCAACGATGCGTGCGTGCTGGCCCAGAAGCCCTACGTGCATGCGGGAATTCTGCAGTGGGGCGGTCAGGCTCTCACATACGTTCCTGGCGAGGGACCGTGCATGAGGTGCATCTTCGAGGATCCCCCGGCAAACAATGCCGGAATGACCTGCAGCGAAGTTGGCATTTTGGGCGTTGTTGCCGGAACGATGGGATGCATAGAGGCATCGGAGGCCATCAAGTACCTGCTTGGAAGTGGAAAGCTCCTAACGGGCAGGATGCTTGTATACGACGCCTTGGGCCAGACCTTCACAAACATAGACGTTCCGAGTAAGAACCCAGAATGCAAGGTGTGCGGAGACCATCCAACTATCCACGAGCCGTTCGATTACGAGCCCATCTCTTGCAAAGACGAGTCCAACTAGAGGATCCCAGCTGCTGGGATGGGCATTCGGGACTATTCGGAACAACGGAAAAACGTGCGGTAAAGGTCATGGGGCCACAGCATGGGGACACAGCACAGGTGGCCGCAGTGCAGGCGAGCATAGTACCGCACATGAATGGCGGGAGCTGATAATCATGGAGGATGAAGAGGAACTCGAGCCAGGAATTATCGATGCCGAGGAATTTGCAAAGCTCGACTTCGACAAGGTAACGCTTCTGGATCTGCGGGCGCCAGACGAAGTGCTTGCAGGCGGACAGGTTGAGGGTGCCATCAAAATCCCTCTTGCAGAGATAGCGGACAAAATCGACACCATACCGACTGTGAAGCCGGTTTACCTGTTCTGCAACACCGGAGACTGGAGCGGGCAGATTGCAGAGCTACTCGCCGACAGAGGCTACGAGGCATACGACGTAAAAGGCGGGTTCAGGGCGTTTCGAGATGCTCTTTCCAATGAGGGATGGATAGTTCCGGCAAGCCCGGCAACTGCACCAACTGCACCCCAAATCAATCCGGATGTGCTCCAAGTCAGCCCGAGCGCATCCCAGGCCAGCTCGAGCACGTCCCAGCCATCCGAAAGCCAGTCCGTGTTCGTAGATGCCCGCGGATTGCGATGCCCCGGGCCAATCGTCAAGCTGGGCGACGCGATTAGACAGGCATCTATTGGCCAAAGAGTCATGATCCTGGCCGATGAGAGCACGTTTGCAACCGACGTGGCTTCTTGGTGCTCGAGCACGGGGAACGTGTTGGAAAGCCTGAGAACCCTCGAAGGCCAACACGAGCCAATGCACCCTCTGACGGGGACTTCAGGCTCCAACCCAATACGTTCTGAGGCACCTTCCAGCCCACGCCCCACCATCGAGGCCGTCATACGGAAGTCGGATTCCAAAGCCCGGACTGCCACGGATGGCAGCGAAGAGCCCGAAAGCAGAGAACCCGAGCGAGACCCTGAGCATGAGAAGACCTTCGTGGTGTTCAGCGCCGACCTCGACAAAGCCCTGGCCGCCTTCATCATGGCGAACGCCGGTGCGGCCATGGGGTGCCAGGTCACCATGTTCTTCACGTTCTGGGGGCTCAGCCTTCTGCGAAAGCGCGAGAAGGTAAAGGTTCCCAAAACCCCCGTTGAGAAGATGTTCGGATTCCTGTTACCAAGGGGCACGCAGAAGCTCAAGCTATCGCAAATGAACATGCTTGGCATGGGACCGAAGATGATCCGCAGCATCATGGCCAAAAACGGAATTCCCTCGCTGGAGGAGCTGGTTCAAGACTCAATCGACCACGGTGTTAGGCTGGTTGCCTGCGAAATGACGATGGACATCATGGGCATAAAACGCGAGGAGCTAATAGACGGGGTTGAGTTTGGTGGAGCTCCAACTATGATGGCAGCTGGAGAAAAATCCGACGTGACTTTCTTTATTTGATGAGATGGTTGCCCGTAGGCCTCTGGTTGGGATCCTCGGGCTCGAAATCCGGCAGATCCAGATTGCGAGAATCATCTTGGAGGCTGCCACCCCTGCTGGCGATATGCGCGGGCCTATGGGGCCTATCTTGAGGGTCGGGAATGTTCGACACTCCAGAAGGCTCATTTACCGGCGCGGCATCACCAGACACCCCGGCTTCCGACACAGGGCGCATTGAGATGGAGGATCCTTCCGGCATTTCAGCAACCTGGCGAAAATCGTCAACGCCCGCTTGCGCTCCGGTAATGGGCAGAGCCATGTTTTCGGGGTTGGGAAAATCGGACAATCTCGACTTAGCAGATTTTGCCGTGGATTGCCTGGGCGCTCTCTTCGCACCACCGGCGGCTATGCTAGCGGCACCGCGCATGCCACCTGCATACATGTAGTGCTCTTCCCACCCATATAAGTTTCCAAAGATGATGTCGGCCAGAGCGCTCACGAACTCCGGGCTATCGTTTGGAGCCTCAACATATGTGAAGCTGCATCCATCCGCAGAGCCGGCGTACCCGCTCTCAAACTGATCGCGCATCCTGGTGTCCACCTCGAAGATGGTATCCACGGAATCCGTGACCACTCCGGGGCATACAACCAGAACATCTCGAATTTTGGCCATGTGGAACCGCTCCACCGTCTCGCTCACAGTGGGAGCAAGCACCTTTTGCAAGCCAAGATGGTCGTAGGGAATATACGAGATGGTCCACTGCTTGCGCGGCATCTCCAGCCTGTTGGCAATGGCCAAAGACGTTGCGGAAGTCTGCAGCTCGTAGGTGTCCCCGCGGGCTATATCCTTCAGCGGAACAGACCTGTACGCGAACACGACCTTGGGCTTGCGCAGCTCAAAATCCGGAGCGCTGGATATGTTGTTGGCAATGACGTCGATGTAACCGGGATCGTCGTAGAAATTGTCGATGAACCTGTACTCGATCCCCCTTGGCAATCTTCTGGCCTGGCGACGGAACTCGTCGTGCACGGAAGCGGTTAGCATGTACGAGGACTGAGGATACAGCGGCACTATCACTATGTGCTTGCATCCGTTTTTAACCAGATGGTCCAAACCGCTCTTCATAGACGGGTTTCCAAAACGATACGCCATGCTGACGATGGCATTCACAACGCCCATCTTCCTAAGCTCGTCAATCAGCATCCTGCGTTGACGAGCTCCGATTTTCACGAACTCGAATCCGTCTTCGTCGCAAACCTCGGTGTACCTGTCCACGGCATCGTAGAGCATCTTACGGTACTGGGATGCATGGGTGGCCCAATATGCGATGGAGCCAAGCTTGCCGAATATTCGGTTGTCGCCTATGAAGTTGCGGAAATACCTCGACACAGCCTCAACCGATGGCTCGTCTGGTATCCCAACGTTCACGAGCATTATTCCAACTGGAGATTTCTTAACGCCCATATGCCGATGCAACTTCTAACGTATTCCGATATATCAAAGCAATTGTAGCAGTAGGAGCAGCGACGGGGCTTACGCGAGCCGCTGCAGCCACAAGAGCAATTGCGGCAGGTAATTGCAACAGGTTCCACGAGGCTACTCGGCCTCATCGCTCTCATCGTCTATGGTGGCCTTGCCGCTCTCGAGCATGTGGAAGATCTTCTGGCCGTATTCCGTTCTGCCCATGCTGCGGTCGGAGATCTGGTCGATGATGCTCTGCAGGTCTTCGGGCAGCTTGTCTGCAAAATGCATCTGCTCACCCGTGATGGGATGCTCGAGGTTCAACCTATACGAGTGCAAAAACTGCCGGTTAAGCCCCAGATTGGCCTTCTCCGTACCATGGCCGTACATCTGGTCGCCAACCACGCAATGCCCCGTATAGTTCATGTGCACTCTAATCTGGTGGGTGCGGCCCGAGAACAGCTTGCACTCTATCAGCGTGAACCCGTCGTCGAATCTGCCAGCCTCGTATCTCTCCAACACGGTGAACGTGGTTACGGCGGACCTGGCGGAGGCTGCATCGCTCACGGCCATCTTGAGCCTGATCTTGGGATGCCTGCCAATCGGTGCGTCGATGAAGCCGGTGTCCTTGGCAATGTATCCGTGAACCAGGCAAAGGTAGCGCCTGTCGATGTTGCGGGTTCGAATTCCATCCTGCAGCAGATAACCGCACTCGTCCGTCTTGGCAGCCAGCATGAGGCCGGAGGTATCCATGTCCAGGCGGTGCACGATTCCAAGCCTGTCCTCGCCCTGTATATTGGCCAGATGATTCTTGCCGCAGTGGGCGATGAGGGCATTTACCAGCGTCTCCCCATAATGCCCCGGAGACGGATGGCACACCAGCCCGGCGGGCTTGCATATAACTAGCATGTCCTCGTCCTCGTAACGCACGTCAAGCGGGATATCGTATGCGTCGAGATCGTAGGATACGGGCTCCAGCGTTGCATACTCTATAACGTCGCCCGCCCTCACCGAGTACTTCTTGCTGGCAACCTCGTCGTTTACGTACACGAGACCGTTTTCCACGGCATGCGCGGCGGCAGATCTGCTTGGAAACTCTGGAAGCGTTGCCAGCAGCACGTCGAGCCTCATGCCCTTCTCGTCCGGAAGCACCATATGCGTGTAGTTAGACGGCATGGCTGTCACCACCAGATTTATCGCTTGTGCTGGTGCTCGCCTTGCCATCGGCATTTGGATTATCGCTTTCCACTGCCCTCTCGCTTGCAGCTGCCCTCTCGCTTGCAAACGGGCTGTTCTTGCTGAAGATGATGAAGATCATCCACATGACAACGCCTATGGTCACGCCGCAGTCGGCAACGTTGAAAACCGGGAAATCGAAGAACTCGAAGTTGAGAAAATCGGTCACTATACCGCGGAAAACGCGATCGATGGCATTGCCCACGGCTCCAGCGAAGATAAAGCTAAGAGCCACGGTTTCGAAGTAGGTATGCCTCTTGTATTTGTAAAGGTAGACGAGTATGGCAATGCAGATGGCAACGGAAATGGCCACGAACAGCATCTGCGCACCTTCCATCATTCCAAAGGATGCGCCGCTGTTGTAGACCATCTTGAACCCTATGAGC
>CADBOM010000111.1 GCA_902796325.1 uncultured Coriobacteriaceae bacterium
GCGAGGGCCTTGATGGTGCGAACCGGAACACCGCAACGCTCGGAAGCCCACTCTGGGGTCTTCTCGATGCCGTCGATGTTTCCGTTAACCTCGGCCTCGAGCCAATCGAATCCAACCGTGTGGGTGTCGATGTACTCCTTGTCGTACAGGCCCTCGTGAATCCATACCCAGGCGATACCGAACTGAAGGGCGAGGTCGGTGTTGGGGTAAACCGGAATCCACTTATCGGCATGCACCGCGCCGGAGTAGTTGAGGTCGGGCGATACGAACACGGAGAAGATTCCGCACTTGGTCCACCAGAAGGAGAGGCGGCTGGGCATCTGTCCGCCCCAGCCCCAAGGGGTGGTCTCGTTATCGCAGCCCCAGTAAAGAATCATCTGGGTGTTCTTGGTGATGTCGTACATGAGGTTGCCATCCCAGCCCTGTCCGAGAGGCTCGATGCCCCAGACGTGCTTGGCTCCCCAATACCAGCCTTCCCAGGAGTCTGGCTGGCGTGCCTGGATGGTCGAACCGCCCATGATCTCGCAGAGCTTGACCATGCAGCCATGGCTTGGGTGGACGATCTTGGTCTCGCCATGTCCATCCTGCTGCAGCAAGATCGAACCCGGCCCATAGAGCTCGTACTGGCGCTTGAGCTCGGAGGCAATGATATCGGTGGCCTCGTCCCAGCTGATCCTCACGAACTTGGACTCGCCACGGGTCTCCGGATGACGGTCTCCGTTGGGATCCCAGTCGACCCTCTTCAGCGGGTAGGGAATCCTATGCTTGGAGAATGCATGCTTCTGATACGCTGCCGAGAACGGTGGTATCAGCGACTTCGTTGGCTCCTCGAACTTCAATCCCTTGTGCTCGAGAGTCCACGGCTTGAGCTCCTCCCTCGTGAATGCCTTGTCGTACCTAAGAGGACGGACTCGGAGAATCTTGCCGTCCTTCACATCGACGGTCGCGACGTTCGAACCTGTTCCGAATCCGCACCAGTCCAGGTTGTCGTAGCACGACTTGTCGGCACCTACGCCTAAGTCTCTCACTGTTAACCTCCTAATCCACTTTTCCCATGCTCTGGCAGCCTGGCTTAAGCCATCAACTCGAACTACCAACCCAAGATACAAACCCAGGTTGCCAACCCAAGTTGCCTTATAGCCAATGCCAAAGATGCGCCTTTCCCAAACGCACATGGCTATGCTGCCCAGACACAACAGTCATGCATAGTATATGAAAATTTAAGAGCGAATAAATTGCGCGAACTGGAATATCTAAGTCATATGAAAGTTTTTGCAATATTCTTTCCTGAGAGTTCGCGGGGCTGGGAAAACTGCAGTTACGGGCGCAATCATAATAACCTCGCGCCTAGCTGATCGAGGCTTTCGCCTTCCACGTGGCGCTGCCGCGTTAGTGTTTTCGCACCGGCGTTTTCACACCAGAATATTCGCGCAGGCATCAGAGTTTTCACACAGCTACCACTACATAGATTTTGGCTATTTAACCTTGCCCCCAAACGCAACAGGGAGCCGCATAAGCGACCCCCTGCAACTCACGTTTACTGATTTCTGATGGACTATCAGTCAAAGGCTGAGCTCAATTCTGATTGTGGACGCCGGCCAACAAAGCCAGGTTGCAATCTACTCGGCATCACGCCCGACTTTCCAGCCTATCTATGCGCCTTTCCTATGCATCCTTGCACTTGATAAGTCCATAGCCTCCGGAATGACGACGATACAGGCAATTCGTAGCGCCGGTCATCTTGTCCTCGTAGAGGAAGAAATCGTGGCCCAGCAAATCCATCTGGATAAGAGCCTCTTCTTGGGTTAGCGGCTCCAGCTCCAGCTCCTTGACCCTCACAACATCTTCGTCGCGATCGACGATATCCTCGGCGATCTTCTCTACTGTTGGGTTCTCGTCCTTGAAGAGATCGGATGTCTTACCAGACCTGTTCTTCTTATCGATTACCCTGGTCTTGTATTTCCTGAGCTGGCGGGAAACCTTTGCAGCCGCAACATCAATTGCAGCATACATGTCTTCTCCGGCTTCCTCTGTCCTGATTATGTGCTTCTTAACAGACAGAGTTACCTCTGCGACAGCAGGATTCGGGTTCGCGGGATTCTTCTCCACATGCAGTACGACATCTGCCTTCATTGGCTTGATGTCGAACGTCTTCATGGCGGCACCGATTTTCTCAGTGGCGTAATCCCTCAGAGGCTCAGAAACGGTCATCTTCCGTCCAGTGATGTTGATATCCATAACGTCCATCCTCTCTGGTTCTCAAATGCCCTATCTACCTATCCGCCAAGGCCGGCCAATGACCAGCCATTGATGTTTTAAGTATCCCGACGCCCTAGTTTTTACTGTGTCGCACCTCCGGTCTGGCCAGCCGCTTCAGTGGTTGTACCAGCGGTCGATGTCGCAGTGGTACCTTGCTCGGTACCGGTTGCAGATTGCGCGGCGGCGCTTTGATCGGAAGCAGTGGCGTCGGAGCCTTCGGTATCTGTTGTCTGTGTAGCGGTGGCGACGACTGACGTCGAAGGCATCACATACTGTGCACATTGCTGGCTAACCCATTTGCTAACCACGACTTTGAGCACGCCATTCTGGTTGATGTCATTAACGGCACCTGTAACTGCATTGGTCAGAGCCGTATTGGATTGCAAGATTCCCATGTATATCCCATTTGGATTTTGGAGGAGAGCAAGGCAATCCACATTTCCGTACGAGAACGACAGGTAGCCTCCAGCAACCGAATCTGCGGCAACGTAGTCGACCTTCCCGCTCTGCAGGGCATCGAAAGCATCTGTCAGCGACGAAAACGGCACTACATTGTCCAAGCCGCAGTAGGTAGCAGCCGCATTGGCAGCGATGCTGCTCTTGTAGGCTCCAACCTTCTTACCATTCAAGGTTGTAAGATCAAACGTCGAGGTTGTTACACCGGTATCGTTCTTGCCGAACAGAGCCGGGGCATTTTGCATATACGGACCCACGAGAGCTATGCCAGAATCCGCACTTTGCGTGGTTGGCATGCTCATGGCGATGTCGATTTCCTTGTTGTTCAGAAGAGTCCTGGCGTTCTTGCCACTCGTATCGACAACGTTGAGCTTGAGACCCAGTTGGTTTGCAATCGCGGCGGCAACGCCCACATCCGAACCGGTAATGACTCCATTTGAAGTTCCTCCAAATGGGGCATCCGTGGAATCGACACCAACGGTAAGGGTTCCGGGCTTTACAAGATTGCTGTCTGCCACGGTGGATTCAAGGGCAACCTCCCTAGATCCGGTAGGACTGCACCCACCAAGGCACAGGCACATTGCAAACACCATGACCGCTGCTAGCGTGATTCCGAGTATACGTTGCCTCTTCATTGATACCTCTCTACCGGATGCATG
The DNA here is from genome assembly GCA_902796325.1 of uncultured Coriobacteriaceae bacterium. Classification (GTDB taxonomy): domain Bacteria; phylum Actinomycetota; class Coriobacteriia; order Coriobacteriales; family CADBOM01; genus CADBOM01. Next base: position 3,375 of record CADBOM010000111.1, read on the forward strand.
ACCCGTTGCCGAGCAGGCGTATATTGAATTTATTCAAACACTCTATCACTAATATCGAGCGCTCAAGGTGTTAATATGCTTGCTCTTGTTTTTTAAAGTTGCCTCTCCGGCTGACCTGGTATTTGGCCCCACACTCGCATACCGGAGCTTTTGCCTGATACTATCTCACTACTAACTCTCTCGCCCGGGGGACGGTATGTCCCTAAAATCACCGGACGGTACGACTTACCCCTAAGATACGCCATGCTCGCGTTTGCCCGAAGGACAAACGTTTACGTGGATCCTTTTGACCGCATCTGCCATGGACTAGAGCCCAATGGGCTCGCAACCACAGACCCGGAGAGACAATTAAAGTCTATCAAACTGGGTCAATTTTCACCACACCCGGCATATCGTTGCAACATCGACTTTTTCCGCACCATTTTGAAGCAAAACATTACTTGCAGCATCAAGCGTTGAGCCCGTGGTAAATACATCGTCTACCAAGAGAATCCTCCCAGGCAAGGCAATTTCATCATAGAGAAGCTCGAAAACACCCTCCATATTCTCCTTCCTATCCGCTTTACCAAGATGACGCTGATCATCGGCGTCGTTTTTCAACAGATAATTCTCACATTCAACTCCCATTGCATCCGACATCTCCGCGGCAACGCCATGCATGTGATCGAACCCCCTTCTCAACATGGCATTCTTGTCGGCGGGAATATAGGTGATGCAATCGAAGGCCTCGCGAAGCCGTGTCAAACCACCGTATCTTTGCACCAAAGCATCGACCAGCAATCCCGCCATAACACCTGCCAACCTACGCTCGTCGTAATCTTTGTAGTAGGTAACCAGTTTTCTGGCGATTCCTCCGTATTCCAGAGCACATGTTGCAGAGCCAAACGGATGCAACACCTCCCCATCGTGGCTCCAGCACTCCGTGCACTCCACTCTCCCATATGGAGACCCGCAACGAGAGCAGGCATCTGACTGACAGATTTCCGGCAGGTTTTTCATGCATTCGGGACATATGAGCTGCCCGGGGGCATCGCATCCTATGCAACGCGTTGGCCATACCAGTTCCACCAAACCCTCTCCAACCTGCTTTGCCAACGAAGACAATCTGCTTGAATATGAGCCCCGTGTATATGTAACCCGTCGACCATCCATGAAAACAGTGTGGCACGGAAACCTTTCTGGCTTCCGTGCCACATCTAATCAAAAACCAACTCAACTCTAAATCGTAGCTTACCTGGAGCTTCTGCGCTCCTTACCTGCAACTTGATTGCAGCTTACTCGCAGCTTGACCGCAACTTACTCGCAGCTTACTTGTGGCTTAATCGCCACCCTGCCCGACAACCCACGTTATTCGAAGTGATACACCCCGTTCTCGTCGGGCCTGTAAACACCCTTCTCGGTGATGATTCCGCTGATGAGCTCCGCAGGAGTCACATCAAATGCGGGATTAAACACGTCTACGTTCTCCGGAGTATTCCTAATCCAGGCGTCGAACGCATAGGAATCGCCCTTGCGATATACGGAAATCTTGTGACCGCCCTCAACGTCAAGGTCCTTGCGGCCGTCAGCAGTCAGTGCATCGAACGCAGACTTGGTTGCAGCATCGTTGGCATCGACGATTCCAGAACCAGAGAAACCTTGGATCTCGCTGGGATTGCGCTGCTCTATCACAATCTGAGACCCGCTCTCGAGAGAGGTGTCAATCGTGGAGAACGGAGCCGCGATGTAGAACGGAATTCCGAAGTGCTTTGCCAAAACGGCGTGGCCCATGGTTCCGATCTTGTTGGCGGTATCTCCATTGGCGGTGATTCTGTCGGCACCAACCACCACGGCATCGACCATATGCTTGCTCATGACCGTTGCCGCCATGTTGTCGCAGATGAGCGTCGTTGGAACCCCGGCCTTCGTGAGCTCCCAGGCGGTTAGCCTTCCACCCTGGTTGACCGGCCTGGTCTCGCAGCAGTAAACGTGGTCGACGAGGCCCTTGTCGTATGCAGAATAGATAACCCCGAGTGCTGTTCCGTAGAAAACCGTTGCGAGAGACCCGGCATTGCAGTGGGTCATGATCCTAGAGCCCGGCTCGAACAGCTCCGCACCATATGCACCGAGCTTCCTGTTGGTTTCCTCATCGGCAGCGCACAGGGACACCGCGAAGCTCACAAGCTCATCCTTTAGGTTCTGGAGAGTCTGGCCATTCTCAGCTGCAGCGTTGGTTGCGAAGTTCACGACCTGCTTGACACCCCAGGAAAGGTTAACCGCGGTTGGGCGAGCATTCGCAACATCATTGGCAACGGGCTCCATCGACTTGAGGAAGCCGTCAATCGTGCTGTCGGTAGACTCGTTAACTGCCCAGACTGCCATGGAGAGGGCTCCGCCAACTCCGATTGCAGGGGCACCGCGGAGTGCCAGGGTCTTTATCGCGGTTATCATCTGAGCATGGTTTTCGCAGAATATGATGTCCTCGCGAATGGGAAGCTTCGTCTGATCGATCATATACACGCCGGGTTTACCGTCGTTGTCTCCCCACCAAATGGTCCTGGGAAGATTGGATACGCACTCTTTGCTGTCTCCCATTTTTTACATCCTCACCCGGCCGCCCGAACATGCGGAAAGCCGAAAGTCCAATAGCGCGCTCTTCGAACCTGGCGCGCATCGCCATAACAACCACGCTCTAATAAGTTACTACATCCAACGGCCGGACACATCATGCTGTGGACCATGCGCCGCGTCGTCGTCAAACATAGAAACCTAGATTTTCTCGACGCTGCCCTTACTTGGCATTGCAGGCATCGACTATGAGCTGCGACCTTCGCTTCAGGGCACCCTTGCCGTTCTTGGCATCGAACGCCATTCTGGCCGCCAGCTCCTTCTTCACCTTGGGTGCAGACGCTCCCTTGGCAAGCAGAACAAGCTCGTCGAGCATGTCGTTGAAGATGATGTCGCCGTGATAGCACTGGATGGCCTCGTCGATGAGCGGCCATACCTTTCTCGATGTATCGGTGTCTTCCTCCCCAAGCCTGCACAGGAACTTGAATGCAGCGAGAACCGCAAGATCGGACTCCTCGTCGTAGAGCGAAGTCTCGGCGGCATCGATGAGCTTCTTGCAGTTGGAGAGGCAATATGGAACCAGCTCGTAGAGAGCCTCGAACGACTCCCAGCGGGTCTGGGCTTCCGGACGGCTTACCGCCGCGCAGATGATGTCTATGCTGGGGACCAAGCACTCTGGATTCTGATGCGCTATGGAAGCAATGATGGTTGCGGAGAACTGACGCCCCCTGCGATCGTCGCCCTGAAGGCTGTTTACCAGGGCATCGAGGATGTCCTGGTCGGCAAGCGCTTGCTCCACATACTCGTCCTTGCCCACCTCTGGATCAACTACGATGACCTTGTTGCCATGCTCGGTATCTTCTCTAACGATATTTTCGGCATGTACCTTGTGCATGCCCTTGCCCGAGCCTGTCTTTTCCGAATCTTTCTTAGATGTGGCGCACATACGACTCCTAAATATTCACAAGTTCCAAACCCGTCTGGCCATTCCAATGCAAAGGAAAACGTGCTCCGGTAGCTGCAGCAGATTCCTCAACAAGTTGCTAATTTAGAGTTTGGACAACCATTAAAGCCAGAATGATGTTCAAGCTGTTAAAAATGCATAAACCCGCCCATTATCGAGCGGGATTAAGAATAAGCGTTATACACATATAATAACCCAACTGCCAAATACAACAGAATCGAATTTGGGAGCAGTGGCTATCGACCAAGCGAAATGCGAGTTTTCCGGCAATTCACCCTAGTTGCACCGCCGCATGCTGCTTCTACCGCTTCGACAGACGCTTACTGCTTCACCAGACGCTTGACAATATAGCAGTGGTGAATCTTGGAGTTGCGCTCAAAATCTTCCGGGATGGTTCTGTCCGTGATGTCCACAAGTCCTACACCGGCTTTTGCGAGCGTTGCAACGTCTGGCTTGAAGTTCCGCAGGTTGCAGCAGAATATGGCCGCTCCGTCTCTGGTGAGGATCCTCGACACGGCTATAAGCAGCTCCGCGTGGTCGCGCTGGACATCCCAGGTTCTAGAATGCATCTTCTTGGAATTCGAGAACGTGGGAGGATCCACATACACGAGGTCGTACCTGTTCTTGGAATGCCTCTCCTCGGTAACCCACTGCACGGCGTCGGCGCGTTCGTATGTATGCTCCTTGCCGGTGAAGTTGTTGAGCTCCATGTTCTGCCTGGCCCAATCGAGGTAGGTTTGCGACATGTCGATCGTATGCGTTGATTTTGCTCCACCAGCAGCGGCGTACACGCTCGCAGTCCCAGTATATGCAAACAGGTTGAGGAACCGCTTGTTGTTGCAGTTATCCTGGATAATCTTCCTTATCTTTCGACCATCGAGGAATATTCCGGTGTCGATATGCATGTCGAACGAAACGTAGAACAAATGGTTGGATTCCGAAATCATGTGCCTGGTTACCTGGCTGGCGTACTTGTTCTCGTTTACATCGGACCCATTGCTGCCATACTGCGAGCCGCCCTTCGACCTCACCCTGCGCTTTAGGAACACGTCGGATGCGCCAAGGTCAAACTGATTGCGAATTATGCCCACGGCAGCGTTGGCCCTGGCAGTTGCAACGGCAGGGTCGATGCTCTTTGGAGCTGCATACTCGCAAACATATGCCCAGGTTTTATCGCTATCTTTACCGGCTCCCTTGTAAACATCTACAGACATTGCGAAGTCGGGTAGGTCGGCATCGTAAACCCTGTAGCAGGTTATCCCGTTTTTCCTAGCCCATTTTCCACGGTGCCTAGCCATCTTCTTCAGGCGATTTGCAAATTCCTGGCCTTGGGCATCGATTGCCTGGCCAAGCTCGTTATCCTTGGACCCCTCGATTGCGCCGTAGGTTCTAATGGTTGTGGAAATCGGACCGTTGTAGGTTTCTATCGTGGACATGGGCTTCGAGCCCATAACCATATCTATCGATGGGTCTGCCACGATTATCGACGAGCTCCATTTGCTGCCATATTCGGAGAGATAGTCCTTCAAGGCCACCAGAAGGGATGGCAGCTGGCTTTGGCTGAGCAGCCTTTCTCCATAGGGAGGATTCGTTGCAAGCAATCCGTTCTCTGGAAGGCCCGGGGTCTCGAGGTTGGCTATATCGCTCACCTCGAACCTCACCTTGTTTCTCACACCGGCGCGCTTCGCGTTCTCGAGAGCGCATTCTATTGCCCTCGCGTCTATATCGGAGCCGAAGATCGCCACGGGAGAATCCATACCGGCTTCGGCCCTGTCATCCGCCTCTGCCAGAACTTCGTCAAATAGCTCGGCGTCGAACTGCTTCCAACCCTGTATTCCCCATCGCTCCCTCATGATTCCGGGTGCGATATCGCATGCGATCATGGCGCCCTCGATGGCGAGTGTGCCGCTTCCGCAGAATGGGTCTACAAGGCAGCCGCCTTCCTTTGCCAGCTGCTTCCATCCACCTGCTATGAGGATTGCAGCAGCCAATGTTTCCTTGATCGGAGCCTCGGTTTGAACGCCAGACTTCCTGTATCCCCTCATATGCATGGGAGCTCCGGCAAGGTCGAGCGAGAGCGTTGCACGCGTGTTGTGCAGGTTCACCCTGATGGACACGTCTGGATTGCGCGTGTCAACCGCAGGGCGCCAGCCAAAGTTGTCGCGCAGCCTGTCGCAGATGGCGTCCTTAACCCTCTGCTGGGTGAAATGGGAGTTGCGCAGGGCCTGGTTTTCGCCCTTGGCAAAAACCGCTATGGTCGAGCCTTCTGGAATGTGGTCTTCCCAATGAAATGCCAGACACGATCGATACAGCTCGTCGGATGTCGAAGCCGCAACGCGGTCGAGCGTCATGACGATTCTACTAGCGCAGCGCATCCACAGAAGAGCCCTCATGGCCTGCTTCATCGTTGCCCTGAACGTTACCCCGGATGCCTGTGGCCTAATGCTCGAAAGTCCAAGCTCTTCAGCTTCCCGGGCAACTATTTGCTCAAGCCCCTTCGCGCACGTGGCAAAGAACTCGAGTTTTCCGTATCTGTCGGTTTTCATGCTGGAAAGTCCGCCTATTCGGTTCTGGGCTTGTCTGCAAACGGAGGCATCGACGGAGCGTCGTCGGGACGTCCGCTGCCACCACGGACGGATTTTGCAATGCGGTCGCCAAACGAAACCTGCCTGCGCCTATCAGGCCCCCAGCAGGAAACAGCCACCATACCCGGGCCAACATGCGAACCGATGACGGGGCCTATCTCGCACTCCACGAAGATTGACTCCTCGCCGTTGTACATTCCCTCCAAGGCCTTCATGTCGCGCTCGCTCACGGAGTTCCCGAACACGATCTGAGCCTTTCCGGGCTCGATGATGTTGTCGTTAAGGAGCTTGGCAACGGCCTTGAGCGACTTCTTGCGGCCCCTGACCAAGCTGTCGATCGTCAGATGGCCGTTAAGATCGAACGTGAGTATTGGCTTGATGTCGAGCTTGGATCCAGCGGCAGCGGCAATCGGGGGAATCCTGCCTCCCTTGCGCAGCCACTCGAGGCTGTCCACGGTGAAGTAGCCATGTACGAAATACCTGGCCTCCTCTGCCCAAGCGGCAAGCTCGGCAGCTGTGAGACCGTTATCCCTCTGCTTTACCGCTTCCAGCACTAGGAAGCCCTCTGCAATGGATGCAAGCTTGGTGTCTACCACATAGATTTCGGAATCCGGGTACTTCTTCTTCGTATCCTCGGAAACCGTGAGAACGGTATCAAAAGTTCCGGAAAGCCCCGATGAGAAGCACAGGAACACGGTTGGAACTCCCGATTGTGCGATTTCCTCGAACGCATCGGTTAGGTTGACGATCGGTATCTGGGCGGTCTTGGGGCATTCACCATCAACCATGTGCTTGTAGAACTCCTCGTTGGTCATGGTTTGCCCAAAGTCGTCAAAATGCCTTCCGCCTGACATCTCGAACGGGAAGTACAGCTTCTTGACGCCCATGGATTCGACGATGTCGTACGGCAAATCACAGCAAGAATCTATGACTATGTTGCATTTGTTCTTTGTCATTTTGAGTAACCCGCCTTTCGCAAGGTTGCTTTGCATTGCGCGCCCTTAAGCCCAGGCGCCTTAGAATACCAGGTTTGGCGGCATCCAATATGGAAATACCGGACGGTAATCTCGGGTAGATAATCCCTTATCCGACGATTCTACTTAATGCATGCTTGAAGCTTCCGCCACCTGCTTTAATCTTTTTGAATCTGCTTGAATCTACGTCTATTTGAATTTACTTGGAGCCCCGTTTAGACCTGTGCTCCTCTATTATCTCTTGCCTCGTGGCGAACATCTTCTTGTCGAGGCCAACAGGATATACGCCGGGATTAAGGAATCTCATGTAAGACGGATCCAAGTGGGACAGCTCGTCCTTCACACGCTGCTGTGCCTCGAGGCAATCGAACTCCTTGACCACGGAACTACCATCTCTTGCAAGCGGAACCAGGAGCCTTTCGGCCTCGTATCCAGCCATATCCTTGCGATGCACCTGATCGAACGGGTTCACCATAACGCTGCTGGTGGTTCCGATGTTCGCGTCATACACCATATCGCCAACGTAATTCCCGTTACTATCATGGTACCGCAGCACATCGAGAACTCCCGGTAAAGTTCTCTTTATTTGCTGCGCAGAAATCTTCATCTTGGGCTGCCATTGAGAGTCTGGAGTCTCCCTTATGGCACACATCTTGTAAACCCCGCCCAAAGCAGGTTGGTCGTATGCCACGGCAAGCTTGGTTCCAACGCCCCAGGAATCGATGCAAGCCCCTTGGTCTTCGAGCGAGCTTATCGTGTACTCGTCCAGATCGTTTGTGGCTATCACCTTCACGTAGTTAAGCCCGGCTTGGTCGAGCATCTTCCTGGCGGTCTTGGAACCCCAGGCAAGGTCGCCGGAGTCAATCCTGATGCCGGCAAGCTTCTGCCCGCGCTGCTCCATCTCCTTGCCAACGGTTATGGCGTTCTCCAAACCCTGGACTATATCGTAGGTGTCCACGAGAAGAATAGCGTTGTGCGGCATGGTGTCGACGTAGGCCCTGAACGCATCGAGCTCGGTGTCGAACGACATCACCCAGGAGTGCGCATGCGTTCCAGACACTGGTATCCCGAACATCTGCCCGCAAAGAACGTTGGACGTGGATGTACATCCGCCGATAAACGCAGCCCTCGAGGCCCTAACGCCTCCATCCGGACCCTGCGCCCTGCGCAATCCAAACTCGGCAACAGCGCCCTTGGTTGCATTGCATATCCTCGCGGATTTAGTTGCAACCAGAGATTCGAAGTTCACGGCGTTCAGAAGAGCCGGCTCCACGAGCTGGCAATCGATTAGAGGTCCCTTGACCTTCACGATGGGCTCATATGGGAACACCACGGTTCCCTCTTCTGGAGCATCGATGTCGAGCGTGGGCTTATATCCGCGCAGATACTCTAGGAACTCCGCGTTGAACAGCTGTTCTCCGGTGGCCACCTTGAGCGACTTCAGATATTCGATGTCGTCGTCGGTGAACTTGAACCCGTCGACTATCTCGGAGAGGCGCTCCATGCCGCAGGCAATGGTGTAGCCGCCGTTAAACGGGTTGTTCCTGAAGTGCATGTAGAAGCAAGCCTCGGCATTTCTGAGGCCTTGCTTCCAGTATCCCTCCGCCATCGTGATCTCGTAAAGATCTGTTAGCAGCGCTGAGTTCTCTTCCATGGTGACTGCCCTCATCCTATTAGACGATCTAGATAATGCAGGAGAAGCGGCACGAGTTTGGTCATAGCAAACGGCTGTCAAAATCGCCGCTCACAACAGCTGGAAAACTGCTATGAAGCTGCCTTGCGCTCCCGCGCCTCCCATTTCTCGGACATCTAGCTATTCGTTTCAGTTGCCTTGCTGCGACTCGTGCCCACTCTGACCTCGGCTTTGGCCGCCATTCTCTCCGTTGCTGCGAGATCCACCCTGATGGCCGCCGCCGGATGTCCTCCTGGGCCTGCGGTTGTAGTCGCCACGATGTTGACGTTCTGCTCCTTGTTGCCTGCCGCCCTGCGACTTGGCTTCCCCCTTCTGGGAGTTGCCTCCGCGCTGCTTGGGCTGTGCGCCCTTCTGCTGCGAACCCTTGCTCTGAGAAGACCCATGCGCACCTTGCTGGGAGTTGTTTGGCTTGCGTCTCCTGCGATTATTGCCAGATCCCCTGGGCTTGTCGCCGCTCTGCCCATTTTGATTGGAACCTTGCGCTTGGCCAGATGCATGCGCCTGACCAGATACACGCGCCTGCTCCTCTGAAGATGCTTGCCCCGAATCCTGCGCGTTCATTCGACGCCTGGGCTGCTGTCCGGACCTTTGCTGACGGCCTTGCTGCCTGCCCTTGCTGTATTCGGAGTCCTGGGGGTTCTGTATATTCGACGAGTTCTGCCCGGGACGCTGCCTGCGCCTCTGCCTTGGCTCCGAACCCGCTCTTCCAGTGTCTTCTCCAGAATTAGCCTGGTCGGATGATGGTCTTTGGCGCTGACCCTGAACCTGCTGTCCTTGCTGTCTCTGGGTCTGACCCTGGTCTTGCTGAGCGGCGCCGCGTCTCCTACGAGACCTATGCCGCCTCGACTTTGACTCCTCCGGAGAATCGGAATCTTGATCCGACGCCGCACGGCCCTGCTGGCGCTCGGAAACCTTCTCCGCCTTCGAGGCTCCAGCCCTTCCGCTTTCTGACCTGCCACTGTTGGATTTCTTACGACGCCTCTTCCCCGATTTGGAGTTTTCTTCTTCGAGAATCTCCTCTACAGGTATCTGGAACGTCTTCTCCGAAGCGTTCGCAGATGGGCAGTATTCCTCGTAGGCATCTTCTCCCAGGATCGACGGCCTGTTGTTCTGGGTGTTCTCGGGGTCCATCTCAAGGCATGCCAGCGGAACGGTGAACGACTCTTCCTCGTCCTCGATCTTGAGCTTCACAAGCTCCTTCGGACCGTTTAGCTCCACCACCTTTGCCTCGCCCTTGGGGGTTGAAACCTTGCCTCCCAGCTTCGGGGCGCGAGATTTGAAATCCTTGTAGGCATCGAACTCATACCTGAGGCAGCACATGAGCCTACCGCAAGCACCCGACACCTTCGTAGGGTTAAGCGGAAGATCCTGCTCCTTTGCCATCCTGATGGAAACCGGCTGGAATGCGTCGCTCATCCTCACGCAGCAGAGTACTTCGCCGCAATGGCCAAGCCCGCCGATGATCCTGGCTTCGTCCCTAACGCCTATCTGCTTCATGTCGACGTGCACGTGAAGCCTCGCGGCCAGATCTCTCACCAGCTCGCGGAAATCCACGCGCTCTTCGGATGAAAAGTGGAATATTGCCTTGTCTGTATCCAACAGATATTCGACATCGATTGGCTTGATGTCGAGCTCGCGTTTGCGAGCCAGCTCGCGGAAAACCTCCTTGGCCTCCAGGCCCTTTTCCTCGAGCTTCTGCTTCTTCTCCAAATCGTCGTCGTTGGCAATTCTTAAAATCGATTTAAGCGGGGATTTTAGTTCTCCAGCCTGCTCGTTGGAAATCACGAACGGCTCGTCCTCGACCCATCCGAAAACCTTTCCGCCATCGCGAGCCACCAATACGAAATCGCCCACTTTGGGATTGCAATCCCCGTACTCGAACCAATAGGTTTTGGGGTTGTACTTAAACCTTATCGGTACAACTGCCGGCATAAAGTACCTTCCTGATATCAAAAAGCATCGTCTCAATGACGAGTTGCGGTGTTACATTTCGCGCAATTCTAGCAGCCGCTTTGTCCACGGCGCGAAGCGCTAAAGTGAAGTTCTCTAGTTCTAGCTGATTTCCCACTTTTTCTATAGTGTAATGGCAATCATCGTTTACCATAAGATTTTCGCATCCAATTCTCACAGCCGCGCAATCACGCAACCACGAGCGGATAACCGCAAGCATCTCGGTGAGGCCTTCTCTCGTGCTGCTCTTGAGCATGCGGTCCTGAGATTTCTCAAGATAGTTGAGCGCTCCCTTGGTCATGAAGTCCTCGTTGTTCTTGCGCTCCTTCTCGAACTTCGCCTTCATCTCTCCCAGAGGAGCATCTACCACCTGCAGCATCTCGCTTGCGCAATCGAGCACGTCGGCGCTGTCGGATTGCCCCAAACGCTCCATGACGTTTATCGCAACGAGGCGTCTCTGCTTTCTGGAGGGAGAGGCCAAAAACTCGCAGGCTTTCTTTGTGGACCCTCCAACCGTGGCGAGCGCGATGCGCGCATCTTGCTCGCTTGCGCCAGTCTGCCTGCACACAAGGCCAATGGCCTCGCTATCTGGCAGACGTCTGAAAACCAGGGTCTGGCAGCGCGACACCAGCGTCGGGAGCACGCTATCGCGGGTTCTGGACATCAAGACGAACGATGTGTCGGCAGGTGGCTCCTCAAGGGTTTTCAGAAACGCGTTTGCCGCCTGGTCCCTCAGAAGATCTGCCCTGGTTATGATGTAGATCTTATGGTTGGCCCTGATTGGCGCTAGCGTTGAATCTCTGATGACGTCCCTTATCTGCTCGGTTAGATAAGAGCCGATTCCCTCTGGTTCTACCCAGTGCACATCTGGATGCGTGCCCCTTGCAATCCTCCTGCAATGGTCGCATTCTCCGCAGCCTCCGCTTGGACACAGGCGCGCCTTGGCAAGAGCGGTTGCGGTTTCGGTCTTGCCAGAACCCACGGGCCCAACGAAAAGGTACGCATGCGAGAACCTGTTTTCCGCCTGCGCTTCGGACAAAAACCGGGAGACCTGGCTCTGGCCCACGATGGACTCGAAGGGATTGGCGCGGGCGACATCTTTGGAGTTGGAAGCGGCCATGCGTCACTCCCCCTCCCCAAAAAGGTCCTTAACCTGCTGCCACACAAGTCCGAAGGTGACCTCTGCATCCTCGTTCATGGCCACGCGCCTCACCCTCTGGGGGTTTGCATCGGCAATCTCGTCGAATGCGCTGTGCACCTTTCTGTGGAAGTCCAGAGACTCGGATTCTATCCTGTCTGCCCCGGAAACCGTTGCAAGCTCGAGAGCGGCTGCGGTGTCCTTCTCCATCAATATCGTTCTATCGGGAGCTAATCCGTTGCATGCCACATCGTCGACGGATTTCACCGTCTGGCATCCAAGACCACGGGCATATCCCTGGTACGCCATCGTGGAATCGTTGAACCTGTCGCATAGCACGACCTTGCCCTGCTCCAAGGCAGGCTCGATCACCTGGCTAACCAGCTGCGCGCGAGCGGCCTCGTAGAGCATGAGCTCGCACAGGGGAGCCATCTCGGAGTTCCCCTTGTCGAGAAGCAATAGCCTTATCTGCTCGCTAATGCTGGTGGAACCTGGTTCCCTGAGCTCCACGACCTCGTATCCAAGGCCGCGAAGATGCTCCCCCAGCTTGCGAATCTGAGTGGATTTGCCAACGCCTTCTCCGCCTTCGAACGTGATGAAGCAACCACGGCCATCCATCCTAGGCTCTCCCAACGTTTGAGAATATGTCGTTGCCCTTGGAATCTATGGCAACAAACGCTGGCATGTTCTCTATCTCGAGTTTCTTGAGAGCCTCTGTACCAAGCTCTGGCCAAGCAACGGTTTCGGATGATTTAACGCAGGTGGCAAGGAGAGCGGCCACACCTCCAACGGCAGTGAAGTGGACGCTTCCACACTTCTTGCAAGCCTGGCTTATCTCTTGAGAGCGCTTGCCCTTGCCCAGGGTAACGGTAATTCCAGCCCTGTAGAGAGCCGGGGTTGCAAAATCCATGCGGGACGAAGTGGTGGGTCCAATCGACCCAAGGGGCCTGCCAGCAGCAGCCGGCGTGGGGCCAGCATAGAACAGAGCCTGCCCGCTCAATCCAAACGGCAGCTCGCCATGTTCCTTCAGATAGTCCAGAACCCTAGCATGACCTGCATCTCGCATGGTGTATATGGTTCCGCTTAAGAGAACCTCCTGACCCATCTGCAAACCCGACAGATCTTCTATGGTTGCCGGAAGCTGCACCTTTATCCTAGACATCTTCTACTCTCCCACGAGTTCCATGCTGGCGCTCCTCATGGCGCAGCACCCCATGTTGATTGCAAGCGGGAGGGCTGCAATATGGCATGGAGCAGTGTTCACGTTCACGGCAACGGCTGTTGTATCCCCGCCAAGTCCGGCAGGTCCAACACCCGTGGCGTTAACCGCCTGCAGGAGGTCTTCCTCTATTGCTGCAACGTCCGGGTTGGCGTTTGGCTGGCCAACGCTCCTCAGAAGAGCCTTCTTGGCCAATCCACCAACCTTATCGAATGTGGCACCCACCCCTACGCCTATCACAAGGGGCGGGCAGGCGTTTGATCCTTTTTCTATAGCGCACTTCACGACCTCCGCCTTGATGCCCTCGTATCCGGCACCCGGGGCAAGCATGATGACCCTGGAAGCGTTGTCGGAACCTCCACCCTTGAGCATCACGTGAAGCGTGGCGCCCCTGCCGGGCCTAAAGCCTATCTCCGTGAACGCGGGGGTGTTGTTTGTGGTGTTTGTTCTGTTGACAAGCGCGTCGTTCAGCACGCTCATGCGGAGCTTCGACTCTTCGTACGCTTTGGCAACGGCATCGTTTACCTTGGAGAAAATGTTACCGGGAACAGACTCCTGCTCCCCCACCTCGAGATACACCCAAACGGTTCCGGTGTCCTGGCAAAGGGGCACGTGATCTCGCTCGGCTATCTCGTTGTTCTCAACCATCATTCCAAGAATCGACCTAGCCCTCTCGCTTCGCTCCGTATCGCGAGCGGCAGCTATGGCCTGCATCACGTCTGGGCGCATGCTGGTGGCGATAACTGGTATTGCCCTGCCCACGGCTTTGGCAACGCCATCGGCGGTAAGCGATTCGAATGTTGTTGGAATCTCAGGCATATGGCTCTCTGCCCCTCATCTAATTTGTTGCAGTTGTTGCCGCCTTCTTGGCGGTTTTGGTTTTTGCAGTTTTTACGGCACTTGCAGTCTTTGCGCTAGAAGCCTTTGCGTCTGCAGCCTTGGTGGTCTTCGACCTAGCGGTACTGGCCTTGGCGGCACCCTTGGACGAAGCTGTAGAAGCCTTCCTCGACGAGCTTCCGGAAGTGGCCGCCTTCTTGGAGATTGCAGCTTTAGCGGCAGACCGGGACTTCTTCGTGGCGGCCTTCCCATCAGCAGCCTTGCCAGAGGCAGAAGCCTCCTTCTTTGCCGCGGCCTTCTTCTCCTTGTCGTTCGTGGGGCACTTCATATTCGGACAGATCCTCCAAGGCCCTCGCTTGGACATGATCACGACCATAGGAGCTCCACAGGTTTCGCACCTCTCTCCAGTGGCCTTGATTTCTCCATTTGGAGGGAGCGGATAGCTGGTTTCGCACTCCTCGTAGTTCTCGCAGCGAATGAACCTCTTCAGCGTCTTCGGATTCTTCTGGGCAATGAGGTGGGCCACCTTGCCCCTCTCCTCGCATGCCTTGCAAAGCCCGACGTCGACCTTGGGCTCGAAGTTCGACTTGCAATTTGGATCCACGCACATGACCTTGGGTTTCTGCCTGAACACTATGACCCTTATCTGCGGTCCACCGCAAACCGGGCATGGCTCTTCCACAGGCTGGAGCTTTCCCTTTGGAACAGGGTACGTCACATCGCAATCCGGCCAGCCAGAGCAGCCGATGAAATGCGATTTGGTCTTAGGCGAATTCTTGAGCAGCAAATCCTTGCCGCATTTTGGACACACTCCCACCTTGGCGTCGGCCTGCACGGCTTCAGATAGGGCATCCTTAACTTCGTCTTTCTTGGGAATGAGCGTCTCGATTACACCATCGAGCATTGCCCTGGAATCTCCCACGACGTGCTCTATGGTGTTCTGACCCACCGTGATTTGGCTCATCTCGTGCTCGAGCTCGGATGTCATGTCCGGCGACACGATCTTCGGGGCAAACTGACCCAGGGCGTCAATCACGGCTATACCGAGCTGCGTTGGCATGATTGGGTCGTCCTGAATGTACTTGACCTCGAGAAGCCTCTCGATCGTGGAGTGCCTCGTGGACTTCGTGCCAAGGCCCAAGCGCTCCATCTCCTGGATCAGCTTGGCCTGAGAGTACCTTGCCGGCGGTTCTGTTTGCTTCTTCTCTATCTGAGGATCGGAGAAGCCGAGAACCTCTCCGTTGCTAAGCACGGGAAGGAGCTCCTCTTTCTTGGATCCGTATTGATAGATCTCGCGAAAGCCCGGAACCACAAGCGCGTCTCCCCTAGCCTCCATTTCCTGGCCGTTGACATCGACAGTTACCTTGGTTGCCTCTATCTGGGCAGCACCCGACAACGTTGCCAGAAACCTTCTGGCAACGAGGTTGTAGAGCTTCCACTGCCCGGCATCGAGCTGGTCTTTCCTGGGACACCCCGTGGGATAGATTGGAGGATGGTCCGTTGTCTGCATCTTTCCGCGGGTTGGGGTTAGCTTTCCCTTTGCCAGCAGCTTCTTGGTGTAAGGGGCAAAATCGGGGTTGCCAGAGAGCATCTTCACGGTTTCGCGAAGGTCGAGCGAATCTGGGTACACCGTGTTGTCCACTCGCGGATAAGAAATATATCCACTCATATACAGAGACTCTGCAACCCTCATGACCCTAGCCGGAGTCATTCCAATTGCAGCTGCGGAGGTCTGCAGCGAAGTGGTGTTGAACGGGGTAGGTGGCTTTACGGTTCTGGTTTTCTTATCGATGGCCACCACGGTTGCATGATCTGCGCCTTTGATCTTATCGAACGCGCTGTTGGCATCAGCCTCGTTTGAGAACCTGCCCTTTCGATGCGTGACGGAAAAATCTTCGCCGGCATCGTTTGTGCACTTGCCCTTTATCACCCAATAGTCTTCAGGTTTGAACGCCATGCGCTCGCGTTCCTTGGCAACGATCAGCGCAAGGGTCGGGGTTTGCACGCGTCCGGCAGATTTAGTGTTTCCAAATCCATTGGAATTGGCCTTGGTGAGATACCTTGTGAGAACCGCGCCCCAAACAAGGTCTATCACCCTCCTCGAATCCCCCGCCTCGGCAAGGTTCTTGTCGAGCTCCACCAGATTCGTGAAGGCATGGGTTATCTCGGCCTTCGTGAATGCAGAGTACCTTGCCCTTAGCACCGGAGCTTCGGATACCTCCCTCACCATCAGAACGGCATCGGACCCGATGAGCTCTCCCTCTCGGTCGAAGTCCGTGGCAATGATTATCTTGTCTGCCTTTTTCGCAAGGTTCTTGAGAGACCTGATAACGTCCTTTTCCTTGGGATACTTGGTCACGGGCGCGTATACCAGGTACGGAAGAACCGGTATGCTCCATTCTTTGAGACTCATGCCGTTTTCAGTGAATGGCCTGCGCTTCTTGAACGGGGGCTTTTCCAACCTGTCCGGAATATCGCTTGCGGGCATCTCGTTGCCCTCCGCGTCGATGCCAATCCAGCCGGCACGCTTCTTGTATTCCAGCTTATCCACGAAGTTCATCTCGAGAATATGGCCTCTAAGACCTATGGCCACCCAGTCCTCGCCATCGCGCGAGAACCTATAGACCGTGGTGTTGTACACCTTGTCGGCCTTGGGCTTGGTATCAGCCATGAGCTCCGAAACCTTCTGAGCTGCATCGTTTTTCTCGGTGACTACAAGAATCAATTCCTACCTCTAAAACTTTCTATCTCCGAATCGAGCCAGCTTGCCCAATCGTCAACGCCCTCGCCCTTTGTGGCCGAAATCTTGAACATCGGTGCCAGAGGGTTAAGATCGTCGAGCGATTTCTCAAAGGCATCCTGGTCGAAATCAAACACGCACATCGTATCTACCTTGTTAAGCAAGACAGCATCTGCAACCTGGAAGATGTTGGGATACTTAACCGGTTTGTCGTCCCCCTCGGGAACAGACAGTATTACAACCTTGACGTTCTCCCCTAGGTCGAAGTCCGTCGTGCACACCAGATTCCCAACATTTTCGACGAACAGCACGTCTATGTTGTCTAAATCCAGCGGCTCCAGGGCTTTCTTGATCATGTTTGACTCGAGATGGCATATTCCGCCGGTATTTATCTGAACGCAGGGAACACCGGTTTCCTTGATTTTCAGAGAATCTACCTGGCTGGCAATATCGCCCTCTATCACAGCAAACTTATATTTCTCGGAAAGAGCGCTTATGGTTGCCAAAATCGTCGAAGTCTTGCCGGACCCCGGGCTTGCCATGAGATTGATGACGAACACCTGCTTCTCATCCAAGAGCTTTCTGTTCTCCTGGGCTATGGTGTCGTTTTTCTCCATGATCGGCTTGCCAATATCGAGTTCCATGGATTTTCCTCTCCAACGGTTTTCAAGCAATAGAGTCTAACACGCACCTCTTAAACTTTGCCAAACAAAAGGCTGCGCCACTCCAAATAATCTATTATCGAATGCTAAAAAGATTCTTATCTTTTCCGACACCTGACATTAATCGGAACCCGCAACGGGCTGGCAATCGGTGTCGCTGAGGCTCTCGCCAACAAGATTTCCATCATCTGGCGAATCACAAGCTAGGCCTCTGGTTGTTTTTTCTGGCCGGGTCATTGGATGGCTCATCTAAGTTTGGTCATTGGATGGCTCATCCGGCATATCGACTTCTATCTTGTCGATATATAGCTCCTTGCCCTGTATGAGAGTGGTGAATATGCTGCCGCAATCTGGGCATTTGTTGTGGAATACATCGTGCTCGAACTCGCAGCCGCAATCCTGACACACGGATTTGGGCTTCACGAAGGTCATGTTAAGCTCCGCGCCCTCGCAAATAGTGCCCTCGGACAACGCTTCGAACGCAAAGTCCATGGCCTCTTCGACGGCTTGGATAAGGTCGCCTATCACGATGTCTATCGAGAGCACCCTGAGGGCTCCAGCTTGCCTGGCCGATTCTTCTACGGTAGACAAAACCGAATCCATCAAACTGAACTCATGCATTTAGCTCACCTGGGCGAGTTCGGTTTCCTCGGCTGCAGCCTCAGCCTGCTGCTTGGCTATTCTCTTTCTAAGGGCAATCCTGGCAAATGCCAGAGAAGCCTCGTATAGACCAATCATCGCCCCGAAGAGCATGAGCATAGATACCGGCGAGCCGTCTGGTGTTATGAAAGCACACGCCACCATGGTGACCACATATACCACGCGCCAGCTGCTGCGGAGCTTCTTGTATGGAACAACGTTGAAAACCACGAGGTAGAACACTATGACCGGGAGTTCGAAGGCAATGCCGAACGCAAACTCGAATCCCAGCACCATGTTCACATACTCGTATGCATCTGGGAAAACATTGGCAAATCCGCTGGTTTGGTCGATCATCCACTCGAACGCCGGGGCCAAGATAATGCAGTAGCAGAATATGTTGCCGATGATGAACAGGGCAACCGCGATGAAAAACGTGGGGAGCACCCACTTGCGCTCGTTTTCCTTGAGGGCGGGAACGAAAAACGCTAGCAAATGCCATATCCATATGGGAGCCGTTACCATAATCGCGGCAACGAACGACACCTTGAATCTAAGTGTGAATCCGCCCATAGGGCTGAATATGTTCAGCTGCTGCAGGCTTTCTCCACCTGGGAGGTAGCTGGCAATGGGGACAACCAGAAACTCGATGAGCTCGTCGGAATAGTTGTAAATGGCTATCGTGGCAACCAAGACGCACACGGTAACTATCAGCAATCTTCTTCTGAGTTCGGCGAAGTGCTCGGATATCGTCATCCTCGCCGGTCCAATTGGTCCCAATGCCATTGCCATCAAAGACGCCTGGTAGGTGCCTTCTCCTCCTCTCCACTGCTAGCAGATACTTCGACTTTTTCGCCGTCGGAATTCTCGTCGGCAGACTTTCTGGATTTCCTAAGCTCCTGAAGCTTCCTCTTGCGCTCGGTGAAGCTCTCCACATCCGAAAGCTTCATCACCTTGCTGTTACCTGCATGGTTCACCCCACCCGAGGTTTCGGTGCCCACGCTTGCGCCAGCGGAATCATGCGAACCGGAAGCGGAAGCATTTTCGGCGGTTTCCACATCTCCTTCAGAATGTTTAGCAGCAGACGCTGCATCGTCTTTCCCGGAGTGAGATTTCATGTCAGAACCCTCATCGGAGCTCGAATTATTCTTGACTTCCTCTTTTGCCGCCTTAGAATCCTCGGAATCGAAATCAAGATCGTCGGGATCCAGCTTGCTCACGGCATCGCTTAGCTTCTCCACGGCTAAAAACGGGTTCTCGTTTGCCTTGCGGAGGGTCTCTTGATCCAAGCCCTCTTTCTTGAGGGTCTCATTAACGTTGTTCTCGGCTTCCCTAAACTGCCTTATGGCCTTGCCGATAGTCGTACCCGCTTTAGGGAGCTTCTCCGGCCCCACTATCAGCAATACGAAAATCAGGATGACCAAAAGTTCTGCTGGACCCAGATTCAAAACCTGTACCTCTTATCTTGAAACCGCAAAGCCTTGCAAGCTTACCGAATAATCACACAAATTAGACGGTGTAATGCAGGCTCCAGGTATGTCAGCTATCAGTTGCCAACTATTAGCCGTCAGGCAATCCTGTTGTTACTGTCCGTTGATCAAAGAGAGCTGCTGTGTTGCGAAGCTCTTGGCACCCGTGGTGTCATTGGGGTCCAACTCGATTGCCTTGTTGTATGCAGCCGTGGCGTCTGCAGCATCTCCAGAGTTAGCGTACACAAGCCCTAACCTCGCCCAAACAACCGCATTGTCGGGTGTTAGCCCCGTTTGACCCTGGAGAATCGACAGCGCATTCGCGGTATCGCCAGTATAGTAGTAAGCCATCGCCTCGTTCACGGAAACAACCGCAATGGTCGATGAATCGGCGCCAGCATCCATTCCCCTGAAAGTCTCGTAGTTCTCGATGGCCTTGTTGAAAAGATCGTCCGAACCCTCTGAAGACTTTACGGTGCCCTGCAGAACAGCAGCCGCATAGTCGTAGTATTCGTTGGCCAAGTTGAGATAATTCACAGACTCGCTGGGGTTATCTTTTATCAGGCCGTTGTACTGGTCGATGGTCTGCGTATATGCATTGGCCTGCGAGTCATTTGAATTCGAGCATGTGGAAAGCATGCTGGCGCTTGGAACAGCAAACGCCATGATCAAGAGGAAGCTGAAGAAAATCGCCATTCCCTTCTTGCCGCGATTGGCAGCCTTCTCGTGCCTCTTCTTGGCCTTATCGCGCTCTTTTCTCTCTTGCTCTTCCTTGACCCGCTTTTCCTCAGCGCTTTTTGGAGCGCTGTTGGCTATTCGCTTGGCGTGGTTGCTCTTGTTCTTTGGCTGTTTACTGTTAGACAACTAAACGGTTCCTTCTATCGTTCGAATGCCGCACTCCCGCGGAAGCAAGCCCCGCGGCAGGAACTAGCTAGGGCCCGCCAAAGGCCTAATCGCCCTGGCTGGCCCTATCGGTTACCTAGTTCCTCAGTTTCACGCGCATTTCCTCGGTGCGCTCGAAAATCCTTTGGACATCTACGCTCGACACATGCTTTCCGTCGTACAGGATGCGACCGTTCACCATCGTCATGAGGATGTTCTCCTGTGTGGCGGTGTGAACGATGGCGGATGTGGGATCGTGCGTTGGCAACTGATGAGAATTCGAGAGGTCGATTGCAATGATGTCGGCAAGCTTGCCCACATCGAGAGATCCGATCTTATCGTCCATCCTCAGGGCTTTCGCAGCATCGAGCGTCGAGAGATTGACGGCAGTCGAAGTGGTGATGAAGTCCGAATGCGTGGTCCCAGTTGCGCGCTGGAGAAGAAGAGCTAGCCTCATCTCGTCAATTGGATCCGTTACATCGGAAGCAGCCGGAGAGTCGGTTCCGATGCTTACCCTGATGCCCGCCTTGAGGAACTTCTCGATGGGCGCAATTCCATTGCCAAGCTTGGAATCGCATCTTGGGCACACGGCGATGGCAACATCATGATCTGCCAAAGTGGCGATATCGCGATCATCGACATGGGTGCAGTGAATTGCCAGGATATTGGGAACATCGAGTATCTTCCAGTTCAGCACATACTGGACCGGGCTCACGCCAGTTGCCAGCCATGTGGAAGACTGGAACGAGTCGGCATCGTACTCCTGATGATCGGCGCCATGGGCAATTGCGGTGGTGCCGTTCTTCACGAACTCGTTTTCTTCCTTGCTGCCTGCAAGGTGGATGGCAACCTGGGTGCCGTCCGACGCATAGTCTGCCAGCTCCCTCAGAACATACGGATGGCAGCTGTACAGCGAATATGGTGCAATGCCAATCTCGATCATCTCGGGATCGGAATTGGCTCTCCAGTTGTCCACATCCCTATAGGCCGTTTGGAGCACATATGGGATCTCGGAACGTGCAGTTGTTCCAACCTCTCGGTAGATAAGTCCACGCAGTCCAACAGCCTTGGCTGCATAGCAGGAGGCGCCGGTGGATGTTACGTCCGAAATCGTGGTGATTCCCGAGCGCACAGCCTCCAAGGCTCCCAGAAGCGCCGAGTCCATCCAGTCCTTGTAGGCGAACCTCTGGGACTTCCTGGTGAGCTGGAACTTCCATTCCACGTAAGGCACGTCGTAGATAAGCCCACGGAGAGCCGAATACTCAAGATGCGTATGGGTGTCGACGAAACCCGGCATGATGGCGGCGATGCCAAAGTCCTTTATCGGCTCGTCGGGATATTTGATTCTAAGCTCATCGGCTTTGCCGATGTCTTCTATCTTGTTGCCTTTGACGAGGACTGCTCCGTCTTCTATATGAGGAGACGAAACCGGAATAACATACCTTGCTATAAGAAGCATGTTTTTGTCCCCTTTCGTTCATATTGCTTCCAACAAGTTCAAAGCGGTGCCATTAAGCGCAAACCGCCAAGCAGAGAATGATGCGCGCTATTCTCGCAGCGAGTTGTAGATGCTACGCCTTCCCAATGCTGGCCAACTAATATATATGCCCACTACTACTATACATTGGGAAAGCCAATTCGCCGCCAACATTAACTACGAAAGCTGCGTTGGCAGATGCCGGTGAATCAGCGTCGCCACCTTGCTGATGGTCTCAACCGAGTTTGACCTCAAGTGCAAATGCACGACCCTGCGAAGGTTGTCATTCAAGGCCAGGTAGTCTCCCCTTGCCTGCGTACAGGCCAGATATCCCATCGTAAAATCTTCTCCGGGTATGGGCATATCTTCTTCCTCGTCGCTAGAGAGAATCAGGAATATCCCTCTGTTGCGA
>CADBOM010000112.1 GCA_902796325.1 uncultured Coriobacteriaceae bacterium
CCGACACAGAAAAGGAAGTTCTCCAAACCTACGATGTTTGGAAAGAGAAGAAGATGTACGGCAAGGTATCCATGGGCGTGGTACGCAGCACCTATCTCATCGACGAGAATGGCGTTATCGTAAAAGCCTTTGGCAAGGTGAAGGCTGCAGAAAATCCCGCTCAGATGCTGGAAGAGCTGTAGGGCAGGATTTGCAGAAGGTAACTGCCAGTAAGCAACTTGAAGCGAGCAGGCGTAAACTCCAATCTGCCAATTTAAAAAAGCGGAGCCTTAACCTCATTGGCTAAGGCCCCGTATTCTGCAAACAAAACTTTCTCAGCTCCAGCTCTCTTACTCTTCCTCAGTTGCCGCTGCCGAGGTTGCCGATGCAGAGCCGCCCTGGCCGCCAGCATACAGGCTGGGCAGGATCGCGTAGAACACGGCCACGATTGCAACCGCCACGATGCTCAAGATCATAATCATGTTGTAGTCGCTGCCAGCTATCGGCGTAATGATGAACGTGGGGATAACCACGGCACCAACCATCATGATCGTAACGAGCAGTCCGCCTGCGGTTCCGGAGTTCTCGTTTCCAACTTCGGGCAGAATCGATGGGCACGACATGAGGATAGGCACCACTCCGCCGAAGAAGAATCCAGATACCGTGAGCATTATGCAGCGCACCACGGTGATATCCACAACCCATCCGAGAAAGAACGTTGCAGCCGTGAGCAGTGGCAGCGCGATGCAAATGGGCTTTGCGGCTTTCATGCGGGTAACCACCGTTGGAACCAGAATTCCTCCAAAGATGTTGCCAACCGTGAACAGCGAGGCAATCATGCCCGCCTGCACAGGATCCGTACCCCAGTAAACCGCAAGCGCGGTAATGAGGAAGTTGCCGGTTAGTACCGTAAACGAGTTGCCAATTCCCATTCCAATTCCGGCAAACCAGATGTTCTTGCTCTTGATCACAGCAGACATGCCCTGTTTTTGAGAGCCGTCGGCATTCTCCTCGGCCTTTGCAGCTTTGGCAGCCGCCTTTGCAGCAGCGCGGTCCGCGGCCTTCTCGGCACGCGTAGGCTCAATTACCGGAGGAACCTCCGTGGTACGTTTGGGAGCGTCCTTGCCGATGATTGCCCACAACAGCGTCATCACGGTAACCATGATTCCACCGATGAGGAATCCAATGTGGTAGTCGGGAAACAGCACGCCCGCAAAAGCCTGCGCAACGGCAATTCCCGCCGAGTTCATGCCGGTGCAAACTCCAGCAACCATGCCAATGCTGGCCTGGCCAAACCATGTCATTCCCAGCTTTACCTGGTTCACGGTTTGGAATGCGCAGATGCAGCCAAGGAGCGCGGTGGTGATGAGCAGCATTATGAAGGAGGTGGCAAAGAATCTAGCCAGCATGGCAACCGACGAGATGATGCCCGCAATGAGGAGCATTCGCTTCATACCCCATCTATCCGACATAGATCCGCCTATTGGCGAAAGTATGAGGCCGAGAATCATCGGCACTGTGGAGAGCAGGGCAAAGCCAGTGGTGCTCACCTGGAAATCTGCCATGAGGTCCTGCGCGAAGAACGCCGGCAGATACTGCACGATGTTGTTGACGAATCCAATCATCACGAAAACGATGAACACGCCCCAGCGAGTTGCCTTGTTAACGTCTGTTGTCATAAAACTCCCATCGCAAGATTTGGTTGCGCATGGAGCGCGAATGCCCCGGAAAACTTTGCTGTTTGATAAAAATTCTTACACATCAAAGACAGATGTCTGAATTTGTAATACGTTTACGGTTGTATGTGTTTTGGCGAATGAGCGGGCTGTCTCGCGCAGCATGCTCCACTGATTTACAAACTGGCGTAACTGCAACTGAATGATATTTGATGGGTCACAGGCGCAGCTCAATGGGGCGCAAGCGCAGTTCAAAATGAAAAAAGAAGCTCGGGCAAAACACCCGAGCTTCTTCTCTATTGTTCTATTGCCAAGCGCTGACTGCTGCCGTGCGCTCGTGGCCTAGTATCTGCCGCACCAGCGTTGCTGAACTGCACTGCTAGTTTCGATTACTGCTGCTGAGCCATTCCAACTGCACGCTGTGCGTAGATTGCGTCCATCTTGGCGTGATCCTCGAATACAGCCTCGTGGCTTACCGGTGCAACTTCACGAACAGCCTCTGCCTTCTGACGAGTTGCCTCTTCCATGAAATATTTCTTGCTAGCCTGAGCCATCAATCCTGCGAACATTGCGACCCCTTTCTATCGACCATTGTGTTACACCTTCATTTCCTGTTGGTTTCATAATAAGGGGTCGTTTATGAAATATTTCACGACTATTGCGAAGTTATACCAATTTCGAACCACTCCGTTTCTACCTGGACTGCAGGCCCTGTAGCGTTCGACACTCGGCGCCCAGCCCCCTGGCACGCTGCATCAGCTTGCTACGTCAGATCGTCATGCCAGCTCATTGTGCCGGCCCGTCATGTCAGCTCGTCACGCCAGCTAGGTGCGCCAGCTTGCTACGCAACCGCCTGCGTCTCGGACACCAGCGTGCTGAGGTGAGCATATCCAGCAGGGTCTTTCTTCTCCATCCTAGCCGCAATGAATGCTCCAACTGCGAAGGATACCGGGATCAAGATGCCCATGACGATGGCCGAAGCCACGCTTCCGGTGAGGTCGGGGAAGTTCACGACCACGATTCCAGCCACGAACGCCAGCCCTATGGCCGCAAGGATTGGTGCCACCACTGTGTGGAACTTGCCCTTGGAGCATTCGTGCTTGCGGAAGAACGCCACCACGCTTATGGATGTGAGACATTGCAGCAAGACCAGTCCGAGCGTTGCAGCGTTGGCAAACCAAGCGTACACGGTAAGAGGGTCGAGTCCGATGATGGTAACGATTACAAGCAGAATCAGCGAGAAGATATCCACCGAAAGCGACGCATTGGAAGGAGCGAAGTGCTTGGGGTGAATGGCTCCGAGCTTCTTGGGGAGAACCTTCACGTTGGACAGCATGTACACGTAGCGGGAGGATACGTTGTGCAGCGAGAGAGCGCATGCAAACAGGCTGGTAACCAGCAGGCACTGGATCATGTCATAGAGCCACTGGCCAACATAGGTGGCTGCAAGATTCAACGCATATGCATCTTGGGTTTCCACGGCAAATGGCAGAGCGTTATCTGGACCAGCCCCCATAACCAGGCACCAAGCGCTGAATCCGTAGAACAGCGCGATGAAGGCAACCGTGATGTAGGTTGCACGCGGAATGGTGCGTTCGGGGTCCTTTGCCTCGCTCTTGAACACTGCCGTTGCCTCGAATCCGATGAACCCGAAGAACGCCCACATAAGCCCAAGACCAGGAGTTCCGGAAAGGAAGTTGGAAGGTGCAAACGGTGCCATGCTAAGACCCGCTGCTCCACCTTGTGCAATGATGGCCACGTCGAGGATGGTAACCACGCCGCACTCCAAAACCAAGAACACTCCAAGAACCTTAGAGCTTAGATCGATGTTTCGGTATCCAAGGAACGAGATAACTGCCCACCAAACGAGAGCGCATACCCACCAGGGAATATCAACGGTGGGAGCAAACATCAGGATGGTGTTCTCGGTTGCATATCCCAAGTATGCCAGAACGGAGATGCAGATGAGCACGTACGAGAGAAGAGCCATGGTGGCCGCGCCCATACCCGGCTTTCTGCCAAGCCCCGCCTGAATGTAAGAGTAGAACGCTCCAGCATTTGGAACGAAATTACTCATGGTGGTAAAGCCAACCGAGAAGATCAGGAGAATAAATCCTGTGGCTAGATAGTAGACGGGAATGGAATTATTGCCCGTATAAGTCATTACCAGGGGCTGGGTTCCAGCCACAACCGTTAGAGGTGCAGCCGCCGCAACGCACATCAAAACGATGGAGAACACACCCAGGGTTCTCTTCACTTGCGGTTGAGTGTTTTCCGTTTCCGCATTCATATGATCACATCCTTTGCCATCGGTAGATTTTGTTTTCATTGCGGGTGCCTAAATGGTGCCCGCACGTTATGTGATCCGAAGTGCCAAGTGCCTCGCCAAGCATTCCGCTTGGCGCCTTGCCAAGCGCTCCGGGTTGTTTTTGTTGCCTTGCAACTTGAGTGCCTCGTGCTCGCGCAATGCGTTGTTATTCGCACTCGCAAGGTGACGCCGAAACTCGCCATCGCCGCTACTAAGTCGACCCCGCCGACTAGCCGTCAACTCCGCCATCCAGGTCTCTGGTCATCACGAACCTCACCGCATCGGGACGGTAGTAGTCGCGAGAGTGCTCCACTGGAACACCATTTGCTCCGCGAGCCGTGTTTACGGCCAGAAACAACGGGAATCCTTCTGGAACGTTCAGCCGCTCCGCCTGGTCTTCGTCCGCATAAACCATCTCAATCGAGTCCGTGATGCTTGAAAAGTGCACGTTGTAGTCGTCTTCCAAGATGGTGTATAAAGACGACGCAACGTTATGCTCGGGAAGGTCGGGGAAAAGCTTCACGGGAAGCTGGGCTTTCTCCAAAGCTATTGGTGCAGCGTTCGTTGAGCGAAGCCTGACCAGCTCGTAGATTTCCTCGCCTTCGTCGAGCTCGAGAGCCAAGCGCGCCTCGCGGTCGGCCTTAGCTCGAACCAGGGAAATCACCTTGGAGTGAGCTGATTGGCCACGTTCCACGATGGACTCCACTGTGCCCTGCGGTGTGCCCATCGGATGATCGATGAGCTTGTGTGATCCAAGCGAGACATTCACCTGCGAATACAACGCCCAGCTGGGGTTTTCCTTTGTGATGAACGTGCCACCGTCCTTGCCGGTGCGGGTTTCGATCTCGCCCGCCTCGCGCATGACCGCCAGCGCGCTTCGCACCGTTCCGCGTGAAACGCACAGCATGTTGGCAAGCTCGCGCTCGGAAGGCAAACGCCCTCCCGCAAGAGCATCGCCGCGACGAACCATCGTGCGGAGGTCGCTCACCACCTTGTATGTCATCCAGCCGGGCATTAACCTACGCCGCCGTTCGTCCTGCAGCCCAGGTGGAAAGCGTGCCGTTAAGGGCCTGCGCCCTCATATGCGGCAAGTACTGATCCTTCAGGTACATCTGAGCCATTGGCAGAGTCTCCGATATAAACTGACCGCGTATCTGCTTTGCCCATTCGGTCTCGCGACGCATTTCCATCCAAGCAACCATGTTGAGCCTGCGTGCTAGGAGCATTGCTGGCAGCAGTGCAAAATCCGCATCTGGGATAACCCCGCCAACCTGGCGATATCCCGCTATATAGGCACGCACCATGTCCTCGATGTTCGGCATCATTTCCTCAAAGGTGAAGCTATCTGCAACATCGAACAGGTACCAACCGGGACCGCAATCGTCAAAGTCGATGACCTTAATCGTGCCGTCGTCGTCTAGCAGCAGGTTCGTTGCTCGCAAGTCGGTATGGACAACGCCGAAGTTCTGAGGAGTCTTCCCATATGCAGCCAGCTCCGAGAAGATCTTCTTCTCGGCTGCTTCGAACACCGTTCGCATCTGCGGGGTAACCTC
>CADBOM010000113.1 GCA_902796325.1 uncultured Coriobacteriaceae bacterium
CCAACGAGGATGTGATCGAGCTTTGCAAGATCAACCGATAAACGAGAAATCGCCCGATAAGGGAACGAGCTTGGGCGCTCTCGCTGCTTTGGGCATCTCCGTTGGCGAGGCCAACAAGGATGAAAGCAGCGATGGTGCC
Source organism: uncultured Coriobacteriaceae bacterium (assembly GCA_902796325.1). GTDB lineage: Bacteria > Actinomycetota > Coriobacteriia > Coriobacteriales > CADBOM01 > CADBOM01. Next base: position 140 of record CADBOM010000113.1, read on the forward strand.
AGGGAAACTTTGGTCTCTGAGAGCGCTTCGAATAATCAAGGCGACGAAAACGCAGCCGATGCCAGTGCTGTCAAGGCCGGCAAGGTAGACACCGGCAACAACACGGACGGCCAAGGCAAGACCACCGATCAAGACAAGGCCGTCGAGGCACCAGAGGTTGCCGGGTCATCCAAAACCGGAAATACCGGACGCTCCGGCAAAGCGTCGACAAAAGCCTCTGGAAACATGGGTGCGCTTTCTGCCCTGGGTCTATCTGTCGACCAGTCCATAGAGGATAAGCGGGAAAAGGTAGAGCAGGTAGAAGATGCCGCGCAGAAGGCTCACGAGGCGCAGCTAAATGAGATAGCCAGAGCTTCCGAAGAGGTTGCCAAGGCTAGCGAAGACGCTGCCAAGGCTCGGGAGGCGCATGAGGCCGAAGCATCAGCTGCGAGAGCTTCGGAGGCGTCTGTGGCAGGCGACGCAGAGCTTGGTTCCAATGCCGAGGCTGCCGAAACTGCGAGGGCAGCTGCAAAAACTCCCGAGACAAAGGCAGAAGCTCGGGAAGAGCATGTTGCGGAGCCAGCCGACAAGCCAGCTAACGAGCCGGCAGGCAAGTCTGACTCCGAGTCCTCGGAGCCAAAAGCCAAGAAGAAGCACAATCCCCGCGCGATAATCTCAACGTTGCTGATCGTGGCTGCAATACCTGTGAGCATTGCCGTCGGCGTGATCATGGGACCTCGTTCCTACTGGCTCATCAGCGTGATTATCCTCTGCCTAACCATGATTCCCTTCTTCATGTCGTTCGAGCGCAGAAAACCACAGGCAAGGGAGCTCGTGGTTCTCGCGGTTATGATTGCGCTTGCCACGGCATCGCGCATCATCTTCATATGGGCACCGGCGTTCTCACCCCTCATTGGAATAGCGATAATCACCGCATTGTCACTGGGGCCGGAAGCTGGATTTCTAACGGGCTCGCTATCGGCACTTTTGTCCAACTTCGTGTTCGGGCAAGGCCCCTGGACGCCATGGCAGATGTTCGCATATGGAATTGCCCCGTTCATTATCGGGTACCTGTTCAAGAAGGGCATTCTCAAGCCCAAGCGCACGCAGATTTGCGTGGTGTCTGCATTGTTCCTGAGCTTCATGGTTGGCCCGATCCTCGACACCTGCGCAGTGTTCACGATGCCCAATGTGAACATGGAATCAGTGCTGTCCGTGTATATAGCTGGAATTCCATACGATACCGTGCATATGGCATCGGCTGTTCTGGTAATCGCCCTGTTTGGAAAGCAGCTTTATGGTCAACTCGAAAGAGTAAAGGTCAAGTATGGGATGATGGGGGACTAGCAGTTGAAGTTCAGCTCTTATCATCCGGCCATAAACCTGGTGTTCTTCCTGGCGGCGATCGTGATGACCATCGTCTTCAACCACCCCGTCTACCTCGCAATTTCCTATGCGGCTTCGTTCGCATATTCAGTCAAGCTCAACGGCAAGAGGGCTGTGAAGTTCAACCTTTGGCTCGTTGTGTTTATCGCGGTATGGACATTTCTCTTCTCCACGGTCAACCACTTTGGCGTAACCAACCTTGCCCAAAACTTCATCGGCAACATGATCACGCTCGAATCGATCGTGTATGGGTTTGTGGTGGGAGTTATTATCTCGTCGGTTCTAATGTGGCTGTCGTGCATGCATGCGATCGTTTCGTCGGATAAGGTTGTGTATCTGTTCGGACGCGTCTCGCCCAAACTGTCTCTGTTCCTGTCGATCCTGCTGCGCATGGTTCCACGCATTAAGAAGAGAGCCCGCACTATAAACTCCGGTCAGAAGTGCATCGGCAACGGGAGCGGGCAAGGTGGCTTCGGGCACAGGGTAAAGCATTCGCTCTCGCGTTTCTCCATCATGCTCACTTGGATGAACGAGAGCTTCATAGAGATGTCCGACTCAATGCGCAGCCGCGGGTACTCGCTAAAAGGGCGCACTGCCTTCTCGATCTACAGGTTCGATAACCGCGACAGGTCGCTCGTGATATTCCTGTTCCTGTGTATCATCGTCAACATCATGGGTGCGATGCTAAACCAAACGGGCATCCTGTACAGCCCCATGATCATAATGAACAGGGTTACCATCGTAAGCTATCTCTTCTATGTTGCGTATGCCTGCCTGTGCTTTACGCCGTTGTTCCTGCAGATTGTTGGCGAGGTAAGGTTTGGCCAGCTCAGGAGCCATGTGGAAGATTCCGAGGGAGCCGGGCTTCCGCTCGCGGCCGTGGAATCTATGGGTGTGCCTA
>CADBOM010000114.1 GCA_902796325.1 uncultured Coriobacteriaceae bacterium
CACAGTAATCGTAGCATGCTAGAATAACATCAAAATATCTTATTGTTTTACGATTTAACATAAAGATTCTTTAATGTTATATTTAGCAACACCTTAGCTTCCATTGCAAAAACTCCACTCGAAACCAGCCTACCAACAAGGAACGCCATGCCAACCAAAACGCCCATACCGGTATCCAGGGCAATGCGAGACATTGCAGCCAACCTAGATCTTGCCCGTCGTCAGCAACGAATAACGATGGAGCTTCTGGCCGACAGGGCAGGAGTCTCAACGCCAACTGTCGCCAAGCTGTTGAGAGAAGGCAAGGGCAGCATGGACGTGTTTCTGCGCGTATCTCGAATCCTGGGGTTGCTAGAACCTGTAGTTGCATCGACGGACCCGCTCAACACCCCAATTGGCAGGCTTCGCGCAGATGACGACACCCCACAAAGAGTGAGGTAGACCCATGGCGAAAAGAGACAACACGGCGGCAGTAAACGCGACGGCGGCAAACGTAACAGTAGCAAACTCGGTAGCGATAACCATCCAGCTAAACGGAATCGACACTTTGGCCGGAACCCTGTGGTTCCACGCCCGCCGAGGAATCGAATCGGCTTCGTTCGCTTATGACACCTCATACCTGGCCTCGCCAAGCGCAATTCCGATATCTCCCGACTTGCCGCTTGTTCCCGGTACGATGCACAGCCTGGCTAGGCCCATGTTCCTGGCATTCGAAGACTGCATGCCCGACCGCTGGGGCAGGAATCTCCTTGCCCGTCAGGAGTCGCGTCGAGCAAGAGCGGCCGAAGAAACTCCCCGGACCCTTCTCGAGAAAGACTTCCTGTTGGGCGTATCTGATCAAACCCGGCAGGGCGCCTTGCGCTTCTGGATCGGTGATGCATCGGCGGCTCCATCTAAATCGGGCGTTCCAAAAGAGGTTGCCATACCAAAATTACTCGAAGAGTCTACGGATTTCGAGCAAGACAAAGACTCCGATATCCACGACCTCTTCGAAGCTGGATCGAGCCTTGGCGGAGCCCGTCCCAAGGCATCTGTGGTTGACGAGCAGGGCTCTCTCATGATCGCCAAGTTTCCAAAGGCGGACGAAACCAGCGAGGAGGATGTTTGCGCTTGGGAGAAAGTGGCCCTCGACCTCGCCATGAGAGCTGGGATAAGGGTTCCATATGCCCGGTTGCTTCGAGTTGGCTCTAAGCGGAAGTCGGTATTGCTGGTGAAGCGCTTCGACCGTGTGGATCCAGATTCCTACGATTCAGATTTCCACGGTTCCTCAGGTTATCCATCAGGTTACCCGCCACCCGCGCATGGCGACGAAATGCCAGCGCATGACGAGGATTACTCCGCAAGCACCCAAAAGCGTATCCCCTACATCAGCGGGCTCACCGCAGTGCAAGGTTCGGACGGCGGGCAGTACTCGTATCTCGAGCTCGTCGAGTTCTTGGAGGAAAACGGATCGAACGTAACCGCCGATATCCAAGAGCTGTGGAAGCGCATCGTCTTTTCGTGCCTTATAGGCAATACGGACGACCACATGCGAAACCATGGATTCTTGTGGGATGGAATTGGATGGCGGTTGTCCCCGGCTTTCGACATCAATCCCACGCCAGGTGCGGGAGAGAAGCATCTTAGATGCGCGATAGACCTTAGCGAAACCACCGCCGACATTCGCGTTGCCCTAGATGCTTGCGAGTACTTTCGCATCAAAAAGGCCGATGCCAAGGACGAGATTGCGAAAATTCAGAAGGTCATGCCAGCCTGGAGAAAAACCGCGATGGCTCAGGGTATTTCGAGAAAGTCAATCGAGCGCATGTCCAGTTGCTTCGAGAGAGCAGTCCGGACGTAATTACAGTTGGAATTCGTGCCAGCACCAGCAAGCGCCAGTACCAGCGCCAGCCCTCCAGCAAACATTACAGGAGCCACATCAAAGATGCGGCTCCTGCAATAGGCTGATAACGGGTTGCTTTGACGAGGGGCTGGTCCTTGAAGGGGCTGACCCTTGAGTTGTGCCGGAGCTGGCCATTGAACGCCCTGAAGAAGCCAACTCGCCAGCTCGCCGACTCCGCCTAGATCTTACCGGCTTCTCCTAGCTCCTCCCGGCTGCTCCCTTGCCACCAGCTTCCCGGCGCTAGAACGCCGACCAACCCTGCACGATGCCCATAACCTCGTCGGCATCGGCCTGGGTGGAGCCGCAATCCATCGTTATCGCAACGGTGAACTGATCCGACTCGCCAATCACCAGCACTGCAAGATTCAGATTGTCACTCGGAACATTGGCCGTAATCAGATACGAGTCGAAGCCGTTGAACGTGGTTGTCTGCATCTGAACGCCGGAGAAAGACGAGCTCTGCAAGTATTGGCTCTGCAGTGAGTTGGCCACATCGTTCGCGTTCGTGTAATACGCAAGGAACGTGATGCATTTGGCATATGCGGTTCCGCCGGTAAGTGACGAATTGTACTGGCTGCTGGGGTCTCCGCACTGCACCGCTGCGTAATCGCTAATCGTCTGCGCGTCGATGAGGTTCGTGGTATCCACCCAGTTTGACGGTGCGGATATGTATCCCACCGTGCTGTTCCCAAACGTCACTGTGCTCCCAGAGGTGGTTCCAGTGGAGCTGCCGGATGTCGAACCGGAAGTGGAGCTTCCGGACGTGGTCCCAGATGCAGAGCTCCCCGACGTAGAACTGGATGCATTGCCGGGTTTATCGCGGGAGAGGAACAGATTGCCACGGTCGGAATCCATCTCCATATCGTCGCCCGTGACGATGAAGGAGAAATCAACATCGTCGATAGTCATCAAGCCCTCGGTGGTGCTGGTGGCTTTCCACGTTACGTCGTACGAGCCGTTGTTGATTGCAGAAAGGTCGAATGTTCCCGTGCCATCCTCGTCAAGGTCGATGAAGGCGTAGATTCCGCTGAATCCCAGGATCTCGAAGTTTTCTGCCTCCAACCCCGACTCGGTGCCGCTGGTAACGTACCACTTGCCCACGATGTCGCTGGTATCAATCTTGGAGGATCCGCACGCGCAAAGACCCATCGTGGCCAGGGCCATCACAGCAATGCACGCAACCACCTTGGTTGCCAGATGCCCTCTACGCGCCCTTTTATGTGGAGCCTGCGGCGCAGATTGCGATGCAGGATCCACCTTGCCGATCTTCGAGCCAAACATACCGGTTCCTTTCTCGCGTTTTTAATTTGAAGCTGAGTTCAACCGCCAGAAGCCGCTCGTTGCCCAGCTTCCTCGGCAAACTTTGAACGAAGCTGCTCATTGTCTTAGCTTCCCTGCAAACTTTGAACGAACTCCAACTTCATTATTTCACGGTGGTTGTGTCGCGATTGTTAAACCTGTTACGACTCGTGCCCTCCAAGTTCGTCTCGTGCCATAACCATCCCATCACCTGCTACAATATAAAAGCTAGCTAGCTAGCTTTTACGTTCGACGGGAGCTCTGCTCACCAAACCGATGCAGCAAACGTAAACGTTGGAGGCTCTCATGGATAATCTGGTGCAGCTAAACGTGCGAATCGACCGTGAAGTCAAGGAGCTGGGAGAGTCCAGACTCGAACTCATTGGCCTCACACCCACCGAATTCATGCGACTTATTTGGGCGAGATTAGCCGATGAGAAATCGGACCTGTCGGAAATCGAGCAATTTCTCAATCCGGAATCCGCTGAAGCAAAATCCACGGAGCATGACCGCAAGCTAGCGGCGCTTCATCGCCTGAACACGGTCTATGCGGAAGGGCTAGAGCAGCTTGGTATAAGCGGAACAGCGAGCCTAGAAGACGTGCCAGATAAAGAGCTGCTGACCATGGAGCTCGAAGACCGCATGAATCGCCGCATGGGAGATGCCGGTGGAGGCGTGGAACGATGAACCACGACGTGCCATATTATCTGGTCGATACAAATGTTTGGATTTCGAGCTTCTTCCCAGAGCGCGACGGGCACGACGATTCGCTCGCATTCATAAATGCCGCACTGCAGAAAGACTGCCGGCTCCTTCATTCGCCAACAATCATCAATGACGCGTTCTATATATCTTGCGCCGAGCTGAAGAGGATGGTTCGATCCGAAAAAAGGGTCCTCACCCAGGCCGATGCATTGTCCGTACAGCAGACTGCATGGGGTCTCGTGAATGAGATGAACGAGGTGTCAACTGCGGTTGGACTAGATGGATCTGACATCTGGAAGGCGAACAGATGGCGCTCGGTCAACCCGGACTTCGAGGATAACCTGATCCGCGCGGCTACAGAGCGAGCCAACGCGGATCTTCTGGTTACATGGGATAAGCAGCTTTTAGCCAAAGCCTTCGTTCCAACAGTCACCCCAACGGATGCCTTGAAAGACTTGGGGGCGATGTGAGCATCGGCCCACATCGCCAGCCCCAAACTACGGCCTGGTCCAAGTGCCCGCTATGTCCAAAACCTCATCTAGATCGTCTTCCGTTGTGCCGCAGTCGAGGGTAATCCCCACACAGGTGTTGTCCGATGCCCTTATGATCAAGACCACGACCTGCAGGTTGTCGTTTGGAACGGTGGTCATGATAACGTTCACGTCACATCCGTCCAGAGTGGTGGTTTCGGTTCCCACCTCTCCAAACGAGGGGTCGGATTCGTAGGAGCTCTTCAAATTGTTCATGACATCGCTCGCGCTAGACCCATAGGCAAGCATGGTTATGCATTTGGCATATGCTCCGCCTCCGGTAACGGACGAGGCGTACTCGCTGGTTGGATCTCCAAACTGAACCGCGGCATAATCGCTCACCGTTTGAGAATCAATCAAATTGGTGGTGTCTCCCCAAGTAGAAGGCGCCTGTATGTAACCAACGTATTCATTGCCATAAGTCACAGTGCTGACCGACGTAGAGGTTCCCGCAGAGCCGGTGGAGCCAGCGGAACCCGTCGATCCAGTGAAATCGGCACTCGTCCCTGGCTTATCCCTCGAGAAGTTTATGGTCTCGCCAATTATGCTGACGGTCATCTCGTCGCCACTAATCTCGAAAGTTCCATCGGAAGAATCGATGGTAATGGTTCCCTCGGTGGCACTCTTGGCTTTCCAGGTTACATCAGAGCTACCTTTGTCAATCTGGCTGGTATCGAAGTTTCCGGTTCCATTCTCATCGAGAGTGAGCACGATATAGGTTCCGGCATCGCCCAGTATCTCGAAATTCTCGCTATCCCATCCCGTTACGGTTCCGCCCGTGAGATACCAGGTGCCCACGATATCGGAAGTATCGATCTTGGCAGACCCGCATGCGCTTAGCCCCATCGTGGCCAGCACCATAGCTGCGATGCACGCTACAAGCTTGGTTGCGATGCGGCTCTTATTATTTGGAGAGCGATTGTAGTTTTGAGATTCGACATGCTGTGCTATTGGCTGATGACTTGTGCAGCTACTAGGTCCACTGCAATCTGCATTAGACATAGAGTTCCTTCCCTCGCAGTTTGATAGAAGGCTGCTTTGCAGTTTGTCCAACCGAGGTCAATACAGGGCACGTCTTTAGGAACACAGCTTCGGACGACAGCCTTATACAGCATCGCGGCTTCCTTAGGCGGCGCCCTTAGGCGTCGTCCTTGGCCAGCGTCCTTAGGCATCGTCCTTGGCCGGCGTTCCTGCAGAATGACAGCGGCTCCCCCGTCAAACTTTAAAGCAGCTTCAAATTCATTATTTCACAACTGTTGTATGCAGATTGTTAAACATGATGGCAAGATTTACGCAAAGCTGAAGAGCTGAATCCAAGCCTGGTAACAATGTGGGCGATTGGGCGCTCAGACCAAGAGCATCGAGTGAGCCACGCAGAACAGCGGCCATGTTGACTGCTAAATCCACAGCCGCTGCTCCCGTTAGCTATCAAGATCGTGAACTTCACCGGCAATCCCTCCGGCGATCAATGAGCTGCACGACCACTGCACCTTACGCCCGCTTCACCAGGCATTCATATCGCCGGCGCTCAATTGCGAAGCTCAACATGCACTTCAACGTGCACGAGATTAGTTTTACTGGCGACTTGTTACAGGAATTTTTCATGAGTCGCAAGAGTTTACAAACGGCAGAGATTTGCCGCGAATGGTTGCATTAAGCAATTATATGAGTTTAACTTTAGAATATATGCGGTTCAAGGGCGTCCACGCCGCCATCCCCTACGGTATTTTCCGCGTTATCGCCTTCGCCATCATCTTCGTGCTATCTCCCACACCATTCCCTATGCGATCACCTTTGCACCATTACTCACAGCATCCCCGGCCTTACCCGCAAGCATGTGTGCACGCAATACGCTACCAATCGCTTCATTCACGCACTAGAGGAATCCATGGTGATTTGCCATGTTACTATGTGTACATATGTACACGAAAGAAGGCATGAAGCATGGCGGAAAAAGTGAATCCCAGAACGATCAGAGCGCGTAACTCCATAATGGAGGCAACCAGACGCGCTGTGGCGAAAAAACCATCTGGCGATATCTCGCTAACAGAAATTGCGAAGGACGCCGGAGTAAGCCGGGCAACCATATACAAGATGTTCTCCGACTCCACCACGCTAGTTGCAAAGACAGCAGAGACCATGATAGAGGAGTCTCTGAACGACAACAACGATGGAGAAGCCAATGCCCAGCTTGATGACCGTACATACTTCTCCAATCTCATGAGCAACTTCGTGTCGCATGTTTATGCCGAGCGTGATTTCTGCCACAACGTGATGTATGGACCCAGCGCAGCGAAGACATCTGTATTCGTTATCGAGAAACTGGATGCCAGGATGCGCGAGCGCAGGATTGGCGAGCGACTCAAAGATGCCGGAGTGGATGCAGACGATTGCCGAGCTGCAATATCCGCAGGCATGGTGTGGATGCTCACAAAGTGGCTGGATTCCGATTTCAAAGGCGAGAACTCTCCAGAGAAAATGGCAGACCGCCTCGCAACAACCTTGTTCGAGCTCTCGAGATAATCTAGACAGCCTCCGCTCGTCCCTTCAGTACGCTTGTTGCAGTGCCCACCCAACACAATCGCTGCGGCACGTCCCCTCGGCTAACGCTGAATCTTACTCCCCTCAGCCATCGCTGAAGCATACTGCCTGAGGCATTTTCTACGCGGTATACCCATGTAACGCAACCAATGCAGCACGCAACGCAGCATACTTCCACGGCATACTCAACCAAAAATTTCGGAAACATTTGTATTCTAAATGCTTGACATACAAATGTCTTTTAAATACTATTGTCTTCGAAAAGGAAATGATGTACTACCAGCATCACCGGTGAAGCTCTCCGCGTACAACAGACCGAACGCAAGCCACCTAGAATTCCATGGCTGACCTCAGCGCCAGCCATGAACATGTCCGTCTCAAAGGTACTTTCGCATCGCAAGAGCACCTTTGGCGCCCATGGCATCGCGGCGGTTGGCGCTCATAAAACACGCTCACAAGCAAGAGGAGGCTTCCCATGTCGAACAAGCTCGGCAAACGAGATGTTCACTTCCATCCCAGACCAGTCCAATCAATAGTTGCAATCCTGGTTTTCTGCGCTGCCCTCTACCTCGCGTACTGGAGCATCTTCCTAATGCCCCTTCCCGTGACACCGCACGTTATTCTCGCGATCATCTGCGTGATCATCGCCATATTCCTATGCTTCTCGGCAGGCATGGTGCTGATAAACGAGTTCTACTCGCGAGGCGTCGAAGCCACGCCCGAGGAAATGGAGATGACCCTGCCAGGTCAAGACCTGGTGAAGGATCCGAATGGCAAGAAACTCGTGAGGATAAGAGAAGCCCGCGACTTGGATGCGCCGCTCGAGGAGGTATGGAAGCATGTGTACCAGCTCGATCCCGCGAAGGGCGGAATGTACGCTTGGTCAAATTGCGAGCGTCTGTTTGGCATGAACGTCGACAACGCTTATGTTCTCGAAGATATGTGGCAGCAACCGGATTCCGTGATGCCGGGAGACTTCTGGGCATGGATCTACGCTGGATTCGGCGCCGAAGTTGCCGACGTAGTGCCAAACAAGTACATCGTCTGGTATTCCAACACGGCAGACCCCGTGAAAACCCCGGGTGCAGCCTACATGCAAACCCGCGGCAAGAAGTTCGTGAGCTGGTACTGGACCATTGCGCTCTTCCCCCTCGACGGGGGCAAACGGTGCCGCATCATCAATGGATGGGACACCTCGTATGCACCGCACAGCCTTATCAACTGGTATTCGGAGAAATTCATCATCGGATACGGCGGAGCAATGATGGGCAGGAGGATGTTCCGCAACCTGGAATTGTCTGCGCTGCATAAGCGCCGCAAATCCATTCCGCTGCGCATCCAAGCTGCCATGATGGGCAGAAGCTGGGATTACGACGAGAGGCTCCACGATATCGTGGCGTACCCGGACCTGCGCTGGGGACGCGACTGCCCGCGCGTTGAGGCCCAACGAGCCCCATTTACAGACGACCCCAACTGGCCGCCAAAGCCCGGTGAGGATTACGTCCCGCCTATCGAGGAGAACAATGCCAAACACGGTTGGACTCCGGAACGAAAAGAGGAGATAGACCGCATAGCCAGGGAAAAGGAGCAGAAATTCCTCGAGGAGCTGGACCTGGAATAGCGCGAGCGTGTTAACTCCGATATGAGATAGCCAATATGGGGTTGCGCCAATAGCGCCATATAGCCGCTGAAAAACCGGCCTGATTTGAACGGAAAACAGCTGAGTTTGGACTATTGCAAGCTTGTTTTGGCTGGTTTCAGGCCGGTTTTGAGATGGCAATTCTGGTACGGGGCCGTATTCAGGCCATATTCCGGCTGTATTCAGACCGGTTTTGAGGGAGCAATCCTCGTATAAGGCTAGTTTCAGGCCGGGTTTGAGTCGTCTCAATCCAGCACCGGGGAGATTTCGAGCTAATTGCCAGACAAAATGATGGGGATCATCCCGCTAGTTACACGGGATGATCCCCATCTCATACCTGTCTCTATCCAATCAGGGGACGTCTATAGCCTACAAGCCCAGAAACTCTATCCAATTGCGAACAGACTTCGCAGACTCTCTGGAGCTGAGCACCCTCCCCTTCTCAACCTTCGCGCCTGGAACAATCTTCTGCAAGATGCTTGACGTACGTCCAAATCCACTTCCACCGGAGGTTGCAAAAGGCACGATCGTCTTTCCGGAAAAATCAGTGCTCTCCAAAAAAGTCTCGATAATCCTGGGAGCCTCTCCCCACCATATCGGAAACCCGATGAAAATCGTATCGTAGCCCGAAACGTCGATATGGTTCTTCATTGCCGGCCTGCAGCTTCCATCGTTCATTTCCACGGTGCTGCGGCTTGAAGATTTGCTCCAATTTAAGTCTGCGCTCGAATAGGGCTCTGCAGGCTCTATCTCTGCGATATCGCATCCAATCTCTTCTGCAAATGTGCTGGCCAATCTCTTGGTTTGGTCAGACGCGCTGAAATATGCCACGAGAGTATTTGCCATTTTGAGCATCCTTTCAATCTAAACGCAACACTGCCGGCAACGGGGCGCACCATGATTTGGCCGCCGCATGGCTTGCCTGCATTTGGCCGCCGCATGGCTTGCATGTCAAATTGTTTGCCCGCCATCGGCTGCCGGAAGCGCAAAGCTATCTGCAATATCTTTCTCCCGTAACTTAGCACCAGCAAGCAACTATGTATAATTCTTTTACTTTAGAGTTAACCATGCACAATTTGCATGATACGAATACCCTACGCTCAATCGAATGACCAGCGCGACTCGCACGGCTTTCGTGTATTCGCCAGAACGGCTCTCCGAGGCGCAAGCTCATTTGACCTGCGGATTTGGGGGTTTGAGATAATCCTTCAGTCCGCCGTACCAAAGCTTCTGCAGCTGACGAATCAAATCGACGATAGGGACCTTTCTCCCTCCATAATGCCAGCTCGAAAGCGCACCGATAATCGCGGACGAATATCCCGCAACGATGTACCTCTTGTACGGGCTCTCGCTCATCCAGGGGAAGGATTCGGAAAGAAGCTTATCTGCATCCTTACGTATCTCGGATATGAAATGCGGGTCATTGTCTACGAGCAGGAAGAAACGGTCATCGTAATCCGAGAACAGGTTGGCAACCCTCTGCGCCGACTCGTCGAAATTCATGTTCGTAAGATCGTCCTTGATGGCGGGAGCCTGCGACCTGAAGTTCGATATTATATCCTGCTCCAGCTGCCCGATGAGGTCGCCGATGTCGTCGAAATACATGTAGAAGGTCCCGCGGTTCATTCCAACTTTCTTCATTACCTCGCTAATCGTGACCCTGTCCATGCCCTTCTCATTCGCTAGCTCGAGAAAGGCGTTGACTATGGACTCCCTGGTCCGGGCTGTCCTCTCAACCTGCTTCGTCATCGCAGCCTCCACTTTGTTTTAGAAACGCGGTTGTCGGCTGCCGCAACTGTCGGCTGTCATGGGTTTCTCGCTTGGATATCAAGCTTGGGTATCCGGCACATACTACAGGCACAGTCATCTAACTTAGGCATCCGAAACATGTTTCCGGATTAGGCACCCGACGTCACAACAACCACGCAAGACGTGTTGTTCTAAGCGACTCAAAACGCTGATAGATTAAAAATACAACATTATGTTGGATAAAGAATAGCTAAATCTCAAAAAAGAACGGCCATGCGCATGGGCCATTCGCACCAGACTTCGCGTTTAGCAGCAAGTTCAATCAATCAGCTCAGGCCGCGAACTGCACGTCGTGGCTGGCCGCTATATGCACCACCACGAAGCAGATGATGTAGAGAAGAAGCACCACGCACACGAAGATTGCAAACGAGCTGTCCGTCTGGATCATGGCCGCAGAATCGTACAGGCCATGCAGCGATACCGAGAGCACGTATCCAATGCCTATGCACGCTCCGCACCCGGCGCTGTTGCCCTTGACGCTAAGCAGCTTCGCCTCGCCGTAGAACAGCCCGAAAAGCACCGCAAATCCCATATGCGCGGGAATGGCCATGATCGCACGGCTGAACAGAACATCGGTTCCATAGCTCATCCCGTACATGATGTTCTCCATGGCGGCAAAGCCAAGCGAGGTGAACACCGCGTACACCACTCCGTCGAACCTGCAATTGAAGGCCTTGTTGCTCCAGGTGACCTTGGCCATGAGGGCATACTTCATGCCCTCTTCCACAACTCCGACCACAAGAAAGTCCGTTGTGATGGTGTACTCCACGCTATTGGGGTCGAGGTTCGAGAACAGCCCTAAAAGATTCATGCCCAGCTGCTCGAGAAGGCCGGACACCAATCCGGCTATAACGCCCATAAGGATGAGCATCCCAAGAAGACGGCCAGGCTCCTTGTCGATTGGATCCAGGTGATACACATACGCCATCAACGCGACGGCAGGAGCCAGCGCCAGCGTTAGGAAAATTATCAGGTACATATAAACGCCAGATGCAAGCAGAAGCATTTGGTTCCTCTCGTTTGTTCGCCGCGCAGACGCATCGCAACACATGCAACGCACATCACCAATGAAGTGCGCAATCTAATCGATTCTAACCTTACTGTATATGGTTTTAAGTAAGCTGAAGACCAGCCATCGCCAAGATTACTAAATTTGACATGAGAATCCGAGCAGCACGTCAGCACGCCAGCACGTCAGCACGCCAAGACGCCAAGGGCCATTCAAAAGGCGAATTCCTAATTTTTATACTTCATGCAAGACAAGAATGTAGAAATTTATCCAGCATGAAGGACAGGTTGCGATCTTCATCCAGCGCGCAAAGCATAATGCGGTTTTGCGTCGTCGATGTTCAATCTTCCTGTTTCAAGGCAAAATAATTAATGTCCGCCCCTCCTTGTAGAATCTGCATCAAATAAAGGAGCTGCCCTAGATGCTTCAAGGGAGAGGATTGGGAGGCAATTAAATGTCAGAGGTCAACACGTTGGAAAAGATAACGGAGCAAATCGAACAGTCGCGCTCGCATATCGCGGAAATTTTGCTCGAAATCGACGACATTCTCCTGCAGGTGAACCCGCAGATTCAAGCTGAGTACGAGACGAAGATCGGTTATCTCGAGACCGAGCTGCTCAAATGGCAAATCGAAGCACGTCGGGAGCGCCGAAGGGTCAACCTTGCGCAAGCGAGGGTCAATGCTGGCCAACAGCTTGAAAACGACGAATTCAACGGACAGCTGGACGAGGAGCTGGAGGATTGGTACGCCAAGCTCGAGGCGAGTAAGCAGCGCCTGCTCGAGGCGTTGGAGCAGCGAGGAGATTCCACTCCCCTCCCTCCGATGCTTGCCAAGGAGCTGAAGAAGCTCCACAAATTGCTAATCAAGCGCCTACACCCAGACCTGCATCCAGGCCAATCGGAAGATGCAGAGAGATTCTTCCTGGCGGCCCAAAAAGCCTATGAGCAAGGCGATGTTGCAGCACTTCGTGCAATCGCAGTTGCTACGGAGGGAATGAACAGCGAGTCTTGCGAGCTTGGTACGGAACTCGAAGCTTATGCCGAGCTCGAGCTGGTGCAAGCGCAGGAGCGTGTAACCCAGGAGCGTCTTGACGACATCAAGGCGAGCTATCCATATATGCTTAAGGAAAAGCTCGAAAACGGCGCTTGGGTGATAGAGCGTACGAACGACTTGAAGGAAAAGATCCAGCAGCAGAAAGATGCTGCTGCCGCATACAAGAAGAGGTATAGCGAGCTCAAGGAGGCGAGCGACCTTGGCAGACAGTAGCAGCGCAGGTAATGGCGGCTCAGTCAGCAGCATGGGCAACAGCAGCATTGGCGACAGCAGCGAATCGCTCTCCATTCTGGATCCAGGCACGAAATCCCTGATTGCGGCCACGCAGTCTGGAGACGGTCCGTCGCTGTCCGTACCAATGCCCTTCCAGAACAGGATAGTGCTGGTGTCGAACACCCGCATCGCAGGCACAGCACGCATCAGCGGAATCGACGAGATAGTTAACAAGCTCGAAGAAGGCACAGAGCTGCGCTTCGTAAGAGAGCCCAAGAACATGCAAGACCATTGGGCCATCAAGGTTTTTGCCGGAGAGCAAGCGCTCGGATACGTGCCTGCAGACTGCAACCAAATACTCGCCCGGCTCATGGATGGCGGAAAATCAATCTTCGGCGAGCTTACCGAGATAGAGAAGATCGGTACCTGGAACAAACTGCATATGAAGGTGATTCTGGATGACTAAACAAGACGACTACAACAATGAGCTCGAAAGCAGCCAAAACCTCAACAACCAAGACCACAATAACGATGATGATGTCTTCGATGACGATGATTACGACATCGAAGAGATTGAAATTGATTGCAGTGCGCCGATACTAGAGCTGGACCTGGACAATATCTGCGCCTATCCAAATGGCGACAAGCTACCTGGAATCTGGATCACCATCCCAGTAGAAGATGAGGACGGCAAGCCTATCGGACGCACCTACCTATTTCCATATCCGGCTTCGGGCAAGGAATTCAAGTTGGGATGGGAAGACGAAGAAGAAGACGGCTCGGACGACGAAGAATACGATGCAAATGGAGAGAACGCACTGTATTTCGGTGGCAGATACTACGACGAGGGCATGAGCCATTCGGATCCCAGCGAATTCCAGGATAGAATCGATTGCTTCCGTGCAGCGGAAATCCTGTACAGGCACGCCTCTGCAAGGGGGAACAAGATTGCCGATCTGTGCCTTGGCTATGTTTATAGCTATGACCGCTGCAAGGGCAACTACTGGGTCGACCTCGACACTGTCAATGGCGCTCCGGGCGACTTCCCGCGCAAGGAGCGTGCATTCGAGTGCCTGAAGCGCGCAGCAGAGGCAGACATCCCCGAAGCCTGTTACAAGCTGGGAGACCAGTACAAGCACGGAAACGGCTGCGACCCAGATGCTGGCGAGGCATTTCGCTGGTATGTGAGGGCATCGGAACTTTCCGATAAACAACCTCCCGTGATTTTGGGAAGCATCGCCTTACGTCTTGCAGGCTGTTACGAAGATGGATTTGGTTGCGAGCAAAATTTTTCACGGGCTCTCAAATGGTATCGCCGCGCGGTGGCCGGGTTGGAAATCGCGGTCAACAATGGCGACTGGTATTACGAGAAAGCCCTCGCTGGTGCCCGAGCTGGGGAGAAGCGCTGCGAGCAGGAAGTGGGGTAGAATTTTAGCGCTTACGAGCAACTAAAAGCTTAGGCTATCTTCATCTAGCAGGAAGTCATAGATATTCATCATGAGAATTCCGTTTTCGTTGTAATGAGGACCTATTCCATCCTTGGTGATGATTATCTTCTTGAAGCCATCGTTAACCTTCAGCAACGGCCGTTCCTCCTGATCTTGCTTTTCTAAGGTCGGAAGTGCAAAAGCAGATTGGATGTAATATCTTTTGCTGCCTTTGTTGCATATAAAATCAATCTCTAGCTGTTTACGATGCTGTTTTCCATCTGATGACTTCTCGACAATAGGCACCACACCAACATCGACTCCGAAATTGCGAAAGATAAGTTCGTTGTAGACTACATTCTCCATAAGATGAGTCTCTTCAACCTGTCTGAAGTTCATGCGCACATTACGCAAGCCAAGATCAGAAAAATAGAATTTGTATGGTGTGCCTATGTAATGACGGCCCTTCAAGTCGTATCGTTTGGCTCTTCGAACAAGAAAAGAATCTTCCAGATATTCGATATAAATCTCAATTGTGCCAGGAGACAAAGATGCGCGTTTGTTGCTTTTAAAAGTGTCGGAAATCTTTGATGCATTAGTCAGTGACCCAACAGCTGATGACAGTACGTCTAGCAATTCTTCAACATTTCTGGAATCACGTACGTTATTTCGTTCTACAATATCCCGAACATACAGTTCCCTATATAGACTAGATAAATAGTCCACCTTACCCTCTGAATCTTCACACGAGAAAATTGCGGGGAGCCCTCCATATGTGATGTACTCGGCATATCCATCCCAAACATCACCATCATAAGCAGTCATGAATTCAGAGAAGCTAAGAGGGCCCACCTGTATCTCCTGCCCCCTGCCGCGGAATTCTGTCACTACGTCTTTTGATAGAAGTTTCGCATTGCTGCCCGTCACGTAAACGTCAACGCCATCTCTTCCAATGAGATCGATCAGTATTTCAGAGAAGTTATCCAGCAATTGAACTTCATCGAGTAATATGAATACCTTCCCGTTCAATGCATTTAAGCGTGATATCGCATATTGATAGAAAGTATCCGAATCGCGGTAATCTCTGTTACCAAACTTATCGAACTCCATCTCAATGATGTTCGATTCTGGTACCCCGTTCGACAGCAAATAGTCTTTGAACAACTTGAAAACTAGAAAAGATTTACCACAGCGCCTAACTCCTGTGACAACCTTGACCTGATTGGTTCCCATCCCAGAAATCAACTTCTTCATGTATCTAGGACGCTGAATTATCATGAGAATTCCTATCTAAAATTTTTGTCATCTATGACACTTTTTTTAAATAATATTCCCGTTATCCGAACATCGCAACTTTCTAGCACGCTATGAGATTAGAAAAACATGCAAGTTTCTCGAGTAATAGCCGCATATAAGCATCATCAACCTTCGGCAATGGCCATTTCCCATGCGCCCTACCCAGCCTCTGCTTTTTGAAACCTGGCTAATCCGAAATGAATTGAAAATTTGCGTCACTAATGACACTTTTTTTAAATACAAGGCCTACAGCAACATGATTTCACGATTGCACTTGAAGATTGACGACGCGCAGGATACAGGCATTTAAAAACAATCGTGCCAGTGCGAATTGCACACCAGCACGATCTAGCTAGCAAGTAATTTGCGTTGGAGTTTCCCGTGGCGGATCTATTCAACAACGATGTCAGAAGACACGATAGGCACCGGATTTGCGATGCAATCTGCAACTGGGCACTGCTTCTCGGCCATCTTGGCAGCCTGCAATGCAGCCTCCTTGTCGGCACATTTCACAACAACATCCTTGCGAATCTCCTGGAACCCGTTGCGAACATTGGGGTCGATTCCCATGAATCCATCGGTGTCGATATCGCCTTCGAGATCGATCTTCACGCCCTCCACGGGAACCCCGTTTGCTCCGGCGAAGATCAGCGTAGCTATCGACTGACATCCACCCAGTGCACAGAGCAACAGCTCCACAGGATTCATCCCCGTGTTTCCGCCTCCAGACTGCTCGGGCTCGTCAATCGTAATCGCGAACCCTCGAGTTCCCGCCTTTATCTGAAGTTTGTTTCCGGTTGACTCCACTGACACCTTCACGGTTTCCTTCATGTTGGTTCCTTTCCGTCGGTTTGCTAACATCTACTTCAGCATGCATCGCACGCATTCCGGCACCAATCGCCGTCAAAGAAACAGCGCCTCATACCGCTGTTCCCCAGCAACACCATGCAGACTACGCTGCATGCTTCTTCGTTTGAAGTGGTTAACGAGTTATTGAGCCGCTCAAAATATTGGAAGCACTCCGGACATCGGCAGAAACGAAAAGGAAGTCCGAATGAAGGTACTCCTCACCAATGATGATGGAATAGATGCACCGGGAATACAGGCCCTGTGCAGAGCATTTTCAAGCGCAAACTGGGCCGAAGTCTACGTGGTGGCTCCCAATGGAAATCGATCTGGAGCCTCGCAATCTATCACCACCCACACTCCAATATCTGTGGAGCAAAGGCAAATTGACGGAGTAGAAGCTGCATATGCGATCGGCGGAACCCCGACCGACTGCGTGAAGGTGGCTTTTCAGGCAGACTTGGCAGATGAGTTTCCCAAGGCTTTCGATATGGTTGTATCTGGAATCAACTACGGACCCAATATCGGTGCCGACACCATGTACTCCGGAACGGTTGGAGCTGCACGGGAAGCTGCGCTCCACGGCATTCCTGCAGTTGCAACCTCCCTCGCATTGTTGGAGCATCCGGGGCTTAAGGACTACGATTCTGCAGCTAGGTTCATCTGCGAATTCATCGGCAATCATAGGGACGAGATAATCTCGGGAACCCTGGGAGATCTGCCCGTAGACAGTGGGAGCATATTCACCGCACGTGCCTACAACCTGAACATCCCCGATGTTGTTTACGAAGACATCAAGGGGCTGAAGTACACGAGCTTGAGCAGATTCGCGGTGTTCAACGAGTTCCGCGAGGTCAAGCTAGAAGATGGAACCAGAGGCTTCCTGCCATGCAAGATGTCATCGGATCCATCAAGCCCCGATTCGGATATCGAGGCCATCCGAGAAGGATATGCAAGCTTGTCGATTCTATAGCCGCGAAACCAATCGCGGGCATTATCAAGGGCACGGCCACGGATCATTTATAGTTCAGAGCGGTGTTTGAGCACCATGTCTAAGTGCCACGCTCACTTCTCGTTTGGCTCCCCATCTTGATGTATGGGCATGGGCAAAACCAGTAAAACCAGTAAAACGAAATCAAACCAGTAAAAACCAGTAAAACGTTGCCATTACACATCGGATGAGGTTGATACACAGGGGATTGTTGAACGGAGACACCTACGGGAAGGTGTATTTCACCCTTCCGGAATTCGGCAGATTCATAATCGAGTACTCTGCCATGTTCAACATGTAATCGATGCGCCTGGCACAACGCCTAAAGTCAGTTTGCGCTTCCAAAAATTGCTAGCGGCAAATCGCCCCCAACAAGCCCTCCACATTGACCATATTGACACTCAACTTGTCCTTCATTTTGAGCTTGGAGAACTGTTTCGAGCATACCAAGTGCCTCTATTGCTCCACCCTATCAATAGTTATATTTAATTAATGTCCGCCCCCTGTTGTATTGTGCATATCAGATGATGGACG
>CADBOM010000115.1 GCA_902796325.1 uncultured Coriobacteriaceae bacterium
AAGCTAGAGCAAGTCAGACGAGGAAAGCCAAAGAGAATGCCAACGATATATTTCATGCGACATGGTCAAACCGATATGAATATGAGCGGCCATCTGCAAGGTCATACGGATTGCCCGCTAAACGAGGCGGGGGAGAGCCAGGCTAGGGAAGTTGGCGTCGAGTTGAAGAGACGCGGGATAAAGTTCGAGCGGATTTACAGCAGCCCATTGTCGCGCGCTCTTCGTACAGCCGAGCTTGCAACAGGAGTTCCTGAGAGCCAGATTATAAAGGAGCCCAGGATAATAGAGTTCAGCTTCGGACAATACGAGGGCATGACCTATGAGGAGATGGGTCCGAAGATGTTCGAGTTCCTCTCCGACCCAGACCATATAGACCCGCCCGAGGGTATGGAGAAAATCCAACATCTGATGGCTCGCACCGGGGAGTTTCTGGCAGATCTTGCAAAGCTCGACGTGGACGGCAACGTGCTGGTCTCGAGCCACGGGGTGGCGATCAGGTCGATACTGGCTAATCTCATGGACATGCACAGCGGCTCCCACGAAGGCGTTTGGGGTAAGCGCGTAGAAAACGGGTCGTTGTTCGTGACGGAAGTGCACAACGGCGAGTTTTCCGAGGTAGATGAACTGCACTTGCTGTAGTGGCATGCTATGGGGTCTGATGTAGGGACCGCTGCAGCGCGCACCGCAGGGGTTCGCTGTAGTGACATGCTGCAGGAGTTCGATGTAGGGTCACGCTGCCGGAGCCTACCGCAGGTGCGCTATTCCCAGGTTCCCCATATATCGGGCTGGTATCCCACGGTGGCTTTCTTGCCATTCCTCACTATCGGAGTTTTGAGGACATGCTGGTTTTCCAGCACCTTCTCGATTCTGGCATCTTCTGGCTGCAGGTATTTGAGTAGGGCAACAAGGTTCTCGTCTTTGGAATTTTGATCGATGAGATTATCCAGCCCTCCTACTGCTTGCATCACAGACCTGAGCTCGCCTTTCGACAGCCCCTTGTCCTTGATGTCGATGTATTGGAACTTGATGCGGCGCTCTTTAAACCATCTTTCAGCCTTCTTGCTGTCGAAGCTCTTCTTGGTTCCGAATATCTGTATGTTCATTTTGGGATGCCCTTCGCTATGTGCGTGCCGGTCAAGCAAACGTATGTATGCGACCAAGCGCGACTAATCACGCTTGCGTTTGAAAAAAGGATACCAGCAAGTTCGGCATTTGGACCCGGGTCGAGCCCAATCAGTAAAGTTCAATTTATAAATTGAACTTTTTGCTTCCGCTCAAAATAAAATTGAACTTTTTGGGCCAATATTCCTCTCGCGGTGGTATTCTCGAAACATAAAATTGAACTTTTAAGTTGAACAAAGGCCAAGGCGGAAGCTTCCAGCCGGTTACATGAAAGCTTGCAGATGGCAGTTCAACGGGGTTCAACCTTTGATTCTCTGGTTTTTGGAGGTAGCATGCCGGACACGATATTTGCCACAAGGCTTAAAGAGGCAATGGATAAGAGCGGTCTCAAGCAGGTCGATTTGCTCAACATGGCAAGGGACAAAGGCCAAAAACTTGGGAAATCGCAGCTCAGCCAGTACATCAATGGAAAAACCATTCCGCGCGAGAACACGCTGGAGTTCCTAGCCCAGGCGCTAGGGGTGGGGCAGGACTGGCTTTCGGGCAAGTTGGATTCTTCGAGCGATGCAAGCTCAGATTTGCCTGCAAATTCTCAAACTCCAGATTCGACCAATGAGGTTACAACAAACATGGGCGCTGCATCTACAGCAAACGATTCGACTTCGAAAGGAAGCACGATGCGCGAATTCAAGAAATCTTCCAAGCTCGATAATGTTCTGTACGATGTCCGAGGGCCAGTTGTGGACGAGGCCAACAGGATGGAGCAGATGGGCACCCACGTGCTCAAGCTCAACATTGGCAATCCCGCTCCGTTCGGATTCCGTACGCCAGACGAAGTTGTGTACGACATGGCGCATCAGCTTACGGAGTGCGAGGGATACTCGCCTTCAAAGGGACTTTACTCGGCTCGCAAGGCAATCATGCAGTATGCGCAGATCAAGAACCTTCCCAATGTTGACATCGAGCATATCTACACCGGAAACGGAGTGAGCGAGCTGATCAACCTCAGCATGTCCGCGCTATTGGACGACGGCGACGAGATACTAATTCCAGCTCCCGACTACCCGCTGTGGACGGCTTGTGCAACCCTCGCCGGCGGCCACGTGAGGCATTATATCTGCGATGAGGAAGCCAACTGGTATCCGGATATCGACGACATCAAGTCCAAGATCACCGATCGCACGAAGGCCATCGTCATCATCAATCCCAACAATCCAACAGGAGCGTTGTATCCCAAGGAGGTTCTGCAGGAGATAGTGGAGGTTGCCCGCCAGCATCAGCTCATGATTTTCTCGGATGAGATTTACGACAGGCTCGTCATGGACGGCGAGGAGCACATCTCCATTGCCTCTCTTGCCCCCGACCTGTTCTGCGTGACGTTCAGCGGACTCTCGAAGTCTCATATGATTGCCGGATACCGCGTTGGATGGATGGTGCTCTCGGGCAATCTAGATATTGCGAAGGATTACATCGAGGGAATCGATATGCTGTCGAACATGAGGCTTTGCTCAAATGTTCCTGCTCAGTCGATCGTGCAGACGGCTCTTTGGGGGCATCAATCCGTAAACGACTATATCGTTCCTGGTGGCCGCATCTACGAGCAGCGCGAGTACGTTTACAATCTCCTGAAAGATATTCCAGGGGTTAGCGTGGTTAAGCCAAAGGCCGCCTTCTATATATTCCCCAAGCTCGATGTGAAGAAGTTCAACATCACGGACGATGTGAAGTTCGCCGTTGACCTGCTGAAGTCCAAGAAGGTCCTCATCGTTCAGGGAACCGGATTCAATTGGATTGAGCCGGACCACTTCCGCATTGTATATTTGCCCCGCACGGAGGTTTTGAAGGAGGGCGTTGGCAAGATTGCCGACTTCCTGAGCACGTACCACCAGTAGAGGAGATACAGCATCGGCGGTGGGTTCGGTCCGCACGAGGGATTGCCCGAGAAAGTCGTATCTTTAACACCCGCCTTTGGGGGTCAGATTGGCTAAATCGATGCATATAAAGAGGGCGGTTCTATTAGAACCGCCCTCTTGCTTATTCGAGCTTCTCTGCTAGGCAAATCGCTTGACGAATCCCATGGCCTAGCCTAATCTCGAGCGCGCGCTTTCGTTGAACGCTAGCGCTCTGAGTGCACACGAATCGCAATCTAATCGCAGAGGCTCTTACCAAACTCATAGGCTTTCTTGGGCCATCTGCTCTCCTGTGTCATGCTCACATTGCCGCATCCACCTGCGTAGATTTCTCCCAGGCTCTTGAAATGCATGTACCTGCAGAGCGTCTTGTAGTGGAGTGACAGGCTCTTGAAGGTCCAGTTTTCATCATCCCATGCGGCGCAGATGAGAGCGGTTTTGAGCTCTCTTGATGTGAGCCTCGTCGTGAATGCATACCAGCGGTCGATGAACATCTTCATCTGGGCGGGGATTCCAAAGTAATAGAGCGGCATCACGAACACCGCCATGTCTGTCGAGAGGATCTTCACCCTGAACTCGGCCATATCGTCGCGCTGGCTGCAAGACCCGTCCATGCCGCAGAAATCGCATCCGATGCAAGGGTGCAGGTTTGCGTGCCCCACGTCGATGACCTCTACCTTGTTTCCGGCTTCCGTTGCACCTTGGATGAAGTTGGTTGCAAGCAGGTTTGAAGATCCGCGTGAGTGCGGGCTGCCCTCTATAACTAGAATGTTCATCGTCCTACCTTATGTTCGTCGGCCCGATTCGTCGGACTATCTCATTTGGCTTAACCGTTCTCCGGCTTTAGCCTGATGGTGTTCAGGCAGTCCCATGCCGGCCGAGTGTATTTTTAGACTCGCAGTTGGTTCCTGCCCGATGGCTTAATTCATTATGGCATCTTTGCGATGCTCGAATGCTTGCAGTCCGCTCGCGGCTGGCCGATATGTTTTAGGTTTGTTAACTCTCTTGAACATTTAATCTATCTAAACCACTTTTTATGGCTTAGAATATCCCCATAAATATAGGTGCCAAAATCAAGAATCAGAATCTATTCTAATTGACTTTGCGAACCGAGGATTTCTGAAACCGCGCGGCGATAAACCATGTTTAAAGGCAAAGCCGTTTGGGAGCATAAACCTTTCGGCAAGAGATAATTGCTTTGATTTGCTGTGTGTATCTGAAAAACGAATATATAAATCTGAATAACGCAGGGAATCAGGTGAGAATCCTGAGCAGTGCCGCTACTGTGTGCGATTGGGTTTTCCGGACCCAAAGCTAAGCCAGGATACTGCGAATTTGGATGCGGGTTGCCACGGGCCATGGCTTTTGCCCCGTACGAGCGATGATGCTCGGTCGCAGATGCATCTCGAGACCTAGAGCTCGAGATTTGCGATTGAGCTGTCGCTCCACCAGTTGTGCTTGATTCGGCAGCAGAGCCGAACATAGAAAATGGCCGCGATAGATGCGGCCATTTTTATCGACTCGAGGGCGATGCAATGTTTCGATGCGGCAACACGGTTAAGAGAGAGAACTCAGGTGCCGATGGTTTGGGAAGCCGTCAACGCCTTTGTTTCTATAAGTGCTTTTAAGGGAATTGAGTCATTGAAAGGAGATTTTATGAAAGTACGATTCAAGAAGGTGCTGTACAGCATCTTGTCGTTCGCGTTCGTGCTGGGACTTGCTCCGGCAACTCCAGCATTGGCTGCGGACGGCACCGATGCTGGCAGCTACTCGCAACTAGCTGCTTCGACCTATAGTCTTAGCGGCTCGTTGCCCGATGGAACTTACACGGCACCTGTTAGCACTGATTTGTCTAAGTTCGGCCTTGGCGAGACAGCTCAGATCACCGTAAAGAACGGCGTGAAGACTCTCGTCATTACAAGCGATTCCGAACCCGACAAGGAAGGTGCGCCAAGGTTCGATGCCATCTGGATGGGCAAGTACGATGAAAGGCCATCCGATGCATCTACAGCCGATGTAATTCAGGGAACCCCGATATACAAGGCCGATGGCGATACGACCTGCAACAACACTTGGGCCGATGATACCGGCAATGTTGTAGACAAGTACCAGTTCAGCATTCCGCTGACGGACGAGATGATTTCGAACGGAATATACTACGTTCCTCGCTTCACCTCTCATTATGTAAACAACAAGGGCTCCAAGGCAAAAGCTGGCACTTGGACCGACACCGATGGCAACTGCTCGATCACCGTCGGCGAGCTCACGCAGACTTCACTCAGCCTCGTCCCCACAGACGAGGAGCTCATGTTCAAGGTCGTGAACGCCAACCTCGTGGAGGAGGGCGGCCAGGCCTACGTCGAGTTCTCGCTGTCCGGCTCGGGCTACAAGTACGTGATCGCGGGCACCGTGGACGAGGCCCTCGCGGCCCAGCAGGGCGCCAGCCACGACAACTGGGTCGAGGGCGTGAAGAAGGACGTGGACCAGCACTACTTCACCGACCGCCCGCAGGACGACCCGCAGGTCCAGGAGGTAAACGACGGCGTGGCCAGCAAGCTCACGTTCAGGGTCCCGGTGACCCTGGGGGCCGACGGCACCGCGACGGTGCCCGTCGTGGCCGTCTCCAACTCCAGGGCGACGGCCGCCGAGAAGGCCAACCCCGAGAACCCCGACTACACCAGGGCCTTCACCGGCCGCCAGCTCGTCATAGACTCGAACGCCGGCACCCTCAGGGCCGGCAACTACCGCGGAACCGTGGACGTGGCGGTCACCAGCACCGTCGCCTCCTTCAACCCGGAGGCCAAGGGCAGCCTCTACTACTTCGGCACCCCCGCGGCCAACGAGTACAGGCTCCAGCCCACGATCACCATGGCCGACTCCACCTACGACATGGCCTACGCGGGAAGCGCGGCCGACGCGGCCGCGGCCACCGAGGGCACCGTGGCGGTGTCGGAGGGCCAGCCGTTCACTCTGGGGTTCGCCAACACCCTGGGCTCGGCCTCTCAGATAAGCGGCAACAAGGCAACCGCCGCGTTCCGCAACGCCAAGACCGGCAGCTGGGTGGAGTACACCCTCGCCATGGACGAGAAGGCCGGGACCATCACGGTCTCCGGAGACGTCGATCCGGGATACCATGTTGCGGCTGAGTGGACCCGCCTCTCCGGCGACACCCGCTACGGCACCATGCAGGCAATCGTGGGAGAGGGCTTTGCCGCGAATTCGGCCAGCACCATCATCGTCGCTTCCGGCGCGGCGTTCCCAGACGCCCTCTCGGCATCGGCTCTCTCCGGTGCATACAATGCGCCCGTGATCCTCACCGACGGAACCAGCCTGTC
>CADBOM010000116.1 GCA_902796325.1 uncultured Coriobacteriaceae bacterium
TCCCATATAAAAATAGCGCCGCGGCTTGGGGGCTACGGCGCCACTCTTGAATCTAGCTGTGATGCTTTAACCTAGATGTGAAATAAGTGTTGGTGCATCGATGCTTACGTGTGAGGATACCGCTGGTGATGCTGCGAGTTGTGAGATTGAACCGCGGATATTCGGATATGGGTTCTTGTATGAGCCATATGAGCCGAGTCTTAAAAGGGTGCGAAACAAGGTCGCTAAATCGCTTTACCGTCATTGGCGGTAAAGCGGCCATGGCGTGGCGGTAAAATGGCGGTAAAATTAGGACTCCGAGCGGGCGGTCTCGGCACAGCGGCTGTTTTCAGTTGTTCTCAGCATGTGTCAGTTTTTCAGCCCTATCCATTGCTCCCTACGTGTTAGCCGGTAATCCCGCCGATCTCTGTCAGAGAGGATAAGCCAATGACATACCAGCCTCCTTTCGAAGACAATGCCAAAATTGACTCTCTCTGCATGGAAATTGCCGAGCTGGTTGGTATGGTGAGGCCGCAAGGCGATTTTGCCAGGAGCCCAAAGCTGCATAGGAAGCTTCGTATCAAAACGATTCACTCGTCGCTATTGATAGAAGGTAATTCGCTCGATGAGCTGGCCGTCACTGCAATCATCAGTGGAAAGCGAGTGCTGGGAAATGCCAAGGATATCCGCGAGGTAGAAAATGCGCAGAGGGCGTACAGCCTTATCCCCAAGCTGGACCCATATTCCATCGACGACCTGCTCAAAGCCCATAAAGTGATGATGGACGGGATGATCCCGGAGGCTGGG
This sequence comes from uncultured Coriobacteriaceae bacterium, assembly GCA_902796325.1. Taxonomy (GTDB): domain Bacteria; phylum Actinomycetota; class Coriobacteriia; order Coriobacteriales; family CADBOM01; genus CADBOM01. The sequence goes on from CADBOM010000116.1 coordinate 787, forward strand.
ATGTTCCGTTCTGGCAACGTTGGAGTGTTCGATGGCGACGTGCTCGTCCACGCTGGAACTCCAGCGGCCTATGTTCCAGAGGTCATGGCTGATATTTTCGGGTGGCTTAGATCCACCAAAGTTCATCCGCTGCTTGCGTCGTGCATTTTCCACTTCGAGTTCGAGTTCTGCCATCCCTTCTCAGATGGCAACGGCAGGACCGGCAGACTCTGGCACACATTGCTGTTGTCAAAGTGGAGGTCCGTTCTTGCTTGGCTTCCAGTTGAAAGCACGATTCGTGAGCGCCAAGCTGGGTATTATCAAGCGCTGGCTAGGTCGAATGCGAGGGGTTCGAGCGAGGCGTTTGTTGAGTTCATGCTCGAAGCTATAAGGGACGCGATATTGCCGTTTGCATTGTCTGACGAGATTGCCACTGGTGATGACTTGTTGATTTTGGGCAATTTGAACGATGACTCTCGCGGTGCAGGTGCAGATGACGAGGGCAATGCGGCTGTCGACACAGGTGAGGAATCCACGACGAGTTCCGTGTCGGTTACAAAGGCAAGTTATGAGTATTTCCTGCACAGGTTCGACGGCGATGGAATCGGCTTGCGTGATGGGGACGGATATCGTGATGGTGACTCTCGCGAGAAAAGCTCTTGCGATACAGGAGCGCCCGCGAAAATCGATGGAATCAGCTCGCAAACTGCAAAGTTAGCTGCGGAGATGCGCGGAGTGAATAGCTCAACTGTGATTGATCCGCTCGAATACTTCAAGAATAATCCCAAGGGAACAATCGGCGAGCTTGCTGTGCTCATGGGATGCTCGAAGCGCACTGCGGAGCGTGTGGTTGCGGCATTGAAGGATAGCGGTCGTCTGGAGAGGCGGGGGAGTGCTCGAGGTGGAGCGTGGGTAGTAACTCAGCTAGCTAACGCCACTGCTCCAATCGAAGACGAGGTCGATGGCTCCATAGCCGAGCATGCCGACGTGTTCGATGAACTCTCGAAGTGATTGAACTTCATGAAAACAGTTCAGGCGTTAATAGCGGGAAGAAAATTCCCTAGAAAAACTGTTTCCGCAACGCTTGCTTTATGGTCCTACGCTTTGAATACCCTGACGTGAGCCAGCCGTCAATCTTATCTTTGATGCTGTTGGGATAGTCAACATCCCCTGTGCACAACCAGACTTCCATCTAGGAAGTCTGGTGTTTCCAACCATTCTGGCACCCAGCCGCGATAGTGCGTGTATCCTTTGCACGAATCGCACCAAATCCAAACGGATCCAAGCTTAGTAGTGGAGCTAGGCCTGTACATCAAAACATGGCAATCGCGTCTCTTGCAATTTGGACAGCCGGTTGGAAATGCGGCTTCTTGCTCCTGCAGTATCTCGGCAACTTCGAGCATCTTATAGTTTTCAGTCCACATGTTAGATTCACTGTGCTCCGAAAGCACATTGTAGGATAGCCGGTGAGCTGAATATTCTTTATGCAATATCTACATATCCTCTATTGAATCTTCGACTCTATTGCGCAGATAGGAATCAAAATCTGGATAGTCGACCCTCGTTCCGTCAACCTGGCTCCAAGACACAATGCTCCCATTACTGCAATCGATGCAATAGACCCACTCATCGCAGTTTTCGATAACCACTAGATTCAACGGGAGGCCGAACTTACGATATTCATTTGTTTGCTCGACGAATCTGAGCGTTCCATCGAGGTCAAACCCATATATTTCAAAACCGTCCAGGCCACCGTCACCAAATCGCTTGAGAAAGTCAACATATTGACTTGGAAGCGTAACGTTCAACGCGGCCTGCGCTTTTTCGAGAGATTCTTGAGTTGGAGCCACGCGAGAAAAGTCTTGTGGTTCGGAATATTTCTCGATCAAATCAATCAGTTCTCTGTTCATCTTTAACCTCCTCAAGATATTTACTTGCGCGCCATTTCCAATAGTTTCTTCTGAACTTGTTGTATTGGCGATCAAGTACCGGATCGTTTCGGAAACTCATATTCTTTCCTATGAGGCCATGGAGGATACGAGAATACTCCTCGTGGGTCATCTCTCTTACCTCTACGAGTGGTCCAACTTCTTTCTGTATTATATGGTGCAGCTGAATTGGATTCCCGTCATTGCCGATGGGCGCTAGGCCTCTTTGCATTCTTTCAAGGTTTGTTCTTCCCTTAGCATCTGTCAGGTTGAAATCAATGTCGTGCCGCAGATAAATTCTGCGACTTACGTCGCGTTCCACGCCATCTATGTTGACGGTTCCCTCGTACTGTACTGCTGTGAAGAACTTGTATTTATGGGATCCCTTGGTATTTCCAAACCCTCCGTGTACGCCGGTGCCCACTACATGTCACCTCTATGGGCACTGGCAATCTCGGAATCAAACTGCAAAATGCGTATTCCATCGTTGCGGTATTTTTTAAATATCGAATCTGGTGCTGGTCCGTATATCACTATCACGCTGGGCTCGAGTTGTTTGACCACGACATCCAAACCAGCTTTTAGGTGCCTTCTGTCATCTTTATCTTCGAGCACCCCATGCGAACCAACTGCTATGGTGCAGCCTTTCGATATTCCATCGCAGCAGCAATGGTAAGTACGACGATCCCCCCAACGTACATTCACAATCACCCTTACTCCATTGGCCTGCAGCCAACAACCAATCGCGCGGCTGCGATAGATGTTCCACAGCTGCATCACGAATGGCATGTCGCGATAGACACTAAAATCCGGCAAGATTACGCCGTTATACCGCTTTAGTATTGGGAGATATCTTTTGGGGTTTCTCCAAAGGCGCTCGAAGTCATAGTCGTTTTCATAGAAATGTACCCACTGGTTGTGGTTCTTGCAGCTTATTGCCTTCGAGAATGAAATCAGCCTATTGGGAATCCAATGCGTTGGCTTGATAATTGGGAACTCGAAAACCCCTGCATAGTAGGCCATCGACACTAGGAATGCGTTGAACACGTCCTTGCAACCTTTTTTCTTGCACTTATTCATTGCCATTCGAACCTCTTTTCAAATCGTTTATTGCTACCTTGGTGGCTTTTGATTTGAGTTTAGGTTTGGTTTAAATAGCTATTTAGTGTATTTATTTAGCAAATTTAAAAAATATCTACCAAAAATGATTGGATTAGGGATTGTTGATACGATTTGTCCAAAAACGAACGGGACCAGCTGCGCTAGCGCAGCTGGTCCCGTTCTCATTGAAGATTAATAAAAATGTATATCACATGTTCTGTCGGAATGAAGTTACTCTAACAACTTGTTTACCCAACTATCGATCTTATCTTGCAGCTCATGAGGATAATCGACGAGCGAGTCAAGCCTATCTAGATCAAGAAACGCGGGATTGATCCACCATTTAGGAACTCTATAGCTGCAATGAGTATAGGAAAAGCAATTGTCGCACCATGCCCAAAACGTTCCAAAGCCTGTTCTATCGCTAAATCTATGCATAAGGATATGTGCATGTTCTTTTCCGCATACAGGGCATTTTGCTGGGAAGTTGGTTATGGGCTTACCGCTTTCGTCGACTAGATACATCATCAAGTCATTATCATGCCAAGTCATCGCTATCTCTCTCCTCTGATGTACTCCGCCAGGGCATTTCCAGATTTGTATGCACGGTTTTCGGGTGCAGAGCCTCCTTTGATAAAATCGCGGGCATGATTGAGCTCGTGAGCTATGGTATTTGCTAACTCCTCTTCGCTGATAAAGGCATCTGGTCCAATATGTATTTGAAAAGGGTCATCCTTCGAAGTCTTTCCATATCTGCCCCTACTAATGAATGGGTCGTAAACTATTTTGATTGTGTAGCCAGACCCTTTCATGTGAATATTGTATTTATCTGCCACTGCCTGAGCGTAAGTCTCTGGATTCAAAGCCATGCTAAGATCTTTGACGATTTCTGGTCTCGGGTGACCCTTGCGGAAGCGAACTTGGCTACCGGCGGTATGACCAAAACCGCCATGTGTTCCTGAACCCACTACTCTTCACCAACGCTGGTTGTATTGATTCTGCGTGTGGAGGTCATTTTGTGGCTTGGTTTAGGGATTTCGATGCTCACGCTATGAAAGTTCTGTACGGATGGAGTTGCAGCCAGATTTCGAAATCCCATCGGAATCATGTAGTACACCAAAATACCCGGCTCGTTACTGCCGTTCATCTTTTTACAGTTTTGTTTTGTCATTTGAACCTCCGCTCAAATCGATTGGTTTCCGCCTCATCGACGCTTGATTCAAGCTTAGATTCAGGTAAAATTGCTAGTTAGAATGTTTATTTAGCAAATTTAGATCATACATAGTTCTAGAATATTTTGGGGCCGTAGATTCTTGCAGCTTGCAGAAACCTTTCAAGCCCGGGTGACCAAATATTTGGATACGGAGGAAACATGAGGCCGAACATCTACTTCTCGCAGTCGATAGAGGAGCGCGAATGGCATATATGGCGTCCTGTGGTAAAGATGGGGGAGCATCATAGCTCATTCTTCTTCTACGTCGACAGCGAAGATGCTGAAAATAGGGAGCTCATTACACCGCCGAAAGGTTTGTATGGAAAAGAGTTCCTCGAGCTTGATTACAGAGATCCGTTTCAGCTCTTCGCCTTCCAGAAGAAGTGGGGAGTGATAACGGGACTTCGCGCCCAGCCCAACAAGACTTTTGACAGAAGTACTCATCCAAACGTGGCAATCAGTGAATCGTTTTATGGACCAGGACATCACTCCGTCTTCCATCCAGATGGCATCAGGACGACGAAATATCTATACGAGGGATATGCCGATAACAAGGTGTTGGATATATACAATGCATCCGACATGTCCCTTGGAAAAGTCGTTAACGAGAACTGGTTAAAGCCCAAGAATCAGATGATCCCCGATGTCGATGTGGTTCCATGCCATGTAGCTTCGGTAGAGGAGGTTGCTGAGGCTGTGTGCGATGCTCAGGTTGCGATACGAGCAATTTCCGGCACACTTAGCGAGAATTACACGTTGTTCGATTGGAAATCTGATCGCAGGCTGGTTCTGGAGTGCGTTCGTTACTGCAATGCTGTTCTTGCAGGATCGGTATCTGCTGTAGACATAGTGGAAGACGGCAACCGAGATGGGGTGTGTACGCTGATGCAGTACCTGTTCATCTCACTTGCTAAGGGGGTCATGTTAAACAATGCCTACAGGTACTGCCAGAACCCAGAATGTGGGAGACTCTTTACGCCGAAGGAATACGATCGGCGATCTGATTCTAAGTATTGCAGCGAAGAATGCCAGGTGAGGGCAAAGTATCTGAGAACGTTCAAGCGGGGCCAACGAACGAAAAGGCAATCGGCGAGAGTTGACGACATTAAATTGGATGCTCCCATTGAGATAACATGGTCAACTTCTGATATCCCGATTCGCACCTTGCGGAGGGATCAGGTAAAGCTTTCCAGTGATGAACGTGAGCCCGTGCAAGGAAGCGAGGAGGATCAAGCAAAGCTATTTTATTCGTTCAACGGGCTGGGAACAGGATTGGTGAGGACTGCAGATATCTTGGAGGAATTGAAGCAGAGGGCAAAATCTGGCCAAAGTTGATGCGGTGGAGTTTTGCATTGGCCGTATATGTCAAGTTGATATAATCGAATCATGTAGACGGGAGTATCCATGAGCGACAAGGAAGAGATCATAGCTAACACCGAGGCCACTTTGGCCATTGAGGGTATGCCCTTGTCTGAAGAAGATGTATCTATACTAGACGACTGTCTTTCCGGCAAGATTTCTTTCGATGATGCAGTTGCAGCTGCTATAGAAGAATTAAAGGTTGTTTAGAATTTAGAATCAACACATCTGTAGCACAAACGCAATGTATGTCTACTCGTCAACCTTAAGTGATTCAAGGGATTTTTGATTCATTACTTACTTTGTAGAGCTCAGCTAAGGCACCTGACTGCCCAATACGCACAGATTCACCCCGGAACATACCAAGTCATCGCTATCTCCCCCATCCCCACGCCCTCGCAATCCCTCATCCTTACTACACAACTGTAAAGGAATTTTAGCTTCGGCGAAATGTACCCTTAATGCCCGCGTAACATCTGGATTTTTGGCAAGGCTAACCTTGAAATCACACGAGGTAAGGCAACCGAATGAAACGAGGGCGATATGGGCAGCTTCGACGACTTGAGCTTTGAGCAAAAACTGCAGCACTTCGAGAGCGTGGCACGCCGTGCCCTCCCGCTTTGGGGCATTGAGGACAGCGCGACTCTCACGCTCCTCAACTTCACCGAGAACGCAACCTACAGCGTGGAGGCCCCAAGCCTTCCCGAGAAGATAATCATGAGGGTGTCGCGCACCGACTACACGTCTAAGGAGTCGATAATGACGGAGCTGGCGTGGATGACGGCGCTGCGCCATGAGACCGACCTCTCGATTCCCATTCCCATTCCAATGAAGGATGGGCCGCTGGTGGGGCAGATCGAGACCCCAGAGCTAGACGAGGTGCGCTGCGTTGTGTGCTTCACGTTTGCGAGGGGCACGACGCCGGTGGACTCGTCGGATGGCAACTCCGACGTTGGCAACCTGATTAGCGCAATCGAGCCCATCCCAGATGGCATCACGATTCCGCTGTTCAAGGGAGCGGCCGTTATGATGGACCGCCACGACCGCAGCAAGAACGCACCGTCGAAGATGACCAGGGCCGACCGCCAGATGTACCGCAACGTTGGCACCATCATGGCCAAGATGCACGTGCAGTCGCAGCATTGGAAAAAGCCCAGCTACTTCAAGCGCATGAACTGGGGCTTTGGCGGCACGTTTGGCAAGGACAACAACTTCTACGGCGCGGCGTACAACGACCCAAAGTGGGTGACCGTGCAAGATGCCATGACCTTGAACATGGTTGTGGACGAGATATTCTTCAGGCTTCGCAAATACGGCAAATCCCCCGATAGATGGGGCATGATTCACAGCGACCTGCGCGCTGCCAACCTCCTACAAGATGGCGACAAGATAACCGTGCTGGACTTCGACGACTGCGGCGAGGGCTGGTACATGTACGACATCGCCGGTGCCGTGGCGCTTATGGAGCACCGCGCCGACCTGCAGGAGATCGTGGACGAGATCCTTGCGGGCTACGAGACCATACGTCCGCTTTCCGATGCGGACAAGGCCGAGATTCCAACCTTCATCATGATGAGGCGCCTGGGCATGCTGCAGAGCTTGATCTGCCGCATTGGCTGCGTTGCCGGTGGAAGTGGAGAGGCGGCGGAGCTTACTCCAGAGATCCTGGCCTTCTATGAGAAGGGGACAGTGGTTTTGGGCAAGAGATATTTGCACGATTGCGAGATCTTGGACAAGGCGGAGGCTGCTGCCCAGGCGGAGGCCGAGGCGGCGTCAGCGAAGGCGGCCGCGGCGGGAGCTGTGGCGGAGTCGGGCTCGGGCTCGGGTTCGGGCGCGGCTGCGGCGATGAGCGCGTAGGGGGCGCGGCGGCACGCGTGGCGCGTGGCGCGAGTCCCGAGCGCGGGCGGGCAGCGGACGGTTCTGGCGCCGGTTACAGCCAGAAGCGGCCACTGCTGAGAGGGCCGGCCGGGGCAGCGAGCCAGGCCAGCTCGCAACCCCGCGTCAGCTTGCGACGGCACCCGGCCCGCGGCAGAGCGCGACGCGGTCGGCCCGCGGCATCGCACTAGCGCAAACTCCGCGGCATCGCGCGGGCGGCAACGCGCCGCATGAAGCGCGGGCGCCCTACCCGCGGCGGGCGGCAACAAACGACAACGGAGGAGACCCAACATGAGCGAGGAAGCGCACGAGATATACACCGAGGCGGCACAGGTTTGGAACCCCAACAAGGTGGACGTGTTCCACGGCTTCGGGGTGGAGATGGTGATGGGCGAGCGCCAGGGCAGCGTGTTCAAGGACCTCGACGGCAACTCATACATCAACATGCACTCCAACGGCGGCGTGTTCAACCTGGGACACCGCAACCAGGAGGTCATCGACGCGCTCATCGACGGACTTGGCAAGGTCGACGCCGGCAACCACTACTTCCCCTCGGCTTATAAGAACGAGGCGTGCGAGAAACTGCTGGCGGTGTCTCCCCAAAACATGAAGTACGTTTGCTTCCACAACGGGGGCGGTGAGTCCATTGACGCGGCGGTGAAGTTCGCCCGCTATGCCACCAAGCGAAAGCGCGTGGTGAGCTTGGATTGCTCGTTCCATGGCTCCACCGGAATTGCGATGGAGGCGGGCTCGGAGGTGTTCTCGGAATTCTGGGGCATGAAGCCCGACCCGCAGTGGTACACCCACGTTCCCTATAACGACCTTGACGCGTTGGAACAGGTGCTGAAGCTGGGCGACACCGCGGCGGTGCTGATCGAGACCATCCCCGCTACGGCGGGATTTCCAATGCCCACGGAGGGCTACCACAAGGGCGTGGAGGAGCTTGCCCACAAGTACGGGGCGCTCTACATAGCCGACGAGGTGCAGACGGGCCTTTTGCGCAGCGGGGAGATGTGGTGCTGCTGCAAGTACGGGGCCACGCCCGACATGATAGTGACGGGCAAGGGGCTCTCGGGCGGCGTTTACCCCATGTCGGCGGTGATCATGAGCGAGGAGTCGGGCAGCTGGCTTCACAAGGACGGGTTTGCGCAGGTGTCTTCGTTCACGGCGTCGGAGCTTGGGTGCATCGTGGTGTCGAAGGTCATGGACATTCTCACGCGCCCGCAGACTGTTGAGAACGTGCAGATGCTCACGCAGGTGTTTGGTGATGGGCTGGCGCAGATCCAGGAGAAACACTCCGACTTCTTGGTGGAAGTGCGGCAATGCGGCGTGATTATGGGGCTGCATACGGCGCACCCGATGGGCGGCATGGCTCTTATGGCGGCGCTTATGAAGAACGGGATCTGGGCGGTGTTCGCAGATTACGACCGCTCCACGTTGCAGTTTAAGCCGGGGCTGTTGATGCCGAGGGAGACGGCCGAGGATGTTCTGGCAAGGCTAGATGTGGCGCTTGGTCAGGCGAAGATGCTGGCGGAATCGGGTCAGCTGGATGGCGTAATGTAGGGACGCGGACGCAGGGCGGCGCTGGGCTACGGCGGCGACGTGGCGAGCGCCGAGCGGCGGTCTCGGAGGCGGGCGACAGCGGCCCCAGAGGCGGGCGACCGCGGTGCGGGACGGCGCAAACGCGGCGCACGGACGGCGCCCGTCGCACACGATGGACAGAAAGCAAGATGCAGGGCAAGCAGGAGGGCGGAAACATGAAAAAGGAAATTCTCAGGACGATAAAGTACTTCTTGCTGGCGGCATCTGCCGGCATTATCGAGACCGTGGTATTTGCCCTTCTGGAGCAGCTAGACATCTGGCCATACTGGCCCTGCTACCTCATAGCTCTCGTGATAAGCGTTATCTGGAACTTCACACTCAACAGGCGCTTTACCTTCCATTCCAACGGGAACTACATGTTCGGCATCGCGCAGGAAGCTGTCTATTACGCGGTGTTCACGCCTGTGTCTACCATCCTGGGGCAATACTGCGTGACTATGGGCGCTAACGACTTCGTGGTCATGATCATCACGCTGCTGCTGAACGGCATCACCGAGTTTCTGTGGCAGCGCTTCGTTATCTTCCGCAAGACCTTGGACGCTACCCTCGACGCCAACAAGGTGAAGGTGCAGCCCTCCGTGCATTTGAGCAGGTAAGCGAGGGAGTGGAGTGCTTCGGGCTCGCTAGGCGAGAGCGCTGCGACCGGAGCGAACTGGGCGAGAACGCGGCGACCGGAGCGAACATCATCTACGAACCCGTCCAACTCTCATCGTGGGGCGACAATATAGCCAAGGGATTTCCGGAAGAGTATGCAGCCAAAACAACAATCAGGCCAGATGAAAGGAGCCGCCCGAATGGACGGCTCCTTTTCTGTTTGGGTAGGCTTGTGAGGAGTAACAGGTACTCGTATGGCGATAAGTGCGTCTTGAATCGCATGTGACGGGTCAGTTGTGTCTATAGGGATTACCTATAACACCCGGAAAACCAATGGAAATTAACCCTGCGAATATTTAATTGGATGTAAAAGCCAGCCGTTTCTGAACCTTGGCAGGTTACGATAGTAGGCAGATTGCAATTACCATGTTTGAGCCATTACGGAGCGGCCATATGTCTCTACAAATAACAGATAAATCGATTTCTGAATTTGACGATTGCTTAAAGCAGGAGTTATTAACATACGTTGAATATCCATACGGAGACTCGCGGCGTTGTTTCACATATCCGCGGTTCTTGTATAAAAACAATGAGTTTTCTCACATTGAGGCTACCGCATTTCCCGATATTGGATGTCTCCCGCTATCGATGGTGGCCCAATACAATGCTTCGGACGTAGAGGAAAAATATGGGAACCTCGTCATCATGAAAATCAACGATGACGAATTGAAGGAAAATTTCAACTATCCCGACATGGAGCAAAGCAGATATAACGGAGTGCTAGACCCTGGACGCGCACCCGGAAAATCCTATTTCGAGTTTAGGAAACTATCGCAGCACCCTCTGTCTTCCAAGCTGATGCAAGTAGTGGAAATTCAAGAGGAGATAGATTTTTCTGCACCTGTAAGTGGTCCAGTCCAACGTTTCGTAGAGGATGCTCAGCCCCAAACAAAATTGATAGTTATCGCGGTGGATGATGTAGAAGGCAGAAGGTTCTATGGCCCATTTGAATGCACGATTGGCGCTGACCCTGCTGAGCTAATACTTAAAGCGAGCTCCGATTACGATTTGAGAATCGGAAACTTTAGAGAGTCGAGCTTTAACCTAAATCTAACGTTGAAAGATAAGGATGGGTATTCGGTTGCCCAGTTTATCTCTGCCGATGAATTCAAGCTCAAGTTTGATAGCAGCTCCAATCTCATTGATTGGATTAGCGACGATGATCTGCTTAATGCATTGAAGAATATTGCTCGAAATCAAGCTGGTCTATCAAAAAACGTTGCGCGAAAGCTCGAAACTACTATCCGTGCATGTGCTGAAACCACGTCTAAAGTCAAACTGGACGATGATCGCAAAGAGCGACTTCTAGCGCTTGTGAGCTCGACCGAAGCCTGGGTTAACCTGCCTGATGAGATGAAGCTGAACTCCATCGAGCAGGCAAGCCCGGAGCAGGTTGCCAAGTTTGTTCTCGAGAACGATCAGCACTTCTCCAGTTTCTATAAAAAGGCGATCGAGAACCAGCAGGTAAAGGAGAAGGTAGATCAGGAGGTCAGACGTTATCGAGCTGAAGAAGCAAAAGCTAAGGAATCTGCCGAATCTGCTAAATCTGAACTAGCGCAGGTACAAGAAAAACTCGCCGACCTAAACGACGGCTTTAAAGCCAAGCAGCAAGAACTCGAGGAATCAATCAGAACCGACACCGAGAAACTTAGGCAAAGGAAATACGACCTTGAGAAACAAGTAGGAGATCTCAAGAAGAAGATAGATACGATGCGTGAAAACGAGGTGCTTCTTAAAAAGAATACTCGAGAGATCATCCAGAACATGAGCGACGAAGTACAGGTTTCTTCCAAGATCCTCGAAAGCAATATGGTGAACCAAGTCGTGTCTGCTCTAATGCATAAAGATGATGAAGATGACTCTTCTGACGAGCAGGATTCAGATATGCAGAACCTCCAATATCGTGAGGGTGAAGAAGATTTATCCTCCGATGAGCTCATCGATGAAATCTACAGTTTTGTTACCGAAGATGCTGGACGTGATTACAGCATCAACGAAGTAATCAACATGATGATTTGCATTACGCAGGGGTATGTAACTACCTTCGCCGGGCTGCCTGGTACTGGAAAGACGAGCCTTGCAAATATATTGGCTTCTGCAATTGGACTAACGAGCCCAGAAGTCGACCGTTATGTAGAGGTTCCGGTAGAGCGTGGTTGGACATCCTATAAGGATTTTATCGGATACTACAACCCGTTCTCAAAGGAGATGGAGAAGTCGAACGTCGAGGTTTTCGATGCATTCCAAAGACTGAACTTCGAGACGAAGGCTGACAATGGCAAGACTGCCCCATTCATGTTCTTGCTGGACGAAGCCAATCTCTCATCGATCGAGCATTATTGGTCCCCGTTCCTGCACGCCTGCGACTCGTTCAATCAAAAGGCGGTACCCCTGTCATTGGGAGGTGCAGAATCGTTCTCGGTGCCAGAATACGTGCGGTTCATAGCAACTGTTAATTTCGATCACACTACAGAGGAGCTTTCCGCTCGTTTCCTGGATCGTAGCTGGGTTATCACGTTGGATCCAAATCAGCTTGACTTTGAGTCTTCGGAAGATATGTCCGAGACTGTCTATTCTTCCAAGAAACTCCCGTTCTCCTATGGCAAGTTGCAGCAGACATTCGGTGCAACTGGAGACGCAATACTCAAGACGGATCAAATGACGAAGCTCAACGAAGTACTTGGCATATGCGCAAACCATAGGCGCGATGTGAGCCCAAGAAGCCAGAAGATGATCAGGAATTACCTGGCGGTAGCAGGGGAGTTGCTTGACTTGTCAACCGCTGACAGCGCATATGCGCCTGTCGATTTTGCGGTAACCCAAAAGGTGCTCCCATTGATTTCCGGAACCGAAGACAGAGTGCGTCCACTTCTCGAGGACCTAAATGGAATAAGCGGATTGCCGCTGATGAAGAAGCGCGTGAATCGCATGCTGGAACTTGGCGATGACAGTGGATTCTATCAATACTTCGCCTAAGGCACGCACGAGATTCCTTCTCCGTCTTATTGATGGGAGGCAGAGAACATACGAGACCTTCTCGCTTTACTCTGCCTCTGCAAGAGGATCGAATCTCCAGATTACATACGAGGGAATAATTCGCAGCGGCGCGCCGTACGAGGTCTTATTGCTATGCAACGAGGAGATCGGTTCCGCGAAGGCAGCCATAACTGTCAACGATTCAGATGCGGTCGAGTGTAGCCTGTACATGATTCCCGGGCATAAAGAGAACATCGACGGCAAAGAATACTTTATGTACCAAATGCTAGGTGGTGCAGAGGGTGTATCCAAGCTGTTCGCGATGCTTTATGGCTTTGCCACGATAGAGCTCATACTGCTTGGCAATGCTGGCGATGAAGACAATGTGCTGCTAACGAGGGACATCCCATGCGCATGTGCAGACGAAGGGCAGCGCTACTCTATCGATGAAATTCTGAAGGTGATGTTGGGCGATAAGACGAGTTCGGCCATGAGCTGGATGCTTGCGCCCAGCATTCAAGCAGAGAACAATCCGGCTTTGTTTGATAGCGGAAAGGTTGCCGATGCATCTAAGACCCTGCGCTCGTACCTGCATCTTATAGGAGATGCAGTGGGAGCTCTGGAAGCGTGCCTGCCGTATATCAGGACAAGACCTCATGTGCGTATTCTGAAGGAAGAAAGGATCGTCGATACTCGCAAGGCCAGAAAGATGGGCCGAAACGAGCTGATCTGGATGGCGAAGAATCCATATGTGCTGCACGAAGCCCAAAATGGGCGAGGTGTGAAGATAAACGAGAAGGATTACCTGGCAGATAAGGTTCAAACAGAGGTTGCGGTCAGGTCGTTTGACAACGTCGAGAACCGGGCGATCCTGGCATTCATCGACGAGATTCTAATAGGCGTTAACAGGATTGCCGATAAGGCTTCCGATGAAGCTCAACGTCTTGAAGATATGGCCAGCAAGCTCAAGCAGATAGATTCTGGGGAATATTTGCTGCCTTCGCTCATGCTTGTCGAGGTGTGCCTGGAGCGAGAGAAGCCTCTTGTTGACGAAATAAACGAGATGAAACGCAGAGTTCTGTCTGAAAGGCGACGCTATACGGAGGCATTGCCCAACGTAACCAAGGTTAGGTTCAGGCTACCCAGGAGGTCTAAGGTATTCCAGGAGGTCGACTACTATTCAAAGCTCTTCAAAGCCATGGAGAGATGGGTAGATTTTGGCGACTTCGACATGCTGCGAGAAGGTATTGTGCTGCAGACCTTCAGGATGGACAAGCTGTATGAGTACTATGTGCTCTATGAGCTGCTCAATTGGTTTGATAGCGCTGGATTTAAACCTGGCGGAGATATTGACGAGCCAATTCAGGCTTATAAATATTCGCTGGAGTCCATGTATTTTGAAAACGAAGAGCAGGTTGCCAATTTTTACAATCTGGTGCGAAATGGTGAGCAGGCCCGGATTTATTACCAGCCTGTCATATACGGAGATGCACGGGAAGAGGCTGGCATAACGCTTCACCGTACGACTGCGATGTTGCCGTTTAGAGCAGGAAAAGACTCGTATTGGACGCCGGATTTCTTGATTCTTTACTCAGGCAAAGATGGCGAAGAGCTTCAGGTTGTTCTCGATGCGAAATTCATGCTTATAGAAAGCGTGAGGGGCGATCGAACGCATGATGATGCGAAATCGTGCTTTGAAAATTGCTACATAAAGTACAAGGGGTCCATCGCGTCGTCTACCAAACCAAGGCCAGACTCGCTTTGGCTTCTGTGCGGTAGGGGAGATAAGCCGGAGCTGCGCGTATACCAGGGCTCGTCTTGGTTTGCCTCGAGCTTCGAGGTTCCCGATGGAATCGCCACGGTTCTTCCTGGCATGAACATGCTGGATGGAGTATTCGAGCAGCTCGGAATCTCCAAGAATCCTTTGGGAGTTGATTCTCGAAAAGTGGAAGTTAGCGTGCCAGGTGAAGCTCCCGACAACGAAGATTTCAAAACCGAAGTTACAGAGGACTCGCCGGTTAAGACACCTAAGCATGTGGCTGCATCAGGGGCAAGTGCGGCAAAATCAGAGCCGGAGAACAAGAACGACCTTGCGGGTGCGGAGGACTCTGGAGAAGAGGCAAATGAAGCAGCGCCTGCCGCTGGTAACGACGAGTTGAGTGCTGCAGATGCTGCGAAGCCTAGCGGCGAGTTGCCAGAGCCTGCAATCGGAAAAGATGCTGCTGGGAATAGCGTCGCAGAGAAAACAACCAGTGAAACCGAAGCGCCTACTGACGAAGATCAAAGTACCCCCAAGGAGGACGCTGGAGAGGATTCAGATATTGCTGTTGCGCCTAAAGCTGCTGAAAATCAAAGTACCCCCAAGGAGAGTGCCGGAGGAACCCCCACCGTCGCTGACGCATCCAAAGGTGATAAGCGTACTGAGAAGCATGGAGAAGGAAGCAGCGCATTAAGGACAGCCAGCGGGAAAGGTTACGTTTCTGATGGCAGGGCTTGGCCAGCTGATGTTGGCAGGGTTGTAGATGAGAACTTAGGGATACCCGAAGGCTTTACACCATCTAGAGCTGCACGAAGGCACGCACAAGGTAACAACCCAGACAAGAAGACGTCAGATGCAAAGAAGAAACGCTTAAAGCAGGCTAGGAGAATAAGATCTGTCAATGATATCGAACCAGATACGCTTGAGATGATAAAAGCGGTATGTGCGAACTCTGCTTTGCAGAAGAGTCTGACTGACAGCAACGAGTCCCAAAGGATGCTTAATGTTGGCCATCCAATTCTAAGGGTGCTGGCGCCTGACGGAAGAGAGGCCAGGTTCTACACAAAGATGCCGGTAATCATTGGAGACGGCACGTATTACGTATATAAGGATTGGAAGCCGATTAACAAGATAATGTTGAAGAAGCTTTCGGATAAATACGCGAAAGATAGTCAGTAAATGATGGGGTGCATCTCGGTTGAGATGCACCCCAATTTTGTTTTCGCGAGCTATTTTGCAGGCGTCGCTTCTCTACTGACTAACTATATTCAAAAGATCGTCATAGCTGTGCACAACGTCGTAACGCACGTCCTCCGTGCTCATTTCGTTGAAGAGTTTCTTTGCACAGTTAATTTTTGCTTTTTCCACGCCACGCAGGTTCAAAGAACCAAGCGATCCCTTGGTTTCAGCCACGAAGCAAACATGCTTCACGCTGCCTTCTTTGAAAGCGATTGCCCAATCTGGTGCATAATTGCCAATCGGGGTTGGAATCTGGAAGGTGCGCGGCAGCTTTGCATAAACAACCACTTCTTCGCCAGCTTCCAAGTCTTTTGCAAAATCGCGCTCGCCCTGCGAGTCTGGGAACACGTAGTCCTGAACATTCTTGTTTACCTTGAGCGCTTTGGTGATGTTCTCTGGCATGCGCTCGGCAAAGATATCGCTGTCATAGCGGTCTTCGAGCTCGTGATAGGTGATGTGATTTACAACCATAGTTGCCTTGGCTTCAACTATCAGCTTCGATGTCTTGGCAATGAATTCCTCGGGGTTCTTGGCATAGAGAGCAAACCTGTCCGGCATTATTCCACCGAGAATTGCAGCGGCGCTTCTGCGCGTGATGGTTGCAGCTTGGGATATCTCTCCAAGGAGATCGTACCTAACGCCAGTGGTAACTCCCAAGTCCACAGACTCTGTGGATGACGATTTAACTGCAAATTGCTCGCGATTCTTCAAGTCATCGCGGGTCGCCTTGTTCTTCTGCTTTCCTGTTGTCAAAGCATACGAAAGCTGAGTTACAACCAGCTCTTCGTTGATCTTTTTGATTGCAGCATTGCGGAACTCGTTCTCGTCGAATTCAACCGTGTAAGCATGCTTGTGGTTGATGCGATTCCACAACTCCTGGAACTCGCGTTTGGCAAAGTTGTCGTTCAACTTGTTTTCGGAAACCTTGCTTACGAGGGCATTCTTGATCATGCCGTCAAGTGCATGCTGATCATATACGCTCTTGACTAAAGCTTCTATTGCATGAGCTTTTGGTTTCAGCTCCTCGGGCATAGATTCAATAATTTCAGCAGTGAGGCCATCATCACGGAATTTATCTGTTGGCTGCCCATCGTAGTCTATTAAACCGTTCTGAACGAGGAAGAAGTAGGCTACATTAGAATCTTTGTCATTGAAGGTAATCTCTGTTCCGTTCTCCTCATCAACGATAATTCTGCCTTCGAAGAAATCATTCGTAATCTTCTTGGGCCTGTCATGCAGACCGGACGCAATGTCGCTCTGCAGCGACTTCGTGAAGTTCTCATAGCTCTCAGATGCAATGACGGTGAGCTCGTTTACGCGCTGCACCTCGTCATTTCCAAGAAGTGCAGCATCCTGTCTATCGCCATTTTGATTCACACACAGCCTAAGACCACGGCCAACTTCCTGGCGTTTGCCGGTTTCGGAATCCGAATGCTTGAGCGTGCAGATCTGGAACACGTTGGGGTTGTCCCAGCCTTCACGCAGCGCAGAGTGGCTGAAGATAAAGCGGGTCGGCTCGTCAAATGAAAGCAAGCGCTCTTTGTTCTTGAGAATCAAGTCATATGCGCTCTCGTCGTCAACGCCGTTCTCCAGATCTTTGGAGGAGAGTTTTCCAACCGCCCCAGAGCTAGTAATCTTGTCTACTGCATGGCCCTTCTTGTCGATGGAGAAATAGCCCTTGTGAGTCTCATGGGCAGAAATGCCCTCCAGATAAGAGCGATATTCGGGAGAAATCATTTTCTCAACAAGAATCCTGTCAACTTCGTGCTGGTATTCTTCTTCAAACACCTTGCCGTATCCAACCGTGAGCTCGTTGCCGTCATCATCGTATGCGCGGTACTTTGCCACTTCATCGATGAAGAAGAGGGAGAGGCACTTAATCCCACGTTCGAACAACGCCTCCTCTTTCTGGAGGTGGCTCTTGATGGTCTCGCGAATCTGCACGCGGCGTACGTCGTCTTCTGTGGAGTCGCCATAGACTTCGCCTTTGTAAATCGTAATTCCATTGAGGAAAGTCACATGGGCAAGCTGGCCATTCATATCGGGCACGATTCCATCTGGTGCAATGGTGAAATCTCGATATGCCTCCAGCTTTGTGTCTCCCGATGCGTCGTAGATGGAGTCACCGGTATCAAAACGCCCGGAAACTTTGCGTACTGTGCCGTTGGCTTTAACCTTTTTGTATTCGATTACCGCTTGAGGTTCATGGGTCTTTGTTACAAGAACGTCTTGCAAATACAGGTAACCATCAGTGCCGCGCATATTCTTGAGCTCAAAGCCTTTGACTTCTATGCGCTTAACCAGACGCTGGTTGTAGGCATCTAGTGCATCCAGCTCGTAAACCAGGTTGTGCTTTTCCTTGTGGGTCGCAGAGTAATTCAAGCAAAACAGCGGTTGAAAGCGCTTGATGCCGCTTTGGGTTGCCTTTCCACCCATCTTCTGGGGTTCATCTTGAATGATGATGGGGTGGTTTGCGGCAATAACATCGATTGGGCGACGGCTTCTAAAAATATCGCGTTCCGAATACATGATTCGGGCTTCCTTTGAATGCCCGCCTTCCTTCATGGAGGTGTTGAAAGCCTGCATGTTGATGATCATCGCATTGATGTCAGAGCTTTCCGAGTATATGTCTAGTTCATCCAACCGGCTGCTGTTGTAGATGAAATATCGAATGCTCTTTCCGTATTGCTCGAAGAAATGCTGCTCTGTATTTTGGAGCGATTTGTACACGCCCTCGCGAATGGCAATAGAAGGCACAACGATGATGAATTTCGTCCAACCGTATAGGCGATTGAGTTCGAACATCGTTCTTGTGTAAACGTACGTCTTTCCTGTTCCGGTTTCCATCTCTACGTCTAGCTGTACGGCACCTATATTGTTAGAGAGGTCTTTGGATGCAACTATTTGGTTCCGGCGTTGTATTTTATGTATGTTGTCGAGTAGTTGTTGAGAGCTCAGACGTAGAGGAGCGTTTGCATATCCCAGCGTTGCTTCCATTTGAGAGGGGTCAAAAGCTGCTTCCATACCCTTGTATGTCTGAGCGCGACCCATATCACGCAAGTATGAGAACGGGTCCGAGTTTGGTTGACCCTCAAATACGTCTGTCACTGCCTTTGCTGCGTCAGTTTGATATTGCTGTATCTTGAATTTGAACTGCATTTGCAATCACCTATATAACCCGTCTTATGGTGTCGGGGCTGTAAGTCTTGAAGAGCTCCTCGAAGTTGGCCTCGGTGGCGTCGTCTGCAAGAGACGCGTCGCGGAAGACGGCGTACAGGGGCTTGGCCTTCGCGATCTCCTCGATGGTGCCCACCCCGACCTCCGCGTCGAAGCACGCGACGAGCTGGCCGTCCTCCACGAGGAAGACCTCCTTGCCGCAAACGTCCCTCTTCTCGACCTTGGCCGAGTAGGGGATGCGGAACTTCGGCAGCACCTGGAAGAGCAGGTCCTCCGGGGTGCGTCCCTCCTTCAGGTTGTCGACGTAGAGGGAGAGCTGCGACTGGTCGACGTCGCCCGGCTCCTCGTAGGTGTCCCGGAAGTTGGAGGAGTCGACGCGGAAGACGCGGAAACCGATGTCGGGGACCGGCTTCGGGTCCTCGCCGATCTTCAGCTGCCTGTTGGCCTCCTCGACCTCCTCGGCGATCTTCCTGCCTGCTCGACGGATGCGCTCCTCCCCGATGTCGCAGAGTGTGGCAAAGCCCGCTTGCTCCGCATTGCTTCCTGCTTCGCACAGTGCCGGAAGTTGAACAAGGATAAACTTCCGATTACCATCAGTGTCGACGTTCAATCTTATTACAGCTTCTGCGGTAGAAGCCGAGCCTGAAAAAAAGTCAACGACAATCGAATCTTCACTCGGCACCAACGAGAGCAAATATCCGATTAATTCAATTGGTTTCGGTTGGGAGAAGACTTTGTCAATCCCGAGAGCTTGTGCCAGCTCTTTTGTGCCATTGCTGTTGTAGCCAACTTTCTCAGTTCGAAGCAATGCATCGGGTGGTTGACCCACCTGAACACGAGCAAGATAGCGTTTTGCGCTTACATTCCCTGTCGGAGAGAAGACGAGCTCATTTTCGTCGTCCATTCTCCGTAGGGTATCCACGGAATACCTTGGATAGGAACCCTGCGGCGCCTCCCAAACGATGCCGTTATTAAATGTAAACGTATACGGTTCCATATAATTTCGAGCATATATTGGGTCAAGCTTATAACGTCCTTTCCCATCTTTATCGTCGAACGGATAGTTTTCGGATTTGTCTCCCCTTTGCCTGAACCAGAGTCGTTTATCTGCATCGTAAAAATGCCTATCCTTTAGCCAAACAAGGACGTAGTCAGTATTTTTATTAAAATCTTTGCTTGAATTTCTAACAGTGTGTAATGCTTTCCTTGTCAGGCAAGCAACGAAATTATTCTCAGCGAATACTTCGTTCCCAAGTTTTATCAAATTATCAAGCTCATTGTCGTCGATGCTGATGAAGATGGCACCGTCGTCGGTCAGCAGGTCACGCGCCAGAAGCAGTCGCGGGTATATCATCGAGCACCAGTCGGAGTGGAAGCGCCCGTTGGACTCGGGGTTGGCCACGAGCCTGCCGCCCTCTTCGTCATAGTCCCCGCTTTCGGCGTCGTACTCGCCCCTGGTCTGGGCGAAGTCATCGTCGTATATGAAATCATGTCCCGTGTTGTACGGCGGGTCGATGTAGATGAGCTTCACCTTGCCCGCATAGGTCTCGCGCATGAGCTTAAGCGCCTGTAGGTTGTCGCCCTCGATGTAGATGTTCTGGGTGGTGTCCCAGTCCACGGACTTCTCCGGGCAGGGTCGGAGAGTGCCGTCGAATGGCGTGCGGGCTTCGGCCTTGGCTGCCCGCTTCCCGGGCCACGTGAACTGGTAGCGCTCACGCTGTCCAGATACGGCATCTCCGCCGAGATCGTCACGCAGGGCGTCGAAGTCTATGGAGCGCCTGATGTTCCCATCATCGTCAAGCGTCTCGGTGACGACATCTGGGAACAGCTCGGCTATCTTGTCGATGTTGTCCTGCGTGAGGTCGGGGGTATTGAGGTCAAGCTTTTCCATCCGTTATTCCTCCTCAAGCTGCTTAAGCTCGCGTTTCTTATCTTGAATTTGTGCAAACAGTTCGTTCCTTTTGTTACTCTGCTTGGTCTTTCAGCATTTTTTATCAATCTCAGCAATTTCTGCTTTGAGCTTGGCTATCTTTCTGTCTCGTTCAAGTCTCGCGTCTATATCGGAACATTCAACATCTCCGTAAGCAAGCTGAGACGTCATTGAATTCCAAGATTCATCTAACGTGTCGCCATATAGAACCAAACTGCCAATGTTAGCTTCTACAAACTGACTGTTGCGATATATCAGAACAGACCCCAAAGGAGCCAAAACAAAAACCAACTTGTGCATGTTGGTTTTCGCAATTAGCTCTATCGCACGATATGGAACTTTCGAGGCTTTTAGCTCGATGCTCAATACATCGATTTCATGCACAGTTTGCCCATCGGCAATGTTGGTTGTTGTCGCTTTGATGCTGTTGACAATCTCGATGCGCTCTATTAGCTGCACAAACTCATCTTTTGTGCGCTTGTCAGGATCTAGGCGATGGTAAAACGCCTCTTTTGGAATTCGCCTTCTAACTTCCGTAGTGCTTGGCAGTCCTAGCATTTTGGTCTCACCGCCAAGAAGCATACGAGTTCAAAGTCGTCCAACCCTTCTATGTCGTCTTCTAGGAAGCTGGTTGTGCCATCACCGAAGAAGCTATCTATGTCTGTCTTTGTCTTTACCTTGATGATTGACCCTACGGCATCTCTAAGAAGGTCGGCTTGCTTGTGCATGTCACGTCCATTCTTTGTCTCGCGGTTGAATGCTCGACAAAGCTCTTTGTTGGGCTCGCTTTTGCCACGGCAAAGCAGGCGCATTTCGTCCAGAGAATCTTTGGGGTTCAGATGTCCATGCAATATCTCGCCACTTTCCTTCACGTACACGAGGTAGTAGGGATGTAGCTGGTTCTTGCCCTGTATATTCACGCCCGGGTTTACATTGCGCAGCACGAATAGCACGCCTGGTTCTTCACCCTCAACAACTGCATGGATTCCGCTGGGCAGCCTATCTACCTCGGGGTTCTCCTTGTAGTAGTTAAGGAGGTCCATCCTAAAGTCGTTAAGCCCAAGGTCCGTGATGGCCACGCCTCCCTGGACATCCTCAAGGTCAACGACTTCCTCCTGCATCTGACGCAATTGGCGCTCGCGATATTCTAGATCGCCTTTTTCATCCTCATTGATGTAGTCATCGTCGCCGGTAGAGGTCATAACCGTGATGCGCATGCGCTCTTCAACGCGCGACTTCAGCTTGATGTACTCGTCCAGCTCCACATCGGGCCAGTAGTTCACAAGCTGAATGCAATCGCATTTTGATCCAATGCGGTCGATACGTCCGAAACGCTGCACGATGCGCACTGGGTTCCAATGGATGTCATAGTTGATCAGATAGTCGCAATCCTGCAGATTCTGTCCTTCTGAGATGCAGTCGGTAGCAATCAAGATGTCTATGTCTTTGCCCTCCAACTGCTTGGCTACGACGCTGCGCTCTTTGGAAATGGGGGAGAAGCATGCAAGAATCGATCCCATATCGGATGGCATGGATTTTATCGTGCATTTGCCCTGGCTGCCGCTTATGGCAGCGGTTTCGAGTCCAAGCTTTCGTTTTGCGAATTCAGACACGTGCTCGTACAGATAATCCGCCGTGTCGGCAAAAGCGGTGAAGATCATCACCTTTTTGTTGCCTGGGTTTATGGGGTTCTCGATTTTATCGCGAATCTGATTGCATAGCTCCAGCAGCTTGGCATCGTGCTCTGGGTCTATGTCCACGATCATGCTGAGCAGCACATTGATAGTGTCTATGTCGGCCTCGATATCGCGCTCCCAGCTAACCCAGTTCAAATCTTCCAATTCGATTTTGGTTTTATTCCCAACTTCGTAGAACATCTCGTCTTCGTCATCGGAATCCAAATCGAGCCTATATTGCGGGTCCGCGTCCTCCACGATTATCTTGGCGCCCTTGTTTTGCTTGTAATCTTCTATGAGGTTCACGGTGCTCTGCATGTACTGCAATATGCGCTCCAAGGTCATGCGGAACGACCAAACGGAACTCTCCAAGCGTTTGAGCAGGTTGGTGTTCATGAGCTTGCTGATACCCAGTTCACGCCCAGCCATGCTCAGGTTGCTATTTTTCTCGTTCGTGTACTTGTATACCTTGCTTGGTTGCAGGTATTTAGATGGAACGTAGATTGCCAAGCTAAGGTCGTCCAGTTCCTCGTAGATTTCATGGTAGCTGATGGCGCCTTTAAGCGTCGAGAGGTGCGGACGCTTGGATATGGGCTTATTGCGCGTTGGGAATGGCCCCAATGCGCTCATGTCGTAATGGCGCTGGATGTGTTTGCGGCTGCGAGCCACTGTGACCTGGTCCAGCACTTCGAAGAAGTCGAAGTCGAGCATGTGCGTAAGCTTGTCAGTGGTGCGCTGCTCGTATGGCAACTTGCTCCAGCGTTTGAATACGCTTTGGGCGTTTTTGAACACGGTCTCGATGTCGTTGTCAATCTTTAGCTTGCTAGCCCAAAGCGAGGAGTCTCCGGCATAGGCAAGCGCTAGTTGATTGCGCAGATCGCGGAAGCGGTTGTTCACTGGCGTTGCCGAGAGCATCAGCACCTTTGTATTGACGCCTTCTTGGATAACACGCGACATTAGGCGCTGATAGCGGTTCTCGCGGTCGTCGTTCTTGGATGCCGAGTCTGCGCCATTGCGGAAGTTATGGCTCTCGTCAATCACTACGAGGTCGTAATTTCCCCAATTGACTGTATCGAGCGGGATCCCCGTTTCGGATATTCCCCTGTCTCTCGATAGATCCGTGTGGTATAGAACGTCGTAGCGCAGCCTGTCGGAAGCTATAGGATTGTTGACCACGTTATTGTTGTATGTGAGCCAGTTGTCTTTGAGCTTCTTCGGACAAAGCACCAGCACCCTAAAGCCGCGACTCTCGTAATACTTGATCACGGCAAGTGCTGTGAACGTCTTTCCAAGTCCAACGCTGTCGGCCAGGATGCAGCCATTGTAGGTCTCGAGCTTGTTGATAATGGAAATCGCGGCATCGCGCTGGAAGTCGTACAGTTTGTTCCAAATGGCGCTCTGGCGAAAGCCAGTGCCTTCTTTTGGCAGGACATCGTCGTTGATGTCGTCAAGGAACTCGTTGAATATGCGGTATAGCGCAGCGTAATACACGAGTTCTGGCGGGTTTTCGGCATACATGGTCGAGATGGATTCGATTACTGCGTCTGTTACGTCGTGCAGCTCGCCGCTATCCCAAGCCTCATTGAACGCACGCAGGAGCTCTTTTGACTGGCTGGCGTCAAGGCGCATCGTCGTGCCAAAGTTTGCGCCGGAGCTTTTATGTTCGGTACCAAGTTTGCTCGTGGAAAACTCGGCAAAGGGCATATATGCGATATCGTCATCATTCTTTTCGATATCGAAGAACGTGTCTAGGCTGCTATTCCCCGAGAACGACTTGAAGTTCGCTTTCTCCTTTATCCACTTGGCACATTCTGAGGCCACCGCTTTCTGCGTTAGCTCGTTGCGAAGCTTGATTTCATACTTTGTGCCAAAAAGTCCCTGCTCGCGATCCAGACGGGGGATGTAGAACTCTCGCTTTTCCTTGGGAGGGCGGTTTGCCGTAAATGTATCGGAAGTGAAGATGAATCTGAATTCGTCTATCTGCTTTAGCTGCTCGGATAGTTCTCTGTATGCATACATGGAGAATAGGGAGGATGCCACGGACAGGCGATTACCTTTGCCAATCTGAGCAACTAGCTCGTCTTTCACGATCTTGGTTTTATTGTCAAAGTAGGTTGGCTCCAACTTGGCTCCTCCTCTCCGCTTTGGGTTTGGCCTTGTGCTTGCATGTGTTCCGCGTTGTGAGTGCTTGATGGGGTGCTGCCGCATGCACGGCGTTCTCGCTACACGTAGCCCAGCGCAACTAGACCATATATGTGCTACCTAAACTGCTTTTCTAATACAAACATTCTACATGTATTGCTTTGACATGACGCGATATCAGCCCATGTTTAATGATTGCTCCAGCTAATCTCTTTGCTGACTGCTCTGCGTTTATTTGCTGTTTTGCTATTTTCTGCTGTCGTCTGCTTCTATCCAGAGCTCGGGCTTGATTGGCAATGGTTTCGCCGGTGCACTCTTCTTCGCTTTCTCGCTTGTCGCGCTGTTGATGCCTGTAACATCATCGCCCTTGTGGCTCTTCGCTATCGCTTCCGGCGATTCAACCTCCAGAGCATAGCTGATGCTCAATCCGGCTGGATTCGGTACCATCTTGGGCCAAGTGTCAATTGGCATTTCGGCCTCGACTTGTTTTCCAAGTAGCAAGCCTGGGATGTCCTCGTGATCCAGGTAGGAGCGGCCGTCATCGTGCAGCGTGAATGCACTTGGTTTGCTGTCTGCACCGATAATCGTGCTCAGGCTATCCATCTCAAAATCAATGCCATGATCAATCAATACGCAGTAGCTGATGCTCTCGTCGGCTCCATCTTTGGAAGTAGCCTCGAAGGTGCTTCCGTCGGGAACTTCGAATACGGTCAGATCCATCTCCTCGTCGTATTCGTGCGGGAGCTCGTTTTCGCAAATTTCCATCAATCCGTCGCGAATAACCCCGCTGGTTGTTTTCTCAACAGCTCTGGAGCTCCACAGCTCTTCCAAGGCTTTCGTTTGGTTGGAATTGCGAATTTCCTGCAGCTTATCCAAGCCATCGTCATCCCGATCTTCGAGAATCGCATCTTTAATGCCATCTGCAACAACATCTGGGAATTCGCCAATCGCTAGGTTCGAATCCTTCAGGCGCTGCTGGATGCGCGTGTACATCCTTGCCTCGATGCTGTGTGGATACCACACGTTGTGGATGTCAACTTCATCGGCAACCTGGCCCAACCTTGCAATGCGCCCGATGCGCTGTTCCAAGCGCGATGGAGTCCAGGGAACGTCAACGTTTATGAGAACTCTGGCTGCTTGCAAGTTCAAGCCTTCGGATGCTGCGTCCGAGCAGAACATCATCTTTATCTCGCCGGTCTGCAGCTTTCTCTTGATCTGCTCTTTAGTACAGGGAATTTCCCTGTCATCGCAAATCGTTACAGATTTCTGTCCAGTGTAAATACCAAAGGCGCATCCCTCAGATTCCGGAATACTCTGGTAGTCCTCTACCAATGCTTCAACCGTGTCCGTATAGCGCGAGAACAGCAGAACCTTGTCGCCTTTCTTCAAATGCTTAAGCGCAACGGCAATCGATCTGTCAATTTTCATATCGCCGTATTTTTGCAGCAGTTTGTTAGCCAGCTTAATTAGGGGAGTGATGCTAGTGATTTCTAGATCCAGCGCACGGTCGAGATCGTCGAGGTCAATTTTCTCTTCTGTAAGCTTTTTCAGTTCACCGGAATCAATTCCCTGCATTAGCAGCTCGTCATCTTCCAGCTCGTCTATTTCGTTCTCTAGAGTGAAATCCTTGGAGTACTTCTGAATGCTCTTGTTGTTTTTCTCCAGGTATCTCTTATATGCTTCCATCTTCTGCATGCGTCTGACAAGGCTCTTTTTGCAAGAATGCAGAGACGAAGCCACTCTTTGCCGGTAGTTGGTTCTTATGAACCCGATATTCAGCTTTCTGTCTGGGTACAGGGCTTTTTCAACCGAAAAACAATAGGTGGTCAGGTACTTATCTACCATTGCATAGAAGAGCTGTATCTCGGCCGAATTATCTATCGATTCCTCAATCAGATTACGCTTGGGGAGCACATAACCAATGTTCTCAAGCGACCGCCTGGTGTTTCTCACGGTTAGCAAGTTCGCGGGATGCAGCTTTACAAAAACCTGGCGGAACGCCTTCCAGTTCGATTGCACAAGACTTGCCAAATCATAGGAATCGGCATCTGGTCCTAGGTCCATGACTTGTTGGATGACGTCCTTCTCCGCATCAGACAGGGCGTTCAATGATGGCTTCATGATCGTGAGGGTTGAACGAAGCAGCTTGCCAGCATGGTATGCGTCGTTGGCGCTAGGCGTGTAATCGCTGGCTATGAGTTTGAGGGACAGCTCATATGACCTCTGCTTCTGCCATGCCTTTGGAAGGCCGAGAAGCTTCAGCATAGAGTGATATTCTCCCGCGTCGGTTTGCATGGGCGTTGCTGTTGCAAGAATTACATGGGGGATTTTAGGTGCTACAGCTTCCATTATGTTGTACATCTTGGTTGACTTCGTAGACCCGCTGATGTCCTTGCGAACTCTTGCCGAATGAGCCTCGTCTAATGCCAGCAGGTCTGGGAGTATCGCCCCGCTGCGTTGGAATATATCTTTCTTGCCCCTGCCTCCGCGTGCTAATTGCGCAGATATGAGCGTGATATTAGGGGAACCTTTGCCAAGCGGGTTGGTCGCGCCCATCGATATGGTTTTGCCAGTTGGGCTTACATATTGTTTGGCAGTAGAGTCATACAGCCATGCCTCCATGCCAAAATGCTCCGACAGTTCCTCTTGCCACTGTTTGAGAACGGCTTTTGGAGTGAGTATCGTAACCCTGCGTACCCCTCCATAGCGCATGAGGTAAGCGATAGTAGCGGCAACCTCGAACGTCTTGCCAAGTCCAACTTCGTCGGCAAACAAGACCCTTACCGGCCACCTCGAAAGGGCGTCCAGCACGGCTCTCTCTTGATGCTGGAACAGCGATGGGATGTGTCCCGATACGAAGAAGTTCGCCGGCATCTCCGCTGCTTCTGCCAGAATGCCTTCGGTAGGCTTTGTTGCAACTTTGCTTGGTTTCTGCGATTTTACATATTCGGCGCCAATGCCTTGCGTGATGGCTTCTGCCAACTCTTCTGTGAGCTCGGAAACTATGGCATCGTCGCTATCGTTGGTCCACAGAGACTCGAAGAAGCTTTCTTGGTCTGCCACTGCATCTGCGGTATCCCAAGAAGTTGCAACCATAAGCTGCTCGTAATTGCCGCCAAGTCCACTGCTTGTTTCGTTGGAACTTCCCACGGCGGCTATTTCGTTGCCCTCGGTATCCTGGAAGATCAATGTTTTGGGGTGAAACAACCCTTCGCCCTCAACAGAAGCCACCCGCACTTCCAGCAAGCCGTCTTCCATCATCCATGCTAGCGTTGCAACGCGGCGTTTGACCAACTCATCCTCGATGGAAGCCAACCCTGTTGTAACTGCTTGCCTAACGCGGTCAATCTCGCCGCTTAGATGCTTGCGACGCAGCTCTGCCTCCGCCATCTCGGATGGGAAGCTATGCACTCCAATAATCAGACGCATGCGTCCCTTCTTGGAGTACAGCGAATCGATTCCCTGCGAAATTGCCAACAGGGAATCGACTGTGTAGAAGCTGGTTATGCGGTCGTACGAAATGGACTCTTCAAGCACTGGTAGCAAGAAGTCGTTTAGAATGCGGCTGCCCTTGCCGTTATAGCTGTGGCTAATATTCAGGCTGCGGAAACTGCTCATATGATGCTGCCAATCACATGTCCAGGGCTTCTAGGATCTGGTCGCAGATTTCCTGGTCA
>CADBOM010000117.1 GCA_902796325.1 uncultured Coriobacteriaceae bacterium
GTTCCGTCGCACCATGATTCCCATTTTGGAAAGGCGCTTTGGCACCACCGCTGCTGTAATCATCAGCGCGTTGCTTTTCGGCTGCGCGCACTTGAGCTCTGGAGGATTGCTGCTGGTTGCGTTCACCTTCGTGATGGGAATTTTCCTAGGACTTATATATGTGCGCACCGGATCGTTCTGGCTCGCGGTGGCCGGTCATTGCCTGGCGAATTTCTCCAATGTTCCAACATCGCTATTGGCGTCTACTGAGATTGAGTTGTGGCCCTTCGGCGTGGCAAGTGCAGTTTTGCTGATAGTTTGCACTGTGCTGTTTTTCAAGATCACGAGGGAGAAGAACGGCGCAGACGCATCTGCCGCTGAGGGCGCAGAAGCCCAGAGCGACCAAGCAACTCCTACAAACAAGGCCAATTAATCCTCCCCTGCAACCAACCCGTATAATTGGCAGCAGAAAACCAATTGCGAGGAGGAAGCATGTCTGCAAGCAACGAGCATCGCCAGTCGTCACCCGAGTCATCGACACCAGCACCGGTGCAAGCACCACGTCCAGCGCCAGTGTCAGCACCACGTCCAGCGCCAGTGCCAGCCATCGCCTTCATCGGAAAGAGCGGATCCGGCAAAACCACCCTCACCGTGAAGATTATCGAGGAGCTTACCAAGCGCAGATACAGAGTAGGGTCGATCAAGCATCACGGACACAAGAAGTTCGACATCGACAAGCCCGGCAAGGATTCGTGGCGCCACACCCAGGCCGGCAGCGTTCACACGGTGATTGCCTCGCCCGACATGGTTGCGTCGTACAGGCAGCTTGACCACGAGCTTGAGTTCAGCGAAATCGTGCAGGAAATGACCGACGTGGACATCGTGGTCGTGGAAGGCTACAGGCACGGTGGGGTGCCGAGCATCGAGCTGTTCAGAGCCGGCAATCCAAAAGACGCAGAGCGCGTGAACGACCCCGACCTTCTGGATTCGAGCGAGACCATCGCTGTGGCCACAGATATGCCGGAAATTTGCGAAGTCGCCCAGCATAAGGGGCTGCCGTCGTTTGACATCGATGATGCCGCGGAAATCTGCGACTTCATCGAATCTCGAATTTTGGGAAAGTAGCGCACGTACCAGCGCCTTTAACGCAATAGCATCGACAGCGCACTGCTGCTGTTAGCGCGCCAACAGACATGAGCAAATGAGAGCCCTTGGAGCGAAGTTCTTTGTTCCAAGGACTCTCGTATTGTCTTAATATGAGCAAGATTGCAGCGGTCTTCACCCTAGCAGCTGCCACTCGACCTTCACCCTAGCAGCTGCTACTCGACCTTCGCCCTAGCAGCAGCTACTCGACCTTCGCCCTAGCAGCAGCTACTCGACCTTCACCCTGGCGGATGTTATTCAACCGGTTTTCCACAAGCTCCGCAGAATTTCGTGCCATCTTTTAGCGGAGCTCCGCAGCTTGAGCAGAACGCTGGTTTCGTAGCACCAGCTGGACTTGCATGGTCAAATGCACCAGATACGGCATCCGGATCCTCCGCAACTCCCGTTGGTTCAGCGACGTTCGCCTTAGGACCGCCTGCACTCGCCATCGGCATGCCTACTTCCGGAGCGCCCGCTTTCGCAGTTCCCGAGCTTGTCATCGGAGAGCCGGCTTTCGCAGTTCCCGAGCTTGTCATCGGAGCACCCGTAGACGCATCGTCCGACACGCCAGACCAGCCCGGCGTCTGCGGTTTCGGCGCCACGAACTGGTCGATATCCCCGGCAGCTGCAAGCCCAGCAGTAAGATCGTTTATCTGCGAGAGCCCCCTGTTCATCATCACCACGAGAACGAACCAAATCACGAACACAAGCACCACGTACTTAGGTCCCACGATAACGGGGATGTACAGGTCGTCGATAAACGGAATCGTCATATCCCAGAGTCCATGCAGCACTATGCAGGTGATTGCAACCACCAGAAAGCGCGGATCGCCGATGAAATCTCCGCTAAAGCTCGACTCCGACTGAACGAAATCGACGGCTGCCCTCGGAGCACGCAAGCTCAGCTTGCTCTGGCAAATCGCGATTGCCGCACCCTCAGCAGCAGCCCACGCAACGTGCCCGCCAATGGCCATGACCGCGCGGGCGGCAACGCTCTCCGTAATTCCCGCGTACCCGTATCCCAGCCATTCGATATCGCTCGACGCATAGCCGGCCGACCCCACGAAGTAGGCGAGGAAGTTGTCGAACGCATAGCCCGCCGACTCGAACACCGCGAAGCCCGCGCCCACAGCCGCGCCGATCAGCAAGCCATTGAGAATGTAACGCGGCCCCTTCATACGGCTCATGAAGAAAACCACCATGAGAATCTTGGCAGCCTCCTCGATGATGCCGGTGAGCATCGACGGCAGAAAATCGCCGGCTCCGCTGCCAGGCAGCAGGAACCCCAGAGGATAGATGAGGATGATGGCTCCGATTCCACCGGTGAAGAACATTAACACCACGTCCGCGATGCTTATGTTGCGGGGTACGTTGGTTTCGAAGAAGAAGATAAGCACCGTGAATGGCACCAGCAATGCTCCAACGAACATGACGTCGGGGAACGAAAGCTCGTTTTGGAACACCTGCCACAGCAGCATGCATCCTATGAGGGTGATGAGGAGGACGATGAACACACGGGAGTAAACCCATGGTTTCGGCCACTCCGAGGAGACGTTCCTGATATCGGGAGTGGTTGATGGGGCTCCGCATGCGAAGAGCTCGGCGGCTTCTCCCTTCTTGTGCTTCTTGGGGACGTTGGTGAAGAAGTCGCTTATCTTGAGGTTAACGTGGCCGGTTCCGCCCGTTGCCTCGTTGAGGGCATCGGCCATGTGACCGAGCGCTCCGGTGAGGTCGACCGTGGCGCCTTTGCGACGGGTAGCGGACCCAACTGCGGCACCAGGTGCGGCGCCGGTTGCTGCCGCTCCAGACGAGGCGCCGGGCACGGTTGCTCCGAACGCAGCGCCGGGTGCACTCCCTCCGGGTACTACGTCCGTTCTCCAGCCGCATTTGTAGCAGAACTTGGCCCCGTCCTCGATTTGAGTTCCGCAATTCATGCAATACACTGAGCCATCTCTCCCAACTTTTTTCTCTGCACTCCCAGCTATACGCGCTCCAAGCTATCCGCGCTATTGGCTTTACCTCGTTACCTTACCAGCGTCAGCCTTTGCGTGCCCGAACCTGCTCTATTTCCCTGGCACCTTCGGGCTTTGCACCGTTTGTCTCAGCATCGTTAGCCTCAGCATCTTAAACATAGCACCTTAAAGTTTGCCAAAAAGTTAGCCTCGGCTGTGCGCACCTAGGGGGTGTATTTTAAAAAGTTCGTCTACGTTATAAGAATATTTTATGGGTATGTGGCGTTTGCAAATAAAAGACTTATAACGTGAAAAAGATTTTTAAAAACACCCCCTACCCCCGCCTCTTCTTCTGCCCCACCTCTTCTCCCATCCCTGTCCCTCTCCCACCTCACCCGATGAGGCCCGCTGGTTCGATAGCATTCGAGCGCGCACCTCGAGCAATTACTTCCCGCTTGCGCGATAATCAAACCAAGCAAACAAACGCTCCATAGCGTGAGGAGGCATTCACATGGATCAGCCAACCAACTCAACCAACTCAACCAACCCAACCAACTCAACCGACAATCAAGCCGAAAGCCCGGTTGAGGGCGCAACGGAGGGCACATCGGCAGGTGCGGGCGCGGCGGAGAACGTCAGCGCAGCCGCCGCTGCAGCCGCAACCGCAGCGGCCCCTGCTCCCGGCACACCCCGCGACCAAATTCTCGAGCAAGATAAGTGGGACCTCTCGTCCATCTACGCCAGCGACGACGCGTTCCTCGCCGCACTCGACGAGGCCAGCGCATACCCCCA
>CADBOM010000118.1 GCA_902796325.1 uncultured Coriobacteriaceae bacterium
ACCCAGCAGCTGAGGTATCCAACAACGGAAGGTGAGTGCAAGTACGATGAAGCGTATTGCTAGCTGGATTGCGTCGATTGCCCTGATTGGGGCTATGAGCTTTGGGGTTCCGCTAACTGCTATGGCCGAGGGCTCTGCAGATTCCGGCGATGTGGCCACAGCTGCCACCGCAGCTTCCAGCGCAGATCCATTCGAGGGTGCTGCCATCACATCTCTCGAAGATGGCCAATATACCATGAATGTTGCCCTTGCCGGAGGTAGCGGCAAGGCCACTGTATCCTCTCCTGCAGCCATCACCGTGCAGGGCGGGAAGGCTTCTGCAGAGATCGAGTGGAGCAGCAGCAACTACGACTATATGGTGGTAAACGGCAACACCTATCTTCCGGTTAACACCGATGGCAACTCCGTGTTCCAGATTCCAATCACCGCATATGACGAGCCCATTTCGGTAGTGGCAGATACCACGGCAATGGGCACACCGCATGCAATCGACTACACGCTTACGTTCGATTCTGCTTCTGCAGCTCCTGCATCAGGATCTTTCCCTGTGGCGGCTGTGGTTATCGTGGTAATCGTTGTGGTTGTTGTCGTGGTTGTGGCCTTGGTGGTTCGCAACAGGAAGAAAAACGCTGGTCCTTCAGCCGAATCCAACGGTCAGAACGCATCCGGGGAGGGCAAATAGAACATGCGCAAGCTCAGGAAAGCTCTCTCGGTTGTTTTTGCCGCGGCGCTCTCGGCAGTCATGGTGTTCGCTCTCGCGGGATGCGGGTCGGGGTCGTCCGGCTCCAGCTCTAGCTCGGGCAACAGCGGTCAAATAGATCCAAAAAGCGTGAGCTCGTCTCTTACCTACGACCACAGCATGCAGCTCGATTATGCAACCGGCTTCAGCGTGGACTATTACCAGAACGGGTACAAGCTGCTCACCATAAACAAAGAGGGCAGTTTCCTGATTGTCCCTGAGGGCGCGGAGGTTCCGAGCGATCTGGATTCCAGCATCGTGGTGCTGCAACAGCCTCTGGACAACATCTATCTTGCGGCAACTGCCACCATGGATATGTTTCGGGCAATAGACAGCATCGGAAACATCAAGATGTCCGGCGCTCAGGCTGACGACTGGTACATTCCCGAGGCAAAGCAGGCCATGGAAAGCGGAAGCATGGTTTATGCGGGAAAGTACAACACCCCGGATTACGAGAGCATGCTGTCGCTTCATTGCGATTTGGCGGTTGAGTCCACGATGATCTACCACAACCCGGACGTGAAGGAAGCTATCGAGGGATATGGGATTCCGGTTCTGGTGGACCAGTCCAGCTACGAGGAGCATCCACTGGGTCGCGCCGAGTGGGTGAAGGTTTACGGTGCCCTTCTCAACAAGGAAGATGCTGCAACCGCTGCATTCGATGATCAGAAGGCAAAGGCCGATGCGGTGACGGCGGATGATACCAATACCGGGAAAACCGTCGCGTTCTTCTATATCACAACAAATGGTGCGGTTAACGTGCGCAAGTCGAGCGATTACGTTCCGAAGATGATAGAGCTTGCCGGCGGAAGTTACATACTTGCAGATGCTGCAGGCGACGACGGAAACTCTTCTTCCACGGTAAAGATGCAGATGGAGCAGTTCTATGCAGCTGCCAAGGATGCGGATATCGTGATCTACAACTCCACAATCGATGGCGAGATAGGCACGATCGCCGATCTTGAGAGCAAGAGCGATTTGCTAGCCAACTTCAAGGCAGTACAGGCAGGGACGGTTTTCTGCACCACTCAGAGCATGTATCAGGATTCCATGGAGATCGGAGATTTCATCTCCGACCTGCACAAGATCATCACGAATCCAACCGGAGTGGCCGATAGCGACCTAACCTACATGTACAGGGTGAAATAACGAGAGAAAGTTAGCGAACGGCTAGAACGTCTAGACAACGGATGGCGTGGCGGATTTGGCATGCCAGGCTGCGAATTCAGCCAATGGAATCGGACCAATAAAAAGCCCAAGGCATATGACCTTGGGCTTTTTCTTTTTACTGGCTCCTCCGAAAAGACAACGGAAGTCATATCACGCAGAGCCTACGGGAACGATGGGGCTACTGGAACGATTGGGCCGAGAACGCGATGGGGCTGTGGGCTGGAGCTGAGAAAGCGATGGGTTCTCGGGCTGGATCCGCGAACGCGATGGGTCTTCGGATGCGATGCCGGTTCGCGTACACTCGCTGGCATGCTCATCCATCCCAATGGACGCGACTTCTCTGGCCCGCGTTCTTGCACACATGCTTCCACGTTGCGCGTATGGTTTTGGGGTACCTCGTCTTCGTCGGGATATTCTATGACCTCGCCGATTTTGAGGCGTCGCAAGTAATCCTGCGTCTCTCGCTTTATCACTCCAGACAAGGCTATCAAGGCAACGATGTTGGGTATGGCCATGAAGGCATTGAAGATGTCGGCTATCGTCCAAACGGCGGACACCGTGATGTATGGCCCCAGGAAAACCGCGATAACCCATAGCCAGTTGTAAACCTTCACTGCGCGTCTGCTGCCGTTGAAAAAGTACTCGACGCAGCGGGAAGCGTAGTAGTTCCAACCCAGGATCGTGGTAAAGCCGAATAGCAACAGGCAAAGCATAAGACAAAACGATGTCACGACTTCGGGCAGGAACGGCAGCCCATGGTCAAATGCGTACATGGTTACCGCCGAACCCTGCAGGGCCAGCGATGGATCCCAGGCTCCGGTGATCACGATGGCAATGCCGGTGAGCGAGCAGATTACGATGGTGTCGATGAATGTTCCGGTCATGCTCACGAGTCCCTGGCGAACAGGTTCGTTGGTCTGTGCGGCAGCCGCGGCTATTGGCGCGGATCCAAGGCCAGCCTCGTTTGAGAAGATGCCCCTTGCAACTCCCATCTGCATGGCAACGATGAAGCTCCCAACCAAGCCTCCGGTAACAGCAGCTGGGTTGAATGCCGCCTCGACGATCGTGGCTATTGCCGCTGGAATGGAGGTTACATTTACCACCATGATTGCAACGATAAGCACAACGTAGAACACCATCATCGCCGGAATTACAACCTGCGTTACCTTGGCGATTCTCTTGATTCCCCCGATGATAACCAGGGCAACCAGAACCGCGATCACTATGCTGGCGATCACGGTTACCCATGTGTGGTCCACTCCAGCTATGGTGATGGCAACAAATTGCGAATTTGGATCGAAGAAGCTGTTGAGCGCGCCGTTGATCGAGTTCACCTGCGTGATCGTTCCAATCCCGATGACTCCAGCAATCATGCCGAAGAATGCGAACAGCTTGGCCAGCCATTTGAACTTCGGTCCCATTCCGCGCTCGATGTAGTAGAAGGGCCCTCCAAGCACATGGCCATCCTTCTCCACCTTGCGGTATTTCACTGCGAGAAGCCCCTCCGAGAATTTCGTGGCCATTCCAAAGCATGCGGCTACGAACATCCAGAACAGTGCTCCCGGGCCGCCTGCGCATACCGCGGTGGCAACTCCAACGATGTTTCCAGTTCCGATGGTTGCGGAAAGTGCGGTGCATAGGGCTCCGAAGCTCGAAACCTCGCCTTCTCCACCCTTCTCGTTCTTGAGCATGTACTTCAGGGCTCGCGGTAGCTGTTTAAATTGCAGGCCCCTCAAACGCACCGTCAGCAGGATTCCGCAGGCCATGATGAATATGATCATCGGGGGTCCCCATACCACGCTGTCTATCGATGTGAGCACGTCGGTAAACTGGTCTAGCATGATGCCTCCTCGGCGAATTGCGTTGCTATATGGGGGATGAGATGGAACCCAGATTGTGCAAGTTGGTAGGTGCCAGGCGGTTCTCACGCCAACCGTGCGGAATTACGCGGACCAATGGAAGCACAAAGGTTCAACCCGAATATTCTTGAGAGAAACATGAAGTATGATAGCAACAGCGTTCGTAACATCTGCCAAAAATTACACGAACGTTAATCAATGTGACGCGATTTAATATTTATGCAATCTTCCGTGGGTTATTTTGGGAAGTTGCTTGCGATTATGCGTTTTCTGCCAAGAAATATAAGTTGGGAGTGTTTGCGCGGTGGCTTTTGCACTGGGATGCGAGAATATCTGCCTGGAGTACGCGGCAAAGAAGGTATTCGACGGGGTAACGTTGGGTGTAAACGATGGCGATAGGATCGGTATCGTTGGCCGCAACGGCGACGGAAAGTCGTCTCTCCTGGGAGTTTTATCTGGAACCGTCGAGCCGGAAGACGGCAGGGTATTCAAGCGCAACGACTCCACGATGGCAGTGCTCGCGCAAAACGATTCTCTAGATTCAAGCGCAACGATAACGCAGGCCATATTCGGAGACGAGCCGGAGTACGTTTGGGCTTCGGACCCCAAGATTCGCGATATCCTGGACAACCTGCTGGGCGCAGTGCCGCTAGATTCCGTGATAGGGAACCTGTCTGGTGGCGAGCGCCGCAAGGTCGACCTCGCCAGGGTGCTCGTTAGAAACGACGACATCCTCATGCTGGACGAGCCCACAAACCATCTGGACATGTCTTCGATTTCCTGGCTGGCCAAGCATCTGAACCACAGATGGCCGGGCAAGTCCGGCGTCTTGCTGGTGGTTACCCACGACCGCTGGTTCCTAGACGAGGTGTGCACTTCCATGTGGGAGGTTCACGATGGCACTGTGGAGCCTTTCACTGGTGGCTACTCCGCATACGTGCTGCAGCGCGTCGAGCGCGAGGAAGCTGCCCGCGTTGCCGAGGAGAAACGCCAGAACCTTCTCAGAAGAGAGCTGGCATGGCTATCCCGTGGCGCACGTGCACGCTCGAGCAAGCCAAAGTTCCATGTAGAGGCCGCCGAGGCCCTCATTGCCGGCGAACCTCCTGTGAGGGACACCATCGAACTCAAGCGAGCATCGGTTGCGAGGCTTGGCAAGCAGTGCATCGAGTTCGTGAACGTTAGCAAGGAGTACGACGGTCGCAAGGTTCTGGACGGCATCAACTGGATCATCGCGCCGGGCGACAGAATTGGCATACTTGGCGAGAACGGAATTGGAAAGACCACCCTTCTCAACATCATCCAGGGCAAGGTCAAGCCCGATTCCGGATACGTGAAGATTGGCAAGACCGTGAAGATGTCCGTGCTCTCCCAGCATTTGGACGAGCTCAACCAGTTTGGCGACTACGAGGTTCGCGAGGTTCTATCGCGTTACAAGACCCATTACACGATCGATGGCAAGGAGTACACGTCGTCCCAGCTGCTCGAGATGCTGGGGTTCAAGCGCGCGCATTTTCAGATGCCGGTGTCGAAGCTATCCGGCGGGCAGAAGCGCAGGCTTCAGCTTATGCTCACTTTGCTCACCGGTTGCAATGTGATGGTCTTGGACGAGCCCGGTAACGACATGGATATCGACATGCTCTCGCAAATGGAGGGCGTGCTGGATGGTTGGCCGGGCACGCTGATCATGGTCACCCACGACAGGCACCTCATGGAGAGGGTGACGGACAACCAATATGCAATCATCGCTGGCAAGGTGAGGCATGTTCCGGGTGGCGTGGACGAATACCTTCACATGCTCGCCCATGGCGCTGCCCGTCCTGCAGCTTCCAACTTCGGGAATGGGGCTAAGTCGGGCTCTGGCACAGATGGCTCGGAGAGCTCGGGCGTCTTTGCGGGTTCCAATGAGACCGGAGCGGCGAGCTCCGGTGCATCCAAGCAGAAGATGTCAAACTCAGAGCGTCAGGCTGCAAGGCGCAAACGATCGTCTATCGAGCGCAAGATGGAGACCACGCGCGGCAAGATCGAGGATGCCAAGCAGAGGCTGGCAGACGCCGATCCTACAGATTACATGGAGCTTCAGGACTGCGAAGAGCAGATAGCAAGCTTGAAAGACCAGCTTTCGGAGCTGGAAGACGAGTGGCTCGAGGTTGCCGAGCTATTGGAAGACGAATAGCGAGGGCGGCTACACGAGAGTCTGAACCCGCAGCTCAGCCATGCGGATAGTCCGAACCCACAACTTGGCTGCG
>CADBOM010000119.1 GCA_902796325.1 uncultured Coriobacteriaceae bacterium
CTACCGACTGAGCTACACGGGCAAATGGTGGGAGCGCATGGATTCGAACCATGGTAGGCATAGCCAACGGGTTTACAGCCCGTCCCCATTAACCGCTCGGGCACACTCCCATTCCGAAAACATATAAGTGCTTTCAAGTTGCTGCTCGGTTTTTTGCCGACCGAACAGTTTGGGATAATACACTTTTGAAGCAGCCTCGTCAACAATTCACACGCCATCGGGCGTATCCTTTGTTCCTTTGGCCAAACTCGCAGGTAAACCCACAAATTTGCTTCAATCGATTGCAGACTTACTACCGTTCACCGGCGTAAAAATCTGCAAGTTTGCAAAATGTTTTTCGGTGGAGCTGGTGACAGGAGTCGAACCTGCAACCTACGGTTTACAAAACCGTTGCGCTGCCATTGCGCCACACCAGCATTTACTCACCGCAAATACAAGCTTTGACAAGATCGAAGCGACCTCTCGAAAGCCCATATAGCATACATTAAATAACGCGAAATGTGATGCAAGATTCCAACGTGTACGGTGGAAGGAATTCCGTTTTGATCCATTGCTGGAAGGAATTCTACCTGGCCCCATTCTTCTTGCGAGGTCGAGCCATCTCTTCTAGCTTCGCGCGAACCTTGGGGTCTATCCTGGAGCCCAGCGTGAACTTCGAGTAATCCTGGGAGCTTTCCTCAAGGTCTTCGTTCACGGACTCTATTTCCTGGCTGAAGCCAGCCGATGACATGCGCGTGACACCATCTTTGAACGTGGCATTCTGAACCGCCCAGTCAGACGAGATCACAACCACCTCGCGGTCTTCTTCCCTCGCCTTGAAGGACAGCCTCTCGATAACGGAATCCGCGTCCGTGTTTGCTGGAGAGAATATGACCTTTATGCCTGCTGTTTTTTGCGGAATACCTTCCGACATCACATTTCCGCCACCGTCGAACACCACGTAGGCTTCGTATCGGTTCTGCGCATACACTGCAACGTCGGCTATGAGCTTTTCCCTAGCCCTGTTCAGCGGATCATCATCGTAGTCGTCAACATCCTCGAAGTCCTTGTATGCACCGCTAGACCTCAGCAGGTTGTATCCGTCAACTATCAAGACGGGCTTTTTATGGCTGTAAACGGGCATTATCCATCTACTTCCATCCCATAGGTATCCACATCGTTGCCAAGCATTCCCGCCTGAGTGGTCTGCCTAAGCCATTCGTATCCCAATGCGGCGGCGGCGCAAGACACATTCAAAGATCCAATGCCGCCTCTTTGCGGAAGCTTGACCATGAAATCGCACCTTTTCTGGACAAGCTGCGATATGCCATCGGATTCCGAACCCATAACCAGTCCGATCTTCCCATGCAGAGGAGAATCCCAGCAGTTCTTATCGGTTTTCTCGTTTGCACCGGCAATCCAGAATCCGTTCTCGCGCAGCCTGTCGCATGCCGTTGCGATACTTGACACCTTTGCGATGCGCATGCGACTGACAGCTCCGGCCGAGGTTTTGTATGACGATGCAACCACATCTACCGACCTCTTGTTGGGAATGATGATTCCACTTGCACCGATAACCTCTGCGCTCCTCACGATTGCGCCGAAGTTTCCAACATCGGTTATGTGGTCGAGCACGTATACGAGCGCCGCATCCTCATCTTGGCAGGCCTTCATGATTTCTCCCATGGAGGAATACTGATACGGCTTGGCAATGGCTATCACGCCTTGATGGTTGAGACCAACGGCGCGAGAATCGATCTTCCCACGCGGAACGATGTCATATGTGATGCCAGCAGAGGTGGCCAGCTCGATGATCTTGTCGGACGCCTCGGACTGCATGTTCTGGGCAATCTCGATGTTCTTCAGGGGAACATTGGCTTCTATAGCTTCGAGCACTGCGTGCTTGCCGGCAATGATGTCAACACCGGTTTTCTGCTCTTTCTTGTATGAATATCCCTGCCCTTGACCAGATTTGCGCCTTGCCTGGGCCGAATCTCCCGATGTTCCATATCCGGAGTATCCGGAAGCTCTCTTCGGTGCGCCGCCATTGCGTCCCGCTGTGCCAGACGACATGTTGCCGCCGCGCTTTCCCGAAGCGCGGTATGAGTTTGGGTTGCCGGAGGGTCTACTTCCGCCATTGACGCCAGAACGTGGCTTCGCCGGATGCTTTCTCGAGCTATGGCTATTCTTGCTGCCCTTATTAGAGGCCATTTACAGTCTCCTTAAAATATGAGTCTTGCTCCTGCTGCGGTATCTTCCACGGTAAAGCCCAAGTTGGTCAGACAATCCCTGATCTTATCTGCAGTTGCGAAATCCTTGGACTTGCGTGCCGCAGCCCTAGCGTCAAGCAGAGCCTGGGCAGCCTCCTTGGTGTTGTCGCCGCTGTATCCGGCCATCTCGGAGGCAAGGCCCAAGAGCTCAACCGGCCACTCGTCTTCCTGAGGCTTATCGGTCATGTCAATGCCGAACCTGCCCATAAGGTCGAAAATCGCATCTCCAGCAGCCTTGGCTGCATCCACCTTTGCCTGGCTGTCAAGCCCACCGGATATGAAGGCATTCGCATCGCCCACGAGCGAGAATACCTCGCCAAGAGCGGCCGCCGTGTTGAAGTCGTCATCCATGGCCTCGACATAGCGTTTCTTGACAGCTTCGATCTTGTCGAGAAGCGCCTTGGCCGATGCATCGTCCGAAGCACCATCGCTTGCATCTACCTGAGCATGGGAGCATTCCCACTCGACATTTCTGAGCGTTGTGGAAATTCGCTCGAACGATGAAGTTGCCTCATCAAGGCGCTCCTTCGAATAATCGAGAGGGCTCCTGTAATGGGTTTGAAGCATGAGAATGCGCAGTACCCTTGCGTCCACGCTTTGGAGAACATCCTTGAGGAGGAGGAAGTTACCCAAGGATTTGCTCATCTTCTCGGAATCGACGAGGAGCATTCCGCAGTGCATCCAGCAATTGCAGAACTTCGTGCCACGGCTGCACTCGGCCTGGGCAATCTCGTTCTCATGATGCGGGAATACAAGGTCGAGGCCTCCACCGTGAATATCGAATGGCTGACCCAGGTATTTTGCCGACATCGAGGAGCACTCGATGTGCCAGCCCGGCCTGCCCTTGCCCCATGGGGAATCCCAGTAAGGCTCTCCTGGCTTCGCTGCCTTCCACAGCGCGAAGTCGAGTGCATCGTGCTTGCGCGGATCAACGTCAAAACGGGTTCCGCTTATCATCTCGTCCACGGTTCTGCCCGAAAGCACGCCGTAATGGTTGTCGGACCTCACGTTGAAGTAAACATCTCCGCCCGACTCATAAGCATGCCCGTTGTCGATGAGCATCTGAATGGTCTCTATCATGGCGTCGATTTCCTGGGTTGCCCTAGGCCTCACGGTTGGCCTCATGACCCCAACGGCATCCATTGCGTCAATGAATGCATTGGAGTACTCCTCGGCAACCTCTGCGGCAGTACGGCCCTCCTCGTTTGCCCTGTTGATGATCTTGTCATCGACATCGGTTAGATTCGAAACGAAGGTTACCTTGTAGCCGGAGTTTATGAAATGCCTGCGAATGACATCGAACGAGATGAACGTCCTTGCATTTCCAATGTGGATGTGGTTATAGACGGTTGGACCGCAAACGTACATCCTCACCTCGCCAGGGTGTATTGGCTCGAACTCTTCTTTCCTTCTGGTAAGGGTGTTGTAGATTTTCATTTGTGGTCTCTTTCCTGTTAGTGCATGAGCATATGCAAAAACCGGGATCCTCGAGTGTAGTGGCATGCCCCATAGTGTTCGCACGCGTCATTGCGGTTGCATGCTATTGCGGTTGCACGCGTCATTGCGGCTGCACGCCATTGCGGACGCACAGCACACGAACAATGCGTGGCGCTATCGCAATACCCTACCGGATCCCGATAGTTTTATCCTGTTAGAAAATATCACACAAGGCGTTGCAACGCTCGTGAAAATGGGCATGCGTTGCCAAGCACGAGCTGCCATCTGTAAATCGAAATTTAATTGGAGCCACAACTGCTTGAAAGTCTCGGTCTGGCTATTCTCGATCGAGAAGAGCAACCGCATAGGCGGCAATTCCCTCTCCCCTGCCCTCGAATCCAAGACGCTCGGTGGTCGTTGCCTTTACCCCCATGCAATCCACGTCGATTTCTAGGGCATCCGCCATGTTCTGACGCATCTTCTCCCTATGGGGAGACATCTTTGGCGCTTGGGCGATGATCACGCTGTCCACATCGACGATGCGGAACCCATTCTGCCTCACGATGTTCCCCACCTCGCGCATGAGCTCCATGGAGTCGGCGCCGAGAAATCTTGGGTCGTCTGGAGGAAAATGCTCGCCAATGTCGCCGCATCTTGCAGCTCCAAGCACGGCATCGCAAACCGCATGGGCCAAAACATCCGCATCCGAATGGCCATCGAGGCCAAGATGGTAGTCTATCTTCACGCCGCCGATGATGAGGTCCCTGCCCTCGACCAGCTTGTGGACATCGTATCCGGTTCCGATTTTCACCGTTAGATCCTATCCTCTTCCTGAAGCCTCTTCATAAGCGCCGCCTCTGCAGGGCTTAGGTCTTCCGGTACGGTAACCTTGATGTTATCCCTCGGTCCATTGACAAACGACACTGCACCGCCGATACGCTCCACGATGGAGCTGTCGTCGGTGCCTATGAAGCCTTCGGCCAGAGCCGTTGTATGGGCCTCGCGTATTATCTCCGACCTGAATACCTGCGGCGTCTGGGCAACCCAGAAAGCCCCTCTGTCGGGAGTTCCGATGATCATGCCATCGCTTACAACCTTGAGGGTGTCTATCGCGGGATGGCCTGCAACCGCTCCGTCGATGTCGGTGTTTCCCTTTACGGCCGATATGCAATGCATAATCAGCTCTGGGGTCACCAGCGGGCGGGCGCCATCGTGGATGGCGATGATGTCATAGTCGTCCGGCACCTTCATAACTCCCGAGAACGACGACTCTTGCCTGAGCTCCCCGGATGGAGCAAGGGTGATGGGGGTGACGAAGGGATATGGGTCTATGGCCTCTCGGCAGTATTCCTCGCGGCGATCTTCCGGGCACACGACTACTATGAGTCCCACATCTGGCACGGCATCGAACGCCTCGGCAGACCAGGTTAGCAGTGGCTTCCCCAAAATCT
This sequence comes from uncultured Coriobacteriaceae bacterium, assembly GCA_902796325.1. Lineage (GTDB taxonomy): Bacteria > Actinomycetota > Coriobacteriia > Coriobacteriales > CADBOM01 > CADBOM01. The sequence goes on from CADBOM010000119.1 coordinate 5,138, forward strand.
TGGCCATCTGCTTGCCGCCGGGGTTCCCAAACCTCTCTCCAACACCGCCGGCCAGAATAACCGCCGCGGTTTTTGGATTAGACGACACCCTGCCCTTCAAGGGGGCTATCTGGGTTTCGATCTTGTCGAAGTCTTCCGCGACCATCGTGAGCTCGGGTCTTGCTATAACCTCGGGCTTGGTTACAACGTCCTGGACCTTCTTAGCCGAACAATCGTCCATATCCTTCTCCTACCCCTCATGCAATTCTATTAGAGAATCATATACAAACGTGCCGCCACGCTTCAAGCGCGACGGCACGTTTCTTGCATGTGTTTGTTTACTACTCTTCGAGAGAGGATCCATCGGGTACGGAATCTCCACCATTGCCCTTCTTGAAGAACGGCGTGATGAGTTCCGGCTCGCGCTTCATTGTCTGGCGCTTGCGAGGAGCTGGAATCTCTCCGGAGCCCTTCCTGAAGATGAGCTCCTTCTTCTTGGTGTCGAATCCAACGTCGATAACCGAGCCAGCAGTCCACCTGCCCTGAAGGATCTGCTCCGAAATCGGGTCCTCCACGAGCCTCTGGATGGCTCTCCTGAGAGGACGGGCGCCATATGCCACGTCGGTTCCCTCATCTGCGATGAAGCGCTTTGCAGCATCGGAGATGTTGACGGTCATGCCCTGTGCAATCAGCCTGTCGCGCAGGTCGGCGATCATAAGATCGACGATCTTGACGATTTCGTCCTTGGTGAGCGACTTGAACACGATGATATCGTCGACCCTGTTGAGGAACTCGGGCCTGAACACCTTCTTGACCTCGGTCATCACGCGCTCGTGGATCTGATTGTCGTCGAGACCCTCGTTGGAGCTGGTGAATCCGATCTGGTTGGTGGACGCGATCTCGCGGGCGCCAATGTTGGAGGTCATGATGATTACGGTGTTGCGGAAGTCCACGGTGCGTCCCTGACCATCGGTCAAGCGACCCTCTTCGAGAATCTGCAGGAGGATGTTGAAGACATCTGGATGCGCCTTCTCGATCTCGTCGAACAGAATCACGGAATATGGCCTTTGCCTCACGGCCTTGGTGAGCTGACCGCCCTCATCGTATCCAACATATCCCGGAGGCGAACCGATGAGCCTGGACACCGTGTGCTTCTCCATGTACTCGGACATGTCGAACGAAATCAGGGCATCCTCGGAGCTGAACAGGAACTCCGCAAGAGCCTTTGAGAGCTCGGTCTTACCAACTCCAGACGGGCCAAGGAAGATGAACGAGCCCATCGGGCGCTTGGGATCCTTGAGGCCGGCGCGCGAACGCCTGATGGCCTTGGACAGAGCGTCGATTGCCTCGTTTTGTCCGATAACCCTCTCGTGCAGCACGGACTCCATGCGCATGAGCTTATCTGCCTCGGCCTCGGTGATATCGGCCACTGGTACTCCGGTGGACAGGGACACGATGTCGGCGATCTCCTTCTCCGTTACGGATGCGGGAGCGCTCTCGTTGTCCTCCTTCCACTTCTCCTCCAGCTCGGTGCGCTTCTTAACGAGTTTCTTCTCCTGGTCGCGCAGCTGTGCGGCCTTCTCGAAGTCCTGAAGCCTGATGGCCTCTTCCTTCTCGGCTCCAACCTTGCGGATTTCCTCGTTTGCGTCCTGAACATCCGTTGGAACGGTCATGTTGCGGATGCGCATGCGGGCTCCGGCCTCGTCCATGACATCGATTGCCTTGTCTGGCAGATAGCGGTCCTGGACATAGCGGTCGGACAGCTCCACAGCCGCCTTCAGTGCCTCGTCGGTGAAGTGCACATGGTGATGCGCCTCGTACCTGTCGCGCAGGCCCTCGAGAATCTGAACGGCCTCGTCCTCGGAAGGCTCGCCGATGATGACGGGCTGGAACCTGCGGTCGAGAGCAGAGTCCTTCTCGAGGTACTTCCTGTACTCATCGAGGGTGGTGGCGCCGATTACCTGAATCTCGCCACGCGAAAGCGAAGGCTTGAGGATAGCCGCTGCATCGATCGATCCCTCGGCGCTACCTGCGCCGACGAGCGTGTGCATCTCGTCGATGAACAGGATCACATCGCCTGCTTCCTTGACCTCCTTGACGACTCTCTTGAGCCTCTCCTCGAATTCTCCACGGTACTTGGAGCCTGCAACGAGAGCCGGAACATCCAGCGAGATGATCCTCTTGCCGCGAAGCAGGTCTGGCACCTGGTCTTGAGCGACCATCTCGGCCAGTCCCTCTGCGATGGCGGTCTTGCCAACGCCCGGATCGCCGATAAGAAGCGGGTTGTTCTTGGTGCGCCTTGCAAGGATCTGCATGATGCGCTCGATCTCGACTGCTCGGCCGATAACCGGGTCGAGCTTGCCCTCCCTGGCTTCTGCGGTCAGGTCGGTGCCAAACTCGTCGAGAACGCTGTCGGAATCTCCCTGGTCCTCGGAAGGTGCCCCGATAGCCCCAGCGTAACCATTGCCGCTACCGCCAGTGGGGTTGCTGTTCTTGTTGATCAGCGCCAGAACAGCGGACTTGATTGTCGAAGTATCGAAGCCCATGTTGGTTAGCACGGTGATTGCAACGCCGTTGCCCTCGCGGAGTATTCCAAGCAGCAGATGCTCGGTAGAAATGTAGTTCTGACCAAGCTGCATGGTCTCCCTGAAGGCAAACTCAAGAACCCTCTTGACCCTCAGGGTGAAGGACAGATGTCCTTCTGGTGCCTCGTCGTTAACCTGTACAACGTTCTTTACCTGGTGGAGAGTCTCCTCGTAGGTAATGTTGAGGCTGGCGAGCGCTTGAGCAGCAAGACCCTCTTTTTCTCTCAGCAGGCCGAGGAGCAGGTGCTCCGTGCCCACGTAGGGTTGCTTTAGTGCTCTCGCCTCCTCTTGCGCGTATGCGAGGACATTACGCGCCCTGTCGGTGAATCTTTCGAATGCCATTTTCGACTCCTTACCCTAGACCATCGTCAAAGATGATTACTTAGAAGGCGTGGCCTCATCCCTCATGTGGGGGAACAAGATCACGTCTCGAATCGACGCGGAATCGGTCAGCAACATGACCGTCCTGTCGATTCCAATTCCGATACCGCCTGCTGGCGGCATCCCGTACTCGAGAGCCCGGATATAATCCTCGTCATATCCCATGGCCTCTTCATCTCCACTCTCCTTCGCCTCAACCTGTTTGATGAAGCGCTCCCTTTGGTCTGCCGGATCGTTGAGCTCTGAGAAAGCGTTGGCGTACTCATGGCCGCAGATCACAAGCTCGAAGCGGTCGGTAAAACGACCATCCTCGCGTTTCTTCTTGGCCAGGGGCGACACCTCCAGCGGGAAGTCGGTAACGAACGTGGGGTTGACGATCGTTCCCTCGACCAGCTCGTCGTAAAGTTCTGCGATGAGCTTGCCCTCTCCCCAGAAATCCTCGAACGCGATTCCGTTTTTAGTGCAAAGGTCCCTCAGCTTGTCGACTCCAAGGTCGAAACTGACCTCTTCGCCCACGCGCTCCGACACCAGCTGGCACATGGTCTTCGACTCCCATGTTCCGCTGAGATCGACCTGGGTACCTTGGTACTCGATTTGCAGCGTGCCGTTAACTGCCATGCACGCTTTCTGAATGACATCTTCGGCCAGTTCCTTCATGCCGTTGATGTCCGTGAATGCCTGATATGCCTCCATCATGGTGAACTCGGGGTTGTGCATCGGGTCCATTCCTTCGTTGCGGAACGACCTGTTGAGCTCGAACACCCTCTCGAATCCTCCAACCAGAAGCCTCTTGAGATACAGCTCCGGAGCAATGCGCAGGTAGAAATCCTTGTCCAGCGTGTTGTGATGCGTTACGAACGGACGCGCGGCGGCACCACCTGGAATTGGATGCAGCATTGGGGTCTCAACCTCTACGAAGCCCTTGGATTCCATGGTCCTGCGAATCGTTGAGATGATCTTGAAGCGCTTCTCGAAGGTATCCTTCACCTCTGGATTTGCCACAAGGTCAACGTAGCGCTGCCTGTACCTGATCTCCTTGTCGGTTAGACCGTGGAACTTCTCAGGCAGGGGGCGAAGCGACTTGGTGAGGAGCTTTACCTCGTCCGGGATGATGGACAGCTGCCCGCGTCTGGTGCGGCTGATCTTTCCCACGACTCCTACCCAGTCTCCAACATCGAGCTCCTTGATGCGGTCATATGCCTCCGCACCCATGAGGTTTGCCCTGCAGAACAGCTGGATTTCTCCCGTGGTATCGCGTATCACCAAGAAGCTGATCTTGCCCTGGTTCCTAACCGCCATGACCCTTCCGGCCACGGTGTAGGTGTCCTCGGTATCGCAACCATTCTCAAGATCCGCGTACTTCTCGTTGATGTCGGCTATATGGGCATCGCAATCCCAGCGGCGAGCATATGGCTCCTCGCCGGCATCCAGCAAAGCCTGCCTCTTGTTGTATCTAACCTTTACCGGATCGTCTTCGATGACCTCCGGAGTGTTGTTGTCAATATTGTTCTCGCTCATTAGTTGGCTTTATCCTTAGCGTCCTTCTTGGTTGCGGCATTGCTGATCTTGACGATGGTGAACGTGCTCTTGACTCCAGTGGGTCCGGTTACCTCCACAACATCGCCCTTCTTATGGCCGATCAGAGCCGCTCCCACGGGTGACTCGTTGGAAATCTTGTTTGCGAAGAAATCGACCTCGGCAGCACCGACGATGGTGTAAGCCTGCTCCTTGCCGTTTACCTCGCAGGTGACGGTGCTTCCAATGTGCACCTTGTTCGAACGCTTGGGAGCGTCAACGATCGTGGCATGCTGGAGAATATCCTTGATTTCGGCAATCCTCTCCTCCATGAATGCCTGGTCGTTCTTTGCATCGTCGTACTCGGAGTTCTCGGAAATATCTCCGAACTCCCTCGCAACCCTGATTCGCTCGCCGATTTCGGCACGCTTCTCGGTTTCGAGATAATGCAGCTCGTTCTCGAGGTCTTCGCGACCCTCAGGAGTAAGAACCGTTTCCTTTGCCATTCGATATATCCTTTCCGCGACTATTAGTCGAAATTCAAACCAGCATCAAGGCCAAGCTGGTGCAAGCTTACGCAACCTTAATTACCAAACACGGCATGCACAGCTGTAACTACAGTTAGCCGCACACGCCGCAGAAAAAAATGGTAGAGAGATGTTCACGCAGGAAGAACCTATTTCGTAGCTTCCTCTGCCTCTTTCTCGGACTCGTCAGCCACCTCTTCAGTGACGTTGTCCTTCTTATCGTCTTTTCCATTCATGCCATCGCGTACGTTCTTGACGGTCTTTCCAAGAGCGGCACCGAGCTTTGGAAGGTTCTTGGGGCCAAATATCAGCAGCACCACAATGAGAATCACTATGAGCTCGGGCAAACCAATTCTTGGCATTTCATCACCTGCTTAGCATATGCAGCCTATATAAACAGTGTTGATAGTAACACCGAGTTCTTACATTCATGTTACGCCATGATGTCAATAGCCGCTTTAGTGCGGTTAACGACACGCATATTCAGGTGATGTTCATATAGTTTACAACGAAGGTACACATTAGATTGAATCGAAATTAGACGCGTTGTTGTATTTTGCTTGCCAGACACGAAAAACACGCAAAATATAGAAAAAGCTTGCATCCAATGGAAGCAAGCCTTCGTTAAAAAATTGGTCGGGACGACTGGATTTGAACCAGCGACCTCTGCGTCCCGAACGCAGCGCTCTACCAAGCTGAGCCACGTCCCGA
>CADBOM010000120.1 GCA_902796325.1 uncultured Coriobacteriaceae bacterium
AGGGTCGTTCGCCATTTGGCGCTATCGGAAGGAACCCACCTGCGGAAATAACCTCAAATTACCACCACGATTGTTTACCTTCAGAACTAGGTGTTTTGCAACCCTAATGTTAATTAATGAATAATTCATAAGGCATATCGAAATTGTTGATATACCATTGAACATGAAATATAAAAAGTGAACGTTTGTAATGCTGAACTTGGGCAGCAATTCAGCGCAGAGAAGCGTGGTGCAGTCTCGCGCAACCTCGTGCAAAGACGCGCGACGCAAAAACGCTCGATGCAAGGATGCATAAAGCGGCTGCCATGATTTCAGCCTCTACAATCGCTCGCACATATAGCCATGGGTGTTAGGGGCAAGGGACTGATCCCCAGGCCATATTCGAAAGCAAGAGGTCGGGGGAAATTGGGTCTAGCTGCATTTTTGATACTGTTTCCGCTTTTGCCAGCGTTGCTGATGTGGTTTGTGAGGGGCGAGAAAGCCCGGGCAATCATCGTATACGTTGCGGGAACAGTGATAATCCTGGCATCGATTACGGTTGGAGTGCTGTATCTAACCGGCTACGATCAAATGTACATCGAGCATAGCGGGGTTGTTAAATACACGCTGTTCGCTGTGGACTTGATACTCAGCATCATCGTGGCAACTCAAGCCATACGCTACAAGCGCAAGCTGCCACTTGCCTTGGCGGTTGTCCAGATAGTGCTCACATTCGTTATCGAAATTGGGCCACCAGACGTGGCATATGTGGAGTTTGCCATGTACGTCGACACTTTGTCGGCCATCATGGTGCTCATCATCGGAATTATCGGCAGCCTCATCGTTATGTACGCCGTGGGCTACATGCAGGACTTCAACGATATCGAGAAGGCCAAGGCGCAGGCTGCAGGTTTGGAGTACAAGGACAGACGGTACTACTTCTTCACCGTGATGTTCGTGTTCCTCTCCGGAATGTTCCTCATCGTGTTCTCCAACAACCTCAACTGGTTCTTCACTGGTTGGGAAGTTACCACGGTGTGCTCGTTCATGCTCATCGGATACACCAAGACCGACGAGGCCATTCACAACTCGTTCATCCAGATCATCTACAACATGCTGGGCGGCATCTCGTTTGCAATCGCAATCATCATCATCGCCGCCACGGCCAATACCTTGGACCTGCAACTGATAGTGAAGATGGGCCAGCAGGGATTGCTGCTGTTCCCAATTGGCCTCATGTGCTTCTCCAGCCTTACCAAGATGGCTCAGATGCCATTCCAGTCGTGGCTTTTGGGGGCAATGGTGGCGCCAACCCCAACTAGTGCGCTGCTGCACTCTTCCACGATGGTTAAGGCGGGGTGCTTCATGCTCATCAAGCTGTCGCCGTGCCTTGGCATGAACTTCCCTGGCATGATGGTTGCCATAGTTGGCGGTGTGACGTTTACCCTTGCCGCCGCGATGGCAATTTCCGAGCATAACGGCAAGCGAGTGCTGGCGTACTCCACGATATCCAACTTGGGCTTGATTGCCGCGTGCGCGGGTCTCGGAACCCCCGAGGGTGCTTGGGCCGCCGTGTTCCTCATGATCTTCCATGCGGTTACCAAGGCCATGCTGTTCATGTGCGTTGGCACTGCCGAGCATCACATTGGCTCCAGGGACATCGAGGACATGGACAACCTGTTCGAGCGCATGCCAAGCCTTGCAAGGGCCATGGGAGTGGGCATCATGTGCATGTTCGTGGCGCCTTTCGGAATGCTGGTTTCCAAATGGGCTTCCATCGTGTCGATCCTCGAGGTTGGCTACATACCCATCCTCTTCCTCATACTGTTTGGCTCGTCCATAACCACGTTCTTCTGGGCCAAGTGGCTGGGCAAGATTATGGCCGTCGGTGCCAAGGAACCCAGTGTTGAGGAGGGCATGCACGGATGCGAGCGGCTGGCCATCGTCGCATGCTTGGTCCTAACGCTGGCGGTTGCCATTCTCATCCCGGTTATCTCCGGCAATGTGGTGGTCCCATACTTCACCGAGATGTACGAGGACACCTTCAATATGAACGTTGGCAACGACGACCTGGTGATTACATCGATACTGGTGATCGTGCTCGTGGTTACCTACCTCATATTCTTTGGAAGGGAGAAGGTGCGCAAGGTGCCCGTGTACATGGCAGGCGTTGGGCGCGACATGGAGAAGCGCACGTTCTCCGGCTCCATGGGTGAGAGCGTGGAGGCAACCCAGAGGAACTGGTACATAACGGAGTGGTTCTCGGCCAAGGTGCTGAACCTCCCTGGCAACCTGATTGCAATCTGCGTGATTGGCGTCACGCTCCTTGCGACGTTCCTGATGGGAGGTGTTCTGTAATGGAGGCAGGAGTTGCATCTTGGGTTAGCTGGGTATGCGTGATTGCATACCTGGTGCTGGGCCCATTTGTTGGAATGCTCATCAGCGGAATCGACCGCAAAGTAACCGCCCGTATGCAGGGCAGAGTTGGACCTCCCATCTTGCAGCCGTGGTACGACGTGAAGAAGCTGTTCTCCAAGGACAAATCCGCCGTAAACAATGTGATCGATCTCTACGTGGCCACTGCGCTCGGCATGGCCGTGGTTGCGGGTGCGTTGTTCTTCGCCGGAGGCAACCTTCTGATCGTGATATTCCTCATGTCGCTCTCGTCTGTGTTCGTGGTGGTCTCGGCCTACAGTGCTAGGTCGCCATATTCGGACGCGGGTGCTCAGAGGGAGAACCTCACGGTGATGGCATACGAGCCCATCATGTTGCTGCTTCCGGTGGCGATGTACCTGATCACGGGGTCGTTCAACGTGGATTCAACGATTGTGCAGGATCTGCCGCTTATCGTGGGCGCTCCGCTGTTCTTCCTGGCATACCTGTTCGTAATGCCGGCCAAGCTGCGCAAATCTCCATTCGATCTTTCCACCTCGCATCACGCTCATCAGGAGCTGGTCAAGGGCCTTACCACCGATATGAGCGGGCACACGCTCGCCATCATGGAGATCATGGATTGGTACGAGGTTGTGCTGATATACGGCATCGTGGGAATGTTCCTGGTTACCAGCGCCTGGTGGTCGTGGATTCTTGCAATCGTTGTCATGGTGGTGTGCTTCCTTTTGGAGGCGCTCGTCGACAACACCTTCGCGCGTGTGAAGTGGAAGGTAACACTGGCAACGTCTTGGGTGGTAACGCTCGTGTTCTGCGCTCTGAACATGGCGTTTTTGTATTTCCTATAGGAGGCGAGGGAACATGTCTAGCACAGGGAAATCGCCTTGGATCGTTCATTACGATGGATCCAGCTGCAATGGCTGCGACATCGAGGTTTTGGCCGCTACCACGCCACTTTACGACGTGGAGCGTTTTGGCGTGGTGAACACCGGCAATCCAAAGCATGCCGATATCTTGCTGATCACGGGCTCGGTTAACGAGCAGAACGTGCCTGTTGTAAAGCAAATTTACGAGCAGATGATGGAGCCCAAGGTCGTGATTGCCTGCGGTGCCTGCGCCTGCTCGGGCGGAATTTTCAGAGATTGCTACAACACCTTGGGTGGTGCCGATGTGGTGGTTCCGGTAGATGTGTATGCGCCGGGTTGCGCCATAAGGCCCGAGACCATAATCGATGCCGTGGTAAAGGGCATCGAGATTTTGGAGCAGAAACGCAAGGCTCTCAAGAACAAAACTTTGGTGGAGCCCGATGTGAGCAGGATGCAGTCGGCCCGAGACAAGGTGGTCGATGGCCAGACGGTCGCAGAGATTGCGAGCAATAGTACGCTGGAGTAACGAACTGATATGGATAACACAGAACAGATATACAAGGAGATAGATGCAAGCAGCATTCTATCTACCATCCATGCATATCACGATGAGGGGTGGCGATTCGCCCAACTGTGCGGATCCACCATCGAGGGCGGAGTGGAGGTTCTCTACACCCTCGAGAAAGGCCCCGTTGTGGAGAACGTGCTGGTAAATCTTCCAAACGACGCCGAGATACCATCCATCTCTAAAATCTATCCGGCATCTTTCGTGTTCGAGAATGAGTTGCAAGACCTGTTTGGAATAAAGGTTAATGGTATTTCGGTGGATTACGAGGGGCACATGTACAAGCTGTCGGTGCCGTCTCCCATGAATCCGAAGTCCCAGGCAAGGGTGGAGTTTGCAAAGCGGGCCCAGGCTGCCGATCAGCCCGAGGCTGAGGCTCAAGCCGATACCCAAGCCGAGGCCCAGGCTGCCGATCAGCCCGACGAGGCCCAGGCTGTCAGCCAGCCCGAAGCTGAAGCTAGTGCGGTGCCCGCAGGCCAGGCAGGAGGCGAGACCGATGAGCAATAAAACCGTCATCCCGTTTGGCCCGCAGCACCCGGTGCTCCCAGAGCCAATTCACCTCGACCTCGTGTTGGAAGACGAGAAGGTCGTGCAAGCTGTACCCCAACTGGGGTTCATCCACAGGGGCCTTGAGAAGATTGTGGAAAAGCGCGATTACCTGCACTTTGTATATGTTGCGGAGCGCATCTGCGGAATCTGCAGCTTTGGTCACAGCCTTGGGTACTCCCAGGCGGTAGAGGGCCTTATGGGCGTGGAGGTTCCGGAAAGGGCCGAGTATCTGCGCGACATCTGGCAGGAGCTCTCCAGAATTCATAGCCACCTTCTGTGGCTCGGCCTTCTGGCAGATGGCTTCGGATACGAGAATCTGTTCCAGCAGGCGTGGCGCTTGCGCGAGATAGTTCTAAACATCTTCGAGAAAACCACTGGCGGCAGGGTCATCCTCTCGGTTTGCAACATCGGCGGCGTGAACCGCGACATCGACAACGACGAGCTCAGGGCCATCTGCGACGACCTTGACAAGCTGCTCGACGGCTACAAGCCCATCACAGAGACCTTCCTGGACGACGCGTCGGTGCACAGCAGGCTCGATGGAGTTGGGTACCTGTCGAAGGAGGAGGCCGAGGATCTCTCATTGGTGGGTCCGTTCGGCAGAGCTAGCGGGTTGGATAACGACATCCGCTCGATTGGAATGGGAGCCTATGGCAAGCTTGCGGCTTTCGAGCCGCAGCTCTCCAACATCGGTGACGGATATGCTCGCACCGAGGTGCGCATCAACGAAGTGGTGCAGTCGGTGCAGATAATTAAGGAGCTGGTGTCCAAAATTCCCGACGGTCCCGTATACAACAAGCCCAAGGGCAACCCGCCGGAGGGCAGGTTCCTCACTAGGGTGGAGCAGCCGCGTGGCGAGGCCGTGTACTACGTGAAGGGCAATGGCTCCAAGTTCCTCGAGAGGTTCAGGGTGCGCACCCCAACCAGCCAGAACCTAGCGGGCCTTCTGAAGATCCTGCAAGGCTGCGATTATGCGGACGTTCCGCTCAACATCCTCACGATTGACCCGTGCATCAGCTGCACGGAGCGGTAGGTGATAGGCATGGGACTTTTTAAACTAGGCGGCGTGTCGGTTAAGAACCTGTTCTCGAAGCCAGCCACGAAGACGTACCCGGCAGAGCCTTTTGAGCCATACGAGCGCACAAAGGGCAAGATCGTGGTTGAGCTGGACAAGTGCATTTTCTGCAAGCTGTGCATGCGCGGGTGCCCAACAGAGGCAATCGACGTGGATAAGGACGCCAAGTTGTGGCAGATCGACCACTTCCTGTGCGTTCAATGTGGGGACTGCGTGCGCAGGTGCCCCAAGAGCTGCTTGCACCAGGCTGGCATGTGGGAAAACGTTGCAACCATGCGCCAATGCGAGGTAAACGAGTTTGCAGCGGATAGTCCCGACCAACTGGTGGTGTCGATGTCCTACGGGCAGGCTGCTGCCGAGAGGGCGCAGAAAGACGAGGTTGCCCAGAAGCGCATAGCGGAGGAGAAGGCGCGGAAGGCGGCCGAGAAGGCAGCCAAAGCAGCGGCGAAGGCTGCAGCTGAAGAGGAGGCCGCCAAGGCTGCGGTCGAGGAGGAGGCCGCCAAGGCTGACGCGCCCAAAGCCGAAGATGCCACCGAGTCCGATGCTAGTGCTGCTTTCGATGCTAGTGCCGGCGCCGCGGAGCCTTCCGAGTCCGATGCGCCCAAAGCCGAGGGCTAGCCAAAACCCGATTCCGATTCCGCGTCCAACACCCCCGAATCATAAGCACATGTTGTCAATCTGCAGTGCGCAACTACACTATTGAGAAACCTCCCGATATTATGCAGTGTCTGCTTGCCGGACTGGCTCTTTTCGCCTCATAATCGCGTGCTACTATAGCTAGTATGTTTATTCAAGGCACCTCGACATGGTGCCTTCTTGGGGAATTTCGGAGGTGAAAAGTGAGCAGCACACCAACGCAGAATTCAGGTGGAAAGCGCGGGAAGCGCGAAGGCGAGGACCGCATATTCACGGTTCCGAACCTGCTGTCCACGGTTCGCCTTATCCTCATCCCCGTCTTCTTCGTGGTTTACGTGTTCTTCAACCAAACGATTCTTGGATGCGTGATTTTCGCTTTGGCTGCTTGCACCGACTGGATTGACGGAACCGTGGCAAGAGCCACCGGAGCCGTTACCAAGCTGGGTAAGGTGCTAGACCCGTTCGTTGACAGGCTTCTTCTGATTTTCGGCGTCATTGCCGTGTTCGTTACCGGCAGAATTCCGCTGTGGATCATGATCTTGCTTTTTGCCCGCGACATCGTCCTGGGCTCTCTCACCCTTTGGATGAAGAACAAGCACGGCAACGATCTTACGGTTTCGTATGTTGGAAAAACCGCAACGGCCTTCATGATGACAGCATTCGCGTCCCTTATGGTGGATTGGCCAATGGTTTCCGGACTGGGGTGGTTCGAGATATCCTGGTTGCCGGGATTTGGCGTGGGCGCTTTCTCACTCGGAATTTTTCTTGCTTATATTGGTGTGGTGCTGCAGTGGGTTACCGCTGGTATATATTTGTACAGGGGTCTGCGCTACGGTACCACGGCCAAAGACCATGGCCCCAGCTTGCGTGAAATCAAGCGTGCTCAGGCCCAATCCGAGCAGGTAAATTCAGAGAAAGCAGCCGAATAGCCATGGCTAGCCAAGACGAGCTCCCGGCAGATTACCCTCGCAGAATTCAACGCGACGGCAAGCCTGCAAAAGGCGGCAGGGGAGACAAAAGGCCTTCCAAATCGGGCACCTCGAAAGGTTCCTCCGATAAAAGCGCCTCGCGCTCGCGCAAGGTGAGCGAATCCGAGTCTCGCAAGGGAAATCCAGCTGCGTCTGGCAAGCGCAAGCCTACTCCGGGATCTAAAAGACGTCCTGCAACCATGAGCTCGGTGGGAGCGAACAACAGCCCCGCGGCAAGGTCTGAATCCGGAGCACATGCAGGTGCGGGCGTGCATTCAAGGCCGCGTGCAAACGCACGCACGGCTAGCGCGGGCTCGCATTCTGGGCGTTCCGGCCGCGCTGGGAATTCCGCTGACTCTCACGGCGGCAACACTCACAACACCCACAATGCTCGCAATTCGCACAATTCAGGAAACTTTGGGAGCGCCGCGAGCAACAGCAAGCGCACTGCCGCGAACAACGGCAAACGCTCGATAAAGAATTCCAAGCTCATGGCACCTGCCAGCCCTTCCAAGCCGCCGATGATGCAAGCGGGCTTCGAGGAAACCTCTCCAAAGAAAATGCGTCACCCCGCCCTTGTGGTAATCGGAGTGATCGTGGCGCTAATAGTGGTGTTCTATGCAGTTGATGCTGCAGGTTCCAGCGGAGTCATTCACGCCGGGGTTACAGTTGGCGGAATTGACGTTGGGGGCATGACGGTAGAGCAGGCCACTGCGGTTATCGACGATAATTTTGAGCCCGCAGTAGACCAGGGCAATATCATTTTCTACCCCAGCGAAGATGCTATCGGATCCACTGAAGACCCGGTCGAAATAACCTTCGACTATGACGTGCTGGAATCTCTTAGGCAAAACACTCCGAAAAACGCGGTGTTCGAGGTTTCTCCCGATACCCTCGGTGCGATGATTGACGGCCAGGCTCTGGCACAGGAGGCTTATAACGTGGGTCGCGGCTCGGATTTTCTGCTGGGGAGAATTCAAGCCAACACGTTGGGCAAGGATGTTCCGGTCAAGGTTGCGATGGATGAGAATTCGATCGAGGCGGTGTCGTCCATACTCACCAGCTCATACGGAAATGCGATGGTCAACTATGGCATCGCATTCCAAGACGGAGCTTTTACGGTAACCGACGGAAGCGACGGTTACATGGTGGATGACGAGGCTCTTGCCAACAGCATCAACAAGTCTCTCATGGGCACCGACCGCAACGTCGTGGTGTCGATGGTCGATGTTCCCATGCAGATTGACTCGAATGCAGCCAGCGATGCGGCGAAGAAGGCCCAGGAGGCAATCGCCAATCCGGTGAACCTGCTGTACGGAAACTCCACGTGGACTCTCGATGCCCCGGTGCTTGGGCAAATGGTGTCAACTTATGTGAGCGAGGGCTTTGGCGGAAACTCTCTGGTGCCCTACATCAGTTTGGCAAAGGTCCAGCAGGTCATTCCAACCCTGCAGGGCATTGGAAATATCGGCACTCCAGCTCAAAACGTTCATTTCTCGTATGATGGATCGCAGCTCAACTACACTCCAGCCGCTACGGGCATAGGGCCAGATTACGTGACGATAACCGAGAGGCTCAATTCAATTGTTTTCGGCGATCAGAACCTGCCCAAGAGCGCCGGGGAAATCACAGACGAAGACGAAACCCAGCAGGGCACCGATTTTAGCCAGGAAGATTCTGCCCGCCAGGTAACCATGAAGCTCGTCACGTTGGAGCCAACGCTAACGTATGACGATGCGGTGCGCATGGGACTAACCAGCTCCATGATTGCGTCGTACACAACCCAGTTCTCCGGGTCTGGCAACAAGATCACCAACATCAAGCTTCTGTCCGATATTCTCACGAACACCATCATTGCTCCGGGCGAGACGTTCAGCATCAACGGGGTGGCCGGCGAATGCAATGCCGAGAAGGGGTTCAAGGAAGCCGGTTCTATTCTCAATGGCGGCGTGACCTCGGAGATAGGCGGTGGAATCTGCCAGGTTGCAACAACTGTGTTCAACGCGTCGTTTAAGGCCGGGTATCCAATTGTTGAGAGGCACAACCACTCCACATATATGCCAACCTATCCCGATGGATTGGATGCTGCGATTTCGTGGCCTTATCTGGACCTCAAGTTCAAGAACAACACCGACAACTACATAATGCTGCTGGTGGACTACAACGATTACAGCGTTACCTGTTCGCTTTGGGGAATTAGCCCCGGATACAGTACCGGTTATCAAACTACCGATTGGGAGGAAGGGGAGGCCTATCCCACCAAAACCGTGGTAGACGACACCCTGACCCCCGGAACCCAGTACGTGAAGACTTCCGGTAGAGACGGCCACACCATAACCATCGTCCGAAGCACTTTTGCAGCCGATGGATCGCTTCTGTACAAGGACACGTTCGTGTCCTTGTACCAGCCC
>CADBOM010000121.1 GCA_902796325.1 uncultured Coriobacteriaceae bacterium
ATATACGAGCAAACCGACAGGTACAGGGAACTCAAGCAGAAGATCTTGGAGATGGATTAGACGCTGCACGGGTGCTGCAAGCGTCGCGGCGGCAGACGCTGCGCAGGCGTAGCCCAGCAGGAGGCGGCACCCGGCATTAGGCTACGCCGCGCGCTGGCGCACATCGTTCACGTGCTCCGCTGACGATAGCCTCGCAGGCGAAAACTCACTCAGCCGACCGCTTAGCAAATTTTGCCCGATTGAAATATTTATCGGTTGACAACTCGCATATGCAGGTCAAGAATAGCAAACATACAAACCGTTGAAGCGGAAGTAAAGCCGATCGAACGAACCAACAGAGAGCCGGGATTAGCTGAGAACCGGTGGGGACTCACGGCATAATGGACCGCTGAGGGCACGGAGAAGCGCGAAGCTCGCAGCCTAGCGCAGAAGCCGCGACGGGTTCTTCCCGTTACAGAAGAGGGATGTGATTGCATCCGCAGAGAGGGCGCCAGGTGGCGTCAATCAAGGTGGCACCGCAGACTTACGTCTGTCCTTGAGTCAATAGACCAGGGATGGGCGTTTTTAATGCCCATCCGCAAGAAAGGATGGGAAAAATGGAACAGACAACAAGCAAGATGAAGAGGATGCTCGCCCTCATGGCAGCATTCGCACTGAGCGCAATCATGGTGTTCGCGCTCGCAGGATGCGGATCTAGCTCCAGCTCCGCAAACTCCGGCAAGACCTACAAGGTGGCTATCGTTCAGCTGGCAGACAACGATGCCTTCACCGAGATGACCACTGCCTTCAAGGACAAGATGACCGAGCTCGGCTACACCGAGGGCCAGAACATCACCTACGATATGCAGTCCGCTCAGGGCGACATGTCGAACCTCAACACCATCGCAGCTAACGATGCCACCGCAGACTACGACCTCATCGTCCCGATCGTCACCCCGGCAGCCCAGGCCGTTGTAAATGCTGGCCCAAGCTGCCCGGTCGTGTTCATCTCCGTTACCGACCCAGTTGGTGCCGGCATCATGAGCTCCATGGACGCCCCGGACAAGAACGCAACCGGAACCTCCAACATCATCCCCGTTGACGAGATCTTCAACCTGGCAAACACCCTGGTACCAGGATCGAACGACAACATCGGCCTTCTGTACTGCTCCGGCGAGAAGAACGCCTCCCTCACCGTTAGCAAGGCAAAGACCTACCTCGAATCCGCGGGCATCAAGTACACCGAGCGCAGCGTTGCCAACTCCTCCGAGGTTCAGCAGGCGGCGCAGTCGCTGGCTTCCACTTGCACCATGATCTACATTCCGGTCGACTCCACCGTTCAGTCCGCAATGCCGCAGGTTGTCGAGGCAGCAACCGCAGCCAAGATCCCGGTCTTCGGATCCGACCCGGTTATGGTTCAGTCCGGTGCACTCGCATCCATCAGCGTGAGCAACACCCAGCTTGGCCAGCGCAGCGCCGAGATGGCAGACCAGATTCTGAAGGGAACCGCGGTTTCCGATGTTCCTGCAGAGGCCATGAGCGAGTACCAGCGCGTGGTTAACAAGCAGACCTGCGAGGCTCTTGGAATCGCCGTTCCCACCGACTCCCAGTACACCGTAATCGACACCACCACCAAATAGTTGCCAACACTAGGCAAGCGAGCGGCTGGCGCATCGAAAGCGCCGGTCACAAAGCAAATCAGTGAATGCACGCATCTCGCCCTTCCCGCAAAGCCCGCGGGAAGGGCGAAACTGTAGAATCGTTGAATGGAACTTGAAGTACAGGCGTCCTTTAACGAACGCGTTTGATGGCATGACACGTTTGAGAAGCTCAACCAAAGTTCTCCCAAATGCAAACGCTTCGCCAAGGGCCTTCACGAGAGGAAATCGTACTTAGATATGTTTATTGCCAACGCGATAATGCTGGGCTTGGAATACTCGCTCCTTGCGGTGGGCGTCTACCTCACATTCAGGGTCCTGGACGTTCCGGACCTCACCGTCGACGGAAGCTTTGTTCTGGGCATGGTCATATCTGGAATCCTGGCCTACAACGGGCAGGCTGAGCTGGGATTGTTATTTGGGTTCATATGCGGAGGACTTGCGGGAATGGTAACCGGATTCCTCATCACGAACGCCAAGATCAATCCGCTTCTAGCAGGAATCATCACAATGACCGGCTTGTATTCCGTGAACATGATGATTCTCGGCGGACCAAGCCTCAATCTCATGGACACCGGCAGGGTTTTCGTTGATTTTCAGAACCTGTTCGCGGCGATCGGGGTCTCCATGGACCCAACGGTTGCGAAGTTCATAGTCGTTGCCGTTATATCCCTTGGCGTCACGGCGCTTCTGTCCCTGCTGTTCCACACCGAAATCGGACTCTCCATCAGGGCCACGGGCGACAACGAGAACATGGTTAGGGCCAGCTCGATCGGAACCACCTGGATCAAGATCGGCACCATAGCTCTCTCCAACGCAATCGTTGCCCTTTCGGGAGCGCTTCTCGCACAGTATCAGGGCTTCGCAGACGTCAGCTCCGGATCTGGAATGATCGTGGTTGGACTGGCATCCGTCATTATCGGAGAGCTCTTCGGCGGCAGAAAGGGCGTTACAGCAGGGCTCTTCTGCGCCATCGCCGGTTCCGTGGTCTACAGGATCATCCTCGCGTTCGTCTTGAGCAGCGCCACCTCCTCGGTGGCAGTGAAGCTGGTATCGGCCCTTATCGTAGGAATCTTCCTGGCTGTGCCCGCATTGCGAACTTGGATTCGCCAGAGAATCGAAAGGAGCCGTGCGTAAATGAGCCAGACAATGACCGAAGAAATGGCTGCGGCCCAAAACAGCCACGACACAGGCAACGACTCCGAAGTGATGCTGAGGGTCAGAGACCTCGTCAAAACCTTCAACCGCGGAACCGCAATCGAGCACAGAGCCCTGGATGGCATCGACCTAGATGTTAAAGCCGGTGAGTTCGTATGCCTGATAGGCTCCAACGGCGCCGGTAAATCAACGCTTCTCAATGCAATTTCGGGAGAATTCTTCTGCGACCGCGGAAGCATAGAGGTTGCAGGACAGGACTTCACCTGGAGGCGCGAGCACAAGCGCATGCACGACATCTCCAGAGTGTTCCAAGACCCCATGAAGGGAACGGCGCCGCACCTCACCGTTGCCGAGAACATCGCCTTGGCGTATTCGAGGTCGAAGCGCAAGCCGTTCGCGTTCCCCGTGAGCAAGAAGCGCAAGGCGATAATCGCCCAGAAGGTCGAGGAGCTTGGGTTGTCCGTGGGTTTGGTTGACAAGCTCGACTCCCAGGTGGGAATGCTCTCCGGAGGACAGAGACAGGCAATTGCCCTCCTCATGGCAACGATAGCCACTCCAAAGTTGCTGTTGCTCGACGAGCACACGGCAGCACTAGACCCAGCCACGGCTGCAAGCGTGCTCGAGATGACCGACCGCATCGTGAGAGAACAAAACCTGGCAACCCTCATGGTTACGCACTCAATCTCGTCGGCCCTCTCCAGCGGAGACCGCACCATCATGCTAGACAGTGGAAAAATCATCATGGACATCTCCGGCGACGAGAGAAAGAGCATGACGCCGCAAGACCTCATGGCTCGCTATCAAACCGCCATGGGCCGTGCGTTGGATAACGACGAGCTGGTCTTGAGCGAAGAGTAGCGCGACGCAGCACCGGCGCAGCTACTTAACGCCCACACAACGCCAACGCAGCCACCAAGCCGCTAATGCAGAAGTGAGCTCCGTTGCGGTAAACAGGAAAGAAGGCTTTTTCATGACACCCCAAGAACTCGGAATAAGGGTTGCTCACATAGGAATCAACACGGAGAGCCCGGAAGAGGCCGAGAAATACGCGCAGGTTTTCTGCAACATGCTGGGATTGCCCATGCAGACAACCCCGGTGTCGCACATGGCAGGATTCGTCGTGGAGGTTATGAACTCCAACTCTAGGGGCAAGAACGGCCACATCGGTATCCATTGCGACAACATCGAAGCTGCCGAGCCGTTTTTCGAGAGCCTTGGATTCACAATCGATGGGTCTACCAGAAGGACGAACCCCGACGGTTCAACGTTCCTGGTTTATCTGAACGAGGAGATCGCGGGCTTTGCGATTCACCTTACGCTAGAGGGATAGTCGGAGGGTCAGACAACCGATCTGACATTCAATTCCCCGTAATCGCAAGGGACGCCGCCTGCATTAGCGGCACCTGCACTGATTGCAACTTGCGCCGATGCAACCCGCGTCGCCACCTGTGTTGACGCCATCCGCGTCCCTGCTCCCCGCATATCCGAAACCAAAGGCGTCCGATGTCAGCGATCGACATCGGACGCCTTCTTTATTGCTTCTTCACTCGTTGCTCGATACAGCGCTTTAGCGCTACGGCGCCATGGCGCTACCCTGCTGCTATTCGCCCAAGCTCTCCGTGCTCTCGGACGCTCCGCCGCCGGACTCGGACCCTGAAGATCCTCCGGATTCACCGCCGCCAGAACCACCGCTCTCGCCAGACTGGCTCGAAGTGCCAGACCCACCTTGCGACGGCTGGCCGCCTCCACCAGAAGATGAGCCTCCACCTTGCGAAGACCCCGATTCCCCAGCTGCAGACTCCGAACCCTGCTCGGCGGTTGTGCTAGACGCACCTGCCGTACTGGCGCCAGGTTCATCACCCTGACCGTCATCAGCATCAGCGTCACCTTGGTCATACCAGCCATCCGGAACGCTAACAGCATTGGCATCCGCCTTGGCCTTGGCTGCAGCAGCGAACATGGCAATCTGACGGTCCAAATCGGTGTCGCCCAAAACCTGCTCCTGCTGTCCGTCCAGCAACTGGCTGCTCGTGCCCTCGGACACATTGCCTCGAGTTACCTCGGGTATGTTCCCCCTGCCTAGCGGATTGCTGGTTCCAAACAACGCCTGATTCGGGTTGAACACCAGCATGACGGGCATCTCATAATCGAACGTCTCGCCATCTATCAGCCAGGGAGCCCAGTACAGCGTTGCCGGATCCTTGATGTCTATCGGGTCTCCGAAAACCGGTGCCACTCCCACAGGAGCATTCTCAGCATTGGCGAGAATTCTCCTATAGGCAATGTCGACCACAACCTGGGTGTCTCCATCGCCCTCGTATACCGCCTTCACGATGTTCCCGTTTGCATCAACCGTGAAGTTGACGGTAGCTGCTTCCAGTGGATACGACCTTGCAGAAACTCCCTCGCCAAGCGTCCTGCTCGCACGAACGAGCGCTCCGTTCTCGTCGTATTCGAACACCTCGTTGTAGATTCCCTTGCCGTCTATCTGCCTCGATATTCCAATGCATCTGCCAGATCCATCGTACTGGAAGGTGCTTATGTTGTTCCCGTCTTCGGTGGCATATGTGGTCAGCCGCCCACCAGCATCGTATGTGAGAGTTGCCGGGCTTGACCCCGATATGCTCTCCACCCTGTCGCCAGCGCCATATTGGAATGACTTGCTGGAGCTGCTGAGCCTTGAGCTCGAGCTGCTAATGCCGGTCCTGCGCGATGACGAGGAGCTAGATGTTCCCTTAACGCTCGTCACAGAACCAGAGCTCGAATACGTGGACAGAGCACCGCTTGCAAGGTAGTGGTAGGTAAATGCGGTCCCGCTAACCTCGTCGATCGCACGGGCAAGGGTCCCGCTTCCATTGAAGGAGAATCGCCAACCTGCCACCGCATCGTCTCCATCCATTACAACCATCTGGGAGAGGTTGTCGTTTCCGTCGTAGCTGTATACCGCAGTCCCGTTATCCGAACCATCGGAATATGTCACGCTCTCGAGAAGATTGCTGGAGTTGTAAACGGGAACCACATGGCTGGTTGTGGATTTCACCTGCCCGTTCTCAACCTCGGACACCGCGTAGTCGCTCACAACCCAATATTGCGAAAGCTCCGTGGAATCTAGGCCGGATACGGTAACGGAATCGTCGCACCTAAGGTTAGCAAGCGCACTGCTTCCGGAAACATCTATGCTCTGCAGAGCCGTTCCCTGCACATCGAGATATGCGAGCGACCCGCACCCCGAGACATCGATTTCCGATATTCCCGTAGACCTCAAGTTGAGCGATTCCAGATTGGGCAGACCCGAAACCTCAACCGTGGCCACCTTGGTTTGAGATAGATCGACCGTTTTCACCGACTTGGCATCCGTGATGTCGAAGTCTTGGAGGTTTTCCCCTGTTGCAAGCACAGACTCAAGGTTTCCAAAAATCCCAAGTCCGCTTATATTTGTGGCGCCATCGATTGTTATCTGGGTTAGAGAATCCGCTTCTTCTCTGGAAATCTCCCCATCTCCGTTGGTGTCTGCCGCGGCTACCGCAGCTCTTACCCCAGGATCAGGAAATGTGGATTCATCTATCTTGTATCCCAAGGTTGCAAAGTACGCGATCAAGTTGATGCACACGATCACAGCAACTATTGCAGCGAGAACGATTGCGAGCTTGTTCTTGTATCCGCGGTTATGCGGACCTTCGACATCGAGTACGCTTGCCGGCGCAACCTCTGGAGATACGCCCACCCAGTCGTCGTTGAAGCTGTCGTAAACCTGATCGTCAAATTCCCCTATTGGAGTGAGCACAGGCTGATGCTCCACCCCGTACAGCTCGTCTCGAACGCCGCGCTTATATGGCTCCACCGAAGCCATCTGGCCATAATCCGGAAGGCTTTCATGCTCGCCGTCATCATACGGGAGGTTTTCGTGCTCGTCGACATGCTCGGCAACATGCTCGCCGCCATCATCCAGACGGTTTTCGTGCTCGCCAACATGCCCAACGACATGCTCTCCGCCATAATCGACATCATCGGCGTCATCGATTTCGTCCATATGCCAATCGCAGACACTGCAAGCAGTCGCATCATCTGGCAGTTCAGTTCCGCAAACCGGGCAGATCATGGGCCTTCTCCTGTGTTCGTAATCAACCGCGACAAGCATGCGACCGCAATGCTGCACGAAAAAACAACTTGTGCGCACCATTATATATTGCCAACGCGCCGTTTATGGTGCATCTACGAGCACATTCAGGGGATATAGCCCAAATTTAACAACCCTGCCGTTCCTACAACGTTAAATGCCGCTCGCGCGCATTTGTCATTTTGACCAACCAGCCATGCAGCACATGTACACCCCATCACAAGAAGACGAAGCCCGCGCCCAGCTCGCTTGACAAAGAAGCCCGTGATTTTCAGAATTCAAGCTAGTGTCAGAGCGTTCAGAGTTGAATGTACCGAACAATCTAACAGTTCAAGAATCTTTTTTGATTTCGAAACATTAGATGTGTATAGAATCTCCTTTGGATGTTTGGTTTTCTGACATCTGGTTTCGGCTGAAGTTCGTGGCTGATGGTGCGCATCGCCATTGGGTTTTGGTCGGAATCGTTATGTTTGGTGTCTAGGCTAGTTGTCAGCGTTGTCAATCCGAATCGTAGGTTCTGCTTTTTTGGAGGAAGGCCGAACTTTCGATTGCGCTTTGAGCTTCGTGAGCTGCTAGCGGCCACATAGACAGTTTTTCTAAGGTTTCTAACCAAAGAAAGAGGGAAAAATGGCATACGGAAAAGAATGGAAAGAAGTTAGGGAGGACGGCACCGTCGCTACCCGAAGCAACACTTGGTCTCCTCCAGGAAGCCACCCAGTGGGATACGGTGTCAAGGTCATCACCAAGGATGGCAAGCTCATCCGCATCGAGGGCGATGAGGACAACCCCATCACCAACGGTCGCGTGAATGCAATGAACCTTGCTATGCGTGAGTACACCTACTCCCCCCAGCGCATCATCTATCCTATGAAGCGCGATCCGAAGGACCGTGGTAAGGATAAGTGGGAGCGCATCTCCTGGGACGAGGCTCTCGACATCTGCTGCGATAAGATCAATGAGATGAAGGAGAAGTACGGCGCAGAGTCCATCGTTGTCTTCGGTGGTACCGGCCGTGAGGCTTGCATTTACTACTATGCACTCGCCTTCTCCGCAATCGGAACCCCGAACTGCTGCTACACGCAGTCTGGTTGGTCTTGTTACGGACCTCGTTGCTCCGTAACCGACTACATCCTGGGTGCTGGCTATCCTGAGATGGACTACGCTGGATACTTCCCGGATCGTTTCGATGACCCCGATTATGTGATGCCTCAGTACATCGTACTCTGGGGCAAGTACCCGCTGCCCTCCAACGGCGATGGTCTCTTCGGTCACGCAGTAGTCGATATGATGAAGCGCGGCTCCAAGGTCATTTCGATCGACCCCCGCATCACCTGGGTCGGAGCAATCGATGGCAACATCAACATCCAGCTCCGTCCGCAGACCGATACCGCTCTGGCACTCGGCCTGATCAACCTCCTGTTCGAGAACGACACCTATGACCACGAGTTCGTGGAGAATTGGTGCTACGGCTGGAAGCAGCTCAAGGAGCGCGCTAAGGAGTACCCGGTTGACAAGGTTTCCGAGATCACCTGGGTCCCCGAGGAGCAGATCCGCAAGCTTGCCGACATCCTCGGAACCTCCAAGCCCATCACCTGGGCATGGGGTCTGGCATTCGACCAGAACAAGAACGGCGTTCAGCTCGGCCAGGCATTCCTGTCCCTGTGCGCTATGACCGGATCCATCGACACCCCAGGCGGAATCACGATCGGCCCACCGGCTGCACTGCTTGGCAAGTGGCGTATGGAGCAGCGTTCGTACCTGCCCGACGATCTGTGGGCAAAGCGTATCGGCGCCGAGGAGTGGCCAGGTCTGTCGACCGGTATGGCTACCACCCAGCCAGACGCTACGCTCGACACCCTCGAGACCGGCGAGCCGTACAAGCTGCACATGGCTTGGTTCAACAGCTCCAACTTCCTCGCACCGACCTGCTCGGCTCAGCCGAAGCGTTGGCACGACGGACTCGTCAAGCTCGACTTCGTTGTCATCCAGGATCTGTATATGACCCCAACCGCTATGGCTTGCGGCGATATCTTCCTGCCGATGAGCACTTGGGCAGAGCACGACGGAATCTGCATCACCCACTATGGACGCAACACTGTGTTCATGGGCCCGATGAACAAGGCACTGCAGGTTGGCGAGTGCAAGTCCGATATCGAGGTTTGCCTCGCAGTCGGAAATCGTCTGAACCCAGAGTGGTGGCCGTGGAAGACCGCAGAGGAATTCCTCGATGCACAGCTCGAAGAGCTCGGAATGACCTTCGAAGACCTGCGTGAGGCTGGATTCTATCAGCCAGGCTACACCTACAAGAAGTATGAGAAGGGCATGCTCCGCTTCGACGGAGAGCCAGGATTCAACACCGTCACCGGCATGGTCGAGATGAAGTCGACCCTGTACCGTGCATGGGGCGAGGATCCGCTTCCTTACTACGAGGAGCCCAACTACAGCCAGATCAGCAGGCCTCAGGATGCTGAGAAGTACCCGCTGATCATGACCACCGGAGCACGTACCTACACGTCGTTCCACTCCGAGCACCGTCAGGTCCCGTCGCTGCGTCACATCAACCCGTGGCCAGTCATCGAGATCAACCCCGAGGACGCTCCGAAGTACAACGTTACCGAGGGCGACTGGGTAGAGGTTTACAACATGTTCGGCGAGGCCAGGCTCAAGGCTCACATCACCCCGACCATCCACGCGGGCGTTGTACACTGCACCCACGGTTGGTGGTACCCAGAGCAGGACGGCGAGGAGCCCAACCTGTTTGGTGTGTGGAAGTCGAACATCAACTCCCTCATCCCGCACTTCAATGTTGGTAAGCTCGGATTTGGCGCACCTTACAAGGGTGTTATGTGCAACATCAAGCGCGTCAAGAGCCTCGACCAGGATTAACGAGAAAGGGAGAGACACACATGGCAGACAAGAGAATGGGTCTTTTTGTCGACTACAAATACTTCTCCGGCAACCACGCTGCAGAGATCGCTTGCAAGGAGGAGATGGGGCTTTCCCCAGACCAGTGGGGCATCAAGGAGGTCGAAGTCGGTCCTTTCAAGAAGGGCACGATGGAAGACAGGTCCGACCTCTCTGGCAACGATGGTGACGCTTGGGAGTGGATTTACCTTCCAGTGCCAACCTCGATTTTCTCTGAGTGGTGGGGCGACGGCACCCGTCCGGGCAAGCCGCTTGCTGTACAGGTAGAGGAGTCTGGATCGCTCGAGTACGGTCCTATCGACGAGCTTGCTCAGAAGCTTATTGATTGGCCGCGCCAGGCAGTGCTTTTCAAGCTGTAATCCAGTACAATTCTTAATGTAGGATCAAGGCTGCCGCCTTCCCACGAGGGCGGCAGTCGTTACTCAGAGCAAAGGAGGAACAATGGAAAGAAGCGAATTCGAGGGCATGGAGCTCAACGATCAGGTTGAGTACCTCAACAAGTTTGTCAAGGAAGGCAAGAGCATTGAGGACATCGAGAAGGAAGTCGGAATGACCGAGCGCGAGCTTGGCGCAATCGGACTTTACTACCTCGACGAGGACATGGGATTCATGGGCAAGCCAATGCGCGGCTATCAGACCACTGCACGCAGCGGCAATGAGTATGCCGAGACCGAGAATGGCTGGCGTAATGATGCTGATGCCCATGCCGAGGGTGGAGCTCAGCACGTCTCGCTGACCTAATAGTCAGTGGATTGAGATTTCATAACCGTTGTTTCTCAACGCTGTTTGTATTTGAAGAGAGCACTTGCGCCTGTAGGCGTTTAAGTGCTCTTTTCTTTGTTATGGCACTGCTATCATCATAGGAAAACAAACTGTGCAAATGCAGATACGTCGAGTTGCAGATACAGTGAACTCCAAGCAACACCGAGCCCGCCAATGAATCCGAACGGCATGGTGTATTGCGGTCAATGCTGCGAGCAACCGGCGGTGTCTGCAACAAGGATTAGGAGTGCATAAAATGGCTTTTGAAAGGCTTTCCGAGAAGCAGGACATTATCCTCTACAGGATTTCGATTCTCCAGGACGAGCAGGGACGTCAGTCGAGCCTCAAGCTCAAGAAGGACATCGATGCAGATCCCATGTACACCGAGCTCCTAGACAAGGAGTATCTCACCTACGAGCAGTATGGCGACGGTGACGACGCAGTGTGCAGCCTTATCATCACGCTTAAGGGCCAGCGCTATTGCTACCAGTATCTCGATGAGATTGCCAAGCTCGACAAGGAGAGCCGCCAGCAGTGGTAATTGCCTGCAGGCTAATGCACACACGCTAAACAAGCGTGTGGGGACCTTGCCAAGTCAATATCGAACACAAACAACGGGGAGCCATAAACCGAGCTGCATAGTCATCGCAAGATATTGCAATACTTGTGCGCAGCTCAAATATGGTTCCCCGTTTGCATACGTAAAAAATAAGGCCGGAACAGCCTCGAACTGTTCCGGCCTTTAGAGTTCCTAAACAACTAGCTTCTCCAGGTTGCCGTTAAGAACGTTTTCATCAACCTGCTAGCACTCTACGGGATCTCCCTCGCCCATCATATGGATGATAGAAGCCTTGGCATCTTCTAGATGGAACATCATCATCTTATAGCCAGTCTGTTCGTTGTAGATCTGCTGCAGATTGGGAGCCTGCTTTAGCACAGCCTCTGCCATGCCGAAATCAGACTCGAAGACCGCTTTTCCTGTATAGCGAAGCCAATCTGCTCCTTGGCAGGCTACAATCTCACACTTAGGGTTAGCCTTTAGCTGCTTATAGACGTCCTTGAAATCACCGATACCAAAATAAACCTTGCCGTCAAACTCGACATGAAGTCCAAGTGGGCGAAGCTTTGGCTGACCTCCATCGACCGTAGCTAGAAAGAATACGCCAGCCTTGTCCAGGAACTCATTCAATTGTCCCACGGGCATCACACTCCTTTCGGCCGGTTTTATTGTCTGGCATGATTATAAACCCATGCAACTTGAATTGAAACTCAATTTTCAAAAGCATTTAAATTTTTAATGAACAATTTTAGTGATTCTGATGAATAATCTTGCGTGAAGCCAGCTGAGAAGAAGTTCGCACTGCTCTCAGACCTTGATCCGAAGTCACTTTTGATTGAATTATGTTGCTACATTCGCGTAAAGGATTGCCCAGGCTAACAGCTTGCGCACATGAACCGATAGTGCGATTTAGAAAAATACAAGAAATTTTGTTAAAAATTTTTGTAATATGAATCTATAATAAAAGCAGCCACGACTTCAACGTTCTGTTTAGGAAGCTGCAAAGCGACGAGCTGCCTCCTATGACGAACCCAGCAGTCGATTTTTTAGAGTTGCAACCTCATTTCGCGAATCCTCGCGAATACGAGTGAATCCACGCGAATCCACTTGAATCCTCGTGGGCCTCTCGAAGAATCGACCATAGAGCCAACCGACGCCAGATAAACAACAAGCAGAAGTGGAGAGCCAATGATCAGCACCGTTCTATTCGATCTAGATGGGACCCTTCTTCCAATGGATCAGGACCAATTCACGAAAACCTACTTCAAACTTCTGGTGAAAAAGATGGCTCCCATGGGAGGATACGACCCGCACGAGCTCGCCAAGAATATCTGGGCTTGCGTAGATGTGATGACCGCAAACAAAGGAACCGAGACCAACGAGCAAGTGTTCTGGGACAGCTATGCGAAAATCTACGGGGAAGATTCGCTTAAGCTCAAACCGGATTTCATGTATTTCTATTCGCACGAGCTAAACGATGCTAAACCAACATGTGGTTTTAACCCCAACGCCAGGGCAATCGTCAAGAAAGTCAAGGATGCAGGGTATCGCGTAGCACTTGCATCTAACCCAATGCTCCCCTACGACGGAATGATCACGAGGCTCAAATGGGCTGGCGTGGACGAGGACGACTTCGAATTCATAACATCGTACGAGGACTATACGCGCTGCAAGCCCGACGTAGGATATTTCACTGAGATTTGCGAGAAAAACGACATCGATCCAGCTACATGCATAATGGTTGGAGACAGTCTGAAGGAAGATATCATTCCGGCCTCCAAAGCTGGGATGAAGACTTTCATGATTACGGAGAACTTGCCAGACGAGGATTCTGGCACCATCAGCACAGCCAACGCGAATAGCGATGTTAGCGCGGATAGCGGCGTTAGCTGCCCAGACATCAAGAGCGGCAGCTTCGATGCCTTTTGGAATTATCTGGTTAGCCAAAAGTAGTTGCCGCCGGAAATTCCGGCGAAAGATCAGACGGTAAGCAAGGTCAGGCAATAGAGCCAGGCAGCAAAGATCGTGTAATAACGAAAAATTGGTGCGGGCGAAAGGACTCGAACCTTCACGGGGGTTGCCCACTGGAACCTAAATCCAGCGCGTCTGCCAGTTCCGCCACGCCCGCACTCTATGCGTATGCGCTGCAATCATTGCAGTGACTCGATTATATTATCAAACCTGCCGCACAAATA
>CADBOM010000122.1 GCA_902796325.1 uncultured Coriobacteriaceae bacterium
AGTGTTCTGCATAGCCCTTCTCGTCATCCTCATAATCGTCAACCTCAACGGCATCGACATGTTCGCCAAAATACAGGACGTGGTGGCCTACGGCCTGGTGTTGTCGCTGGTAATTATGGGATTTATCGGGGCATTCGAGATTGGAACCGGACAGGTTGTAGACCAGCCCGCGGCGCTCAGCACCAATCCCGTCGACGTGTTCTCGCTTGTAGGACTGGCGTTCTTCCTGTTCCTTGGCAGCGAGTACATAATCCCGGTTGCAAAGAGCACGAAGAACGCCCGCAAGAACATCCCGCTCGGGCTTGTGCTGTCGCTCGTGATCGTGTGCGCGATGCAGATCATGATGGTGTTTGGAATGTCCAACTACACCCCTTGGGCAGAGCTTGCCGCAAGCAACGCTCCGCACCTGCTGTACGGTGCGTCCCTGCTCGGACCCGTGGGAACGTACTGGATGGTGATCGTCTCGTGCTTCGCGGTGATCAGCACGGTGAACACGGTCATTAGCTCGCTGTCGTACATCTGCGCCGGCATGTCCAAGATCGGCCTTCTGCCCGAGGTGTTTCTCAAGAAGAACAAGAAGGGAGCGCCCTACGTTGGCATCCTCATGATCGGTGGCTTCATGATTGTGGTTAACGCCACGGGCCTCTCGTCCAGCGACCAGCTGTCGTTCATGATCCTGGTTGGCTGCGTATTCTGGATGGTGGCCTATGTGGTGTCAAACCTCAACGTGCTCATACTGCGCAAGCGCTTGCCCCGCGCACCCAGGACCTACAAGGTTCCAGGCGGGCCGATCATCCCAATCATCGGTATCGTGGGCAACATCTTCATGATCGCTAACATCTCTGGAGACCCCGCTACCAAGATGGCCATCTACGCTATCGACGGTGTGATCTTCGTGCTCATCGCCATTTACGCCGTGTTCTGGGTGAGGGTGAAGATGAAACGTGCGCTGTTCAAGCCAGTGCCGTTGCACGAGGTCATGGCCATGGAGAACGACCTCTACATACCGGCTCACAAGGAGTGGGCGAAGAACCACCCTGGGGAGAAACCTGCGCAGTAGGGGGATGTGTCGCGTAGCTGGCGCCAAGTACTGCAGCTACATAGCTGCGAGCGAGTGTCGAGGCGTAGTTGCGTCCAGCTTGGTGCGCTAGAATGCGGACGTCGGAGTCCAACTGCACTCCCACAACAATGTAATAAATCCCGGTTTGTGCGGAGCAGATGCACGAAAAACGCCTCCCGATGTAAGAAATCCCGGTTTGTGCGGACCGAGCGCCCGGCGCTTGGGGAAAAATTCTAGCTGGGCTGGGTTGGTGAGGAGTTTTACTAGACATAATTTACGTAAATGTATAGAAAATGCTAGCTTTTTCTGTCTTGCAACTGTCTTTGCGATGGAATTTTCTGCATCTGCTACGCACAAACTAGGAAAAGTTGCATTTTGAAGGCATTTTGGGGCGCTTGCTCCGCACAAACCGGGAAAAGTTACATCGCTGCACGCCCTGCGGGTTAGTTGGGTCCTGCGGGCCCGTCAGGTCCTGCGGGCCTGGTGGGTCCGCAGGACGTGCATGGCTCGCCAGGTTCGCCAAGCTAAGCGGGTCCGCCAGACTCGCCAGGCTCGCTAAGCTCGGCGGGTTCGGTGGACTTGCCAGACACGCCAGGCCCGGCGGGTCCGCCATGATCGGCAGGCCCGGAAGGCTTCTTCTCGTAGCACAACAGCGTGAGTGCGGCGATCACTACAACGAGGCCAATAGTCATAAGTACGCTAGGCACCTCACTGTAAAAAATGATTCCGAATATCGCGGCTGCGATGGGCTCGCCGCCCGATGCCAGGATGGACACCTTACCCGCCTCTGCATGAAGCAGCGCAAGGGTAATCAGGATATAAGGCAATACCGATGTGAACAGCGAATGCAGCAATATGAATCCGATGTTTGCCACGGGTTGGGCCGCAACGAAGCTGCCGATCGCTGGAAAATCTGCAAATGGGAGAAGAGCGATGCTCGCCATTAGCACGCTATAGAAAATCACAGTGTAGGTGTGATACTTCTTGTCGGTGGCAACCCTGGAGAAGATGCTATACAGCGCATAGAAAAACGCTGCAGCTATTCCAAAGATAATGCCTATGATCGAGACTCTGATTCCACTTTGCTGCTCTAGCAATCCGCTTGTGAGAACGCAGCCCACGATTGCACCAGCATGCAGAAGAGCTTCTTCCTCGTTATCTTCTCTTTGAATAAGATTGCCGCGAGGATCATCACGAATATCGGCGCCGTACTCAGCAGAATGGCCGCTAAAGATAGGGTGAGGCTGTTGATGGCCTCGTTGTAGCACAGATTAAGGCTAAGCATTCCAAGCAAGCCCGTCCCCAGGAAGATCGGGAGATGCCGGATATTAATTCTCAGAAGCTTTCTGTCGTAGATAAGGATGAATACGAACATCTCCAGCAGGGCAAACGCCGTTCTCAGGAAAAGAATCGTTGGGTTGTTCAGCTCATTTGCGCTGAACGTTCTCACGAAAATTCCAACGCTTCCGAAGAGAATTCCGGCAAAAATTGGCAGCAAGAAAACAGCTTTCTTCACTTGGCTCCCCAACTCCATTTCTAATTGTGCTCCTACGGTTGTGCGTGCTTTGGTCTTGGCATTGGCTCATTGCAAAATCAATAGGCGCAACCATTTATGCCTTACCCGCGGCTGCAATTGTTGCCGACATGGTAAAAAATTACCCTGATTGATCGACAGCATTATATTTGATAGCACGATATACGGCTAAAATCCTTGCAGAATATCGTTTAGATATGGTAAAAAATTATCAAAACTGAAGTAGACGAGAGCATGAAGCAGCTATACGATATTCCGACAGACGAAACGCTTCGCGCAATGACGGAGAATGGTTCGCAGGGCTTTCCGTTTGCCGTTTATTACGACGAGATTGATAGATATCGGCTTAAGTGCGTGAATTGGCACTGGCATAGAGAATTTGAGTTCACCGTGGTCACAAACGGACCTGTCGTTTGCGATGTCGGCATGCAGAGCGTGACTTTGCAGCCAGGGCAGGGGTTGTTTATAAACTGCGGCGAGATCCACCGATTCTCCGGGCAAGGCGGAACGCTCAGGGACGTTCTGTTTGCTCCAGAATTTATTGCGCCGCCAGATTCGGCGATTTTCCAAAAATACATCGCTCCGGTTGCCAACGCCTCTATGAAATGTAGGGTTTTGCACCCCGGAAGCGCCGCCAGTCTCTTCGCTTGCTTCGACGAGCTCTATTCCAGCGCTCAGCGGCCAATGCAGGAGCTTTATACTCATCGCGTTGCATGCCAGATGTGGGAGGAGCTGTTCCCCCTGATACAGCCGGAGCTAACGGAAACAGAGCCGGCTTCCGACCGCTTGGTTCGGGCCAGAATGCAGCTGATGTTGGAGTTTATTCGGCAAAATTATCAGCAGTCCATCAATTTGGATGACATCGCCGATAGCGCGCAAATCAGCAAGAGCGAAGCGTTTCGCTGCTTTCGCAAGGGCATCCAGAGTACGCCCGGAAAGTATCTGACGGAGTACCGACTTGAAAGGGCGAAGGAGATGCTGACCACAACAGACGATACCGTCACGATTGTCGCCAAACATACTGGTTTTCAGTCTGCGGGGTATTTCTGCCGCGTGTTCAAGTCCCGTTTTGGCATGACTCCGGAATCCTACCGCAAAAGCGAAACCAGCATATCGTAAGCGCGATCGGCGCTCGCATCGGGTGGCTTCGAGTGCGAACTACGCTTGCATCGGGCGGCTTCGAGTGCGAACTACGCTCGCATCGGACGGCTCCGAGCGCGAACGGCATTTTAGTGCGGCAAGCATTACGGCGGCAATCTGCGTTGACCTCAGAATCGACTCGCTTCTGGATATCGCGAGAATATCGTGGAGCATGCTCAAACGATGCGCGCAACCGCAAGTTCAAAGTTTCGTGCCGCGGTTACACGACCATGGTTGCGCGCCCAGCTGCACGCCCACAGTTGCAGCATCCATGGTTGCGCGCCCAGCTGCACACCGCCCACAGGTGCGTGCCCACAGGTGCGGTGTCTAGCTGCACTCACAGCCACACGCCATAGGTGTAGCGCACAGCTGCATACCTGCAAAAAGTGCAAGAAATCCCGGTTTGTGCGGAGCAGATGCACGAAAAACGCCTCGAAGTGCAAGAAATCCCGGTTTGTGCGGAGCAGATGCACGAAGACAACCTGTTTTTTCGATACGGATTGAGTAAATCTCGCATTTTAATAGACGTGTAACGTGTTTTTGTTTATTAAAATTAGACATCATCGAATTTAGACCTGCTTGCGGACCCTGGCATCTTGCACTTGCTCCGCACAAACGTGGAAAAGTTACATTTTGGAGGCATTTCGGGGCGCTTGCTCCGCACAAACGCAGAAAAGTTACATCAATAGCTTTGGATGCATCGATGGTTGGGGTTGCATGGCTGATCTGGGCTGAATCGGCGGCACGCACAATTCGCAAATCCCCAGCATCAATTATCAAGGAGCAAGAGCATGGAAGAGCAATAGGGAAGGTGTTCCCGTCACGCTAAAGCAGTAGATGGTGCATGTTGTGGGTAGCTGAATTAGCATGCGATATTTTTCGTTCTCAGGCGGCTATACTCGTATTTGTTATCCAAAACCAATTCTGCTAATCAAGCTGAGAAGAAGCTGGCGAGCGATGGATCCCAGTTATTTCGCACAAAACCACATGCCTATAAAGTGGCGGGAGCAGATTGCCGACCCCGATAAGTTGGCAGTCGACGCCTCCCTTGCCGACAAGACATCCATCGTGTGCCATCTCGGACTAATAGCGTTGTCTGCCGGTACGGGTGCCTGGCGTGTGCGCGAGGCCATGAACCAGGTGGCGCATCTTCTGGGAGTGCGCTGCCATGTCGATGTTAGTCTGCTTGGGTTGGAGTGCTCGTGCATCGAGGGCAAGGAGCGCTGCACCCAGGTTGTGACGCTTCGAACCACGGGAGTGAACACGGATCGCCTTTGGAGGATGGAGAGCTTCGTGAAGCGAGTTTGCTCTCCGTACGAGGTGGCCGAGGTAGGCGAGGGTGCCACAACGAGCGAGGGCGTTCGTACGAGCAGTCTGGGCGAGGCAACCGAGCGCGCCGAGATACGCAGGGGCTCCGAGGCAACCGAGCGCACCGAGGTTGCGCGTGCGGGCTCACCCGATTCAAGCGATACCACGCTGCTCGGGCAGACCATGACCGTGGCGGAATTTCACGAGCAGCTCTCCGAGATAGAGAGCCGAAAAGGTCTGTACGGCTCGACAAAGGTGGGCATTGCCGCCGCTTGTGCATGCGGCGCCTTCGTTTTTCTGCTGGGCGGAGACCTCGTGGAAATGCTGTGCGCCGCCATTGGCGCTGGATTCGGCAACTTCACCCGCAGCAAGATGCTTGGCAAGAGCCTGAACCAGATGTTCTCCATCTCGGTGGCGGTGGCCGTTGCATGTCTCTGCTATTTCGCGTCCGTTGTGCTGCTCGAGACCCTGGCAGGCGTTTCGTCGCAAAGCGAGGCCGGATACATCGGGGCAATGCTCTTCGTGATTCCAGGCTTTCCCCTCATAACCAGCGGGCTCGACTTTGCCAAGCTGGATATGCGCAGCGGCTTCGAACGGCTCGGATACGCGCTGCTGGTTATCTTCGTTGCCACGCTTGTGGGGTGGATAGCTGCCACCATAGTCGGACTTTCTCCTGGGGACCTCACGCCAATCCCGCTGGGACCTGCGGGCTTGCTTGCGATGAGGCTGGTCATGACCTTTGTTGGCGTGTTCGGATTCTCCATCATGTTCAACAGTCCAGCCCGAATGGCTGCCACTGCAGGTTGCGTCGGCGCTATCGGCAACACGCTTCGCCTGGAACTCACCGACTTCGGGCTGTTCCCAGAAATGTCCACGTTCGTCGGGGCGCTTGTGGCGGGGCTCCTGGCATGGATCGTGATCCGCAATGCCGGCAAGCTGCATCTGCCCGCATTCCCGCGCATCAGCATCACTGTGCCGTCCATAGTGATCATGGTTCCCGGCCTCTTCATGTACCGGGCCATGTACTACATGGCTATATTCGATGCCGTCACGGCCATAGACTGGGGATTCCGAGCGGCTCTCGTGATCGTGTTTCTCCCGATTGGCCTGGCGCTGGCGCGAATCATCACCGACCGCCGGTGGCGTTACTGCACGTAAGTGGAGAGAGGGTCAGCCTGCTGGAGGATCAGCCTGCTGGAGGATCAGCCTGCTGGCCCGGTGCTCGCATGCTGGACTGATCGCAATGTTCTTTGCCCCGTC
>CADBOM010000123.1 GCA_902796325.1 uncultured Coriobacteriaceae bacterium
ATCACCGCTAAGGGCGGTTGCTACATCACCGTCGGCGAGGTCTACACCTCTGCTCCAGGCCCAAATGCAGGTGGAAAGATCGCATAGAATTGCATGGCCGCTAGATTCCCATATGGCCCCGAAGGTCCATATGGCCCCGCAGGTCCCCATGGTCTGGATAGCTCGTATAACCGTGGCTCGATTACTAAATTAAGACTGCTTGGCTTGGGGATGGCCGCTCGACCATCCCCAAGTGCTGCAATCGGCTTAATCCCGCGGGTACACAGAGCGTTCCAAGAGGCCCTATCTAGCCACCGGCCACCGCCGGCTATTCTGCAGCTTTGTAAAAAATCCCAGTTTGTGCGAACCCAACGCCCGAGAACCCCTCCGTCACATAAGAAATCCCAGTTTGTGCGAACCCAACGCCAGCCAGCTGACAGAATCATCCGCACAAATCGAGTGGATTGCAAGTTTTCATAAACATATTTCATATAATTGTCTATTAATTTTCCACAATTTTCGCTTTACTCAAACTTACAGCCAGATATTTCCTGCAATCGCATTGCACAAACTCGGAAAAGTTAATCGAAACAGGCGTTTTGGGGCGCTCGACTCACACAAACTGGGAAAAGTTACATATAGCGGCACCCAAACAGCATAAGCGCAGCACATTCTACCGGAACGTTTCGAGCTGTCGTGGCGATAAAATTGTGTCCAGGCAATATTTTTCACGACAAGTTGGCGCATCAGCCAAACTGGATAGCGCAGAACAGCCGGAAGCTGGATAGCACAACAGTCAACTACGCGTTCGCAAGAAAACAAAAGGAGACATCCAGATGCCCGATCCACTGGTATTCAACCCCAACTCATATGTAATCAAGACATACGAGGCCCAAGACAAGTCCATTACCTGCCGCGCTTGGATCGGAGTCCAATACTGCGCAAACCCGGTCGATCCCATTCAGCGCCTGAACATCTTCGCGCCGGTGTCGATGTTCGAGAGCTCAGGCGAAAGCGGAACGGAGCCAGCTCCCTACTCCCCCAAGAACTCCCCCATCTTCATGCCCAATACGGTTGGCGGATTCATGCCAGGACCAGCCGACGAACCCGGAATGGACATGTACGCAGACCAGCCCAACTCGATCTTCCAAGCTTTGGAGCATGGCTACGTAGTTGCGTCGGCCGGAGTGCGCGGCAGAACTTCTGGGATGGAGACGAACGAGTTCTTCGAGGGATCCAAGCGCGACAAGCGGGAGACCGGATTTGCACCCGAAAGCTCTGCGGACTGTGAGCAGCCGAAGCTAGTGGGCCGCGCCCCAGCCTTCATAGTGGACATGAAGGCTGCCATCCGGTATCTCAGGCACAACTCGAGGATGATTCCAGGCGATACCGAGCGAATAGTTACAAGCGGAACCAGCGCGGGCGGAGCCCTTTCGGCCCTCACGGGAACCTCGGGAAACTCGGAAGCGTATGGGGAGTACCTTCAGGCCATCGGAGCCGCCGATGAGCGAGACGACATATTCGCAGCCAACTGCTATTGCCCAATCATCAACCTGGAACATGCGGATATGGCATACGAGTGGATGTTCAACCGCGAAAAAACGTATCATATGGCCCATTTTGAGATGACCCCGGAAGGCGATATCAAGGTAATCCCAAACACTGGACAGCTCACGCCAGAGCAGCAGAAGGTATCGGAAGACCTGAAGGCCATGTTCCCCGAATACGTGAACGCCCTGGGATTGAAAGACTCCGACGGCAACCCGCTTACGCTCGACGCTGACGGCGAGGGAAACCTGAAGGAATACATGGAGGGGCTTGTATGTGCATCGGCTCAGAGGGAGCTGGATACGGCTGGCGAGCCACTCAATCAGCGCAAGTTCCAGGTTCCGGGAAGCAAAGTGGATGAACAAGCCTTCGTCACCATAGAGAACGGGCACGTTACCGGCATCGATTGGGATGGCTACGTCAGCGCGATCACCCGCATGAAGTCTGCTCCGGCATTCGATGCCCTGGATCTGAAGAGTCCCGAATGCGAGGAATTCGGCACCGACACAATATTCGCCAGACACTTCACCCAGTACTCGCAGGATCATAGCACCGAACCCGCGAAAGCAGCCCCTGAGAACCTCGTAAAGCTCATCAACCCGCTCACCTTCATTGGAAGCGATGGTTGCACCAAGCATTTTCGAATTCGCCATGGCGCATACGACAGGGACACCGCCAACGTTATCCCTGCGATCTTCGCGGTTTTGCTCGAGAATGCCGGATATGATGTGGACTTCGCTCTACCCTGGGGTCTCCCCCATTGCGGAGATTACGACTTGGAAGATGTCTTCGCCTGGATCGACGGACTGTGCAGCTAAGCCGCGTAACTAGGTTGTTCTCCTAGATCCGTGGGCCGTGAGGCTAAGCCGCATGTTCAGCCGCGCAGTCGTGGGTCGCACGGCCATTGGGCCGTTCGGACTGTGCGTCCATGCGGCCACTCGGTCGTGGGTTGGGAGCGAGGCTTTACGCGCCCATCCCTACGCGCGCCCTATGAACTCGAGAAACTCTTCCCTGCGGGCATCGTAGTCGCGAATCCCCATCTCATAGAGATTCCGGTTGTCGTCCTCGTCCATAGTGAAGGTTCCAATGGAGAAGTGCTCGCTCGGAGCAAACACGAAGGCCGTGCCCTCTGCTTCCAAGTCGTATGTGAGCTTCTGGCATGCTCTATACATCACATGACGGTTGTCCAAAGCCTCGATGGTCTTCGGATACTTGCGGCAGAGCGCACTGTAGAGAAACCTCATGCCCTCGGGCTTCTTCACGTAATCGCGGTTCTTGGTAAGCGCCACCACCAGCTTGTCGCAACCCTTGGCAAGCGCCCGGGCAACCGGGATGGAGTCGGAAACTCCACCGTCGTAGTACAGCCCGCCATCGAGGCTCACGGGTTTGCAGGCGGCGGGGAGAGCGCACGATGCCATGATTACCCTGTAATCCGTGGGCTTTATGTAGTCCTTGCCAAAATAACGGGGCTTCCCAGTGAGCGCGTCGGTTGCCACAGCCTCGAACTCCGCGGGATTCTCCATGAACGCCTCGTAATCCAGAGGATCTCCTCCGCCTTCGTTGGTGAGGTCGCCATAGATATACTGAAGCCCGAACAGATTGCCGGTCTTCAGCCAGCTTCCAATGCCAAAGTAACCTGGCTCGTGGATGTGGTCGGCATAGAACCTGAGGGTTCGCGCACGCTGATGGGCCATATACGACACCGCGTTCGCGCTGCCAGCCGAAACCCCTATCACGTAGTCGAACGTGATGCCGTCGTCTATGAATCGGTCGAGAACGCCCGCGCTGTAAGCGCATTTCATCCCGCCGCCTTCAACCACAAGTCCAATTTTCTCGCCCATAACCAACCCCATCGCAGCAATAAAGCCAACACCGTGACATCGAATTTTTTCTCAGCCAAATTGTACTCGACCAAAGCATATGTGCTTGATTTTACATGTATAGGAGAGCCACGGATAGATGTGTCGCGGCCAAAAGCCAGACGTGGCTTTTGTAAGCATCTTGCAAACTTATTCCCAGCGCGGCGACCGCACCGTTTGGGACAACTATAATTGCCGAAGGCAAATTGCGAGTGAACTGACATGAGCGAGCAAACCAGCACGTCTAATCTGGCCTGCACAGGAAACTTCAACGCGCCCAGCTCACTCGCTGTACTCAACGCACGATGCAACTAAGATGCAACTGCGACGCTATCGCGCTGCAACCCCGAGGTGGATTGATGATCAAGCTCATAGCAAGCGACATGGATGGAACGCTTCTGGACGAAAACTCGCTTCTACCGGCGGAAACGCTGAGCGCGGTAGCGAAGCTCCAGGAAGCCGGAATCCACTTTGCAATAGCAACGGGACGCCGCTACGACACCGCGAGCTCGTTTTTCGGAGAAGCGGCAGACTCCATCGACTTCGTGGCCTCGAACGGTGCGCAGGTGGTGTGCCGCGGAAAGCTGCTCGACCGCAACGTGTTTCCGCGTGCCGCCCTGCGCAGGCTCCGCGATGCCGTGGCGGAATTCGACATGCTGCATCTATCGCTCTTCGACAGAACGAAATCCTTCCTTGTGGACGATTACTCATGCTACACAGGCGAGCTGGACAAGGACTTCCCGGAGCCTCGAGTAGCCGGATGGCCGGGACCCGATGTTGACATCATCAAGGCATCCGTTTTCTGCGATAGCCCCGAGGCGATCATGGACATGGCCTATGTGCTGGGGCGTGCGGTTGGCGACAAGTTCGTGTTCGCCCCTTCCGGCCAGCATTGGATAGACGTCCTGCAGGTTGGGGTGAGCAAGGCCACGGGCGTTGCGGAACTTCTGTCGATCTACGACATCGACCCTGCCGACGTGCTGGCATTCGGCGACTCCATGAACGACTACGAGCTGATGCGCTACGTAGGTCACAGCTGCGCGGTTGGAAATGCCCGGCCAGCCATAAAGCAGATTGCCGAGAAGGTCATCGGGGCCAACACAGAACATTCAGTTCAGATGGAAATGCTGCGGATAGCGGCGGAAACAGGGAGAGGCATCGGCAAGTAGGCACTAGCTGTCCCGCCTCGGCCGGCTCTAGCCAGCCGTAGACAGCTCTAGCCACCTCTGCCAGCCGCAACTCGCAGTCCAGTCTAGCCACCTCTGCCGACCGCGACTCGCAATCCGGCCTAGCCACCTATCCCAAGGCAACATCGAGGGCCATCATCAAGGTGAACCCCACTGCAAACATGATCACTCCGATGTTGGAGTGCTTGCCCTCACTCATCTCGGGGATCAGCTCCTCCACCACCACGTACATCATCGCACCGGCGGCAAAGCTCAGCAGGTAGGGCATGATGGGAATGAAGTGGCTGGCGAAGAGTATGGTTACCACGGCCCCAGCTGGCTCGATCAATCCAGACAGGAATCCCTTGGAGAAGGCCTTTCCCTTGCTCTCGCCCTGAGCATGCAATGGAAGCGAGACTATCGCTCCCTCTGGAAAATTCTGGATGGCGATTCCTATCGACAGCGCGAGCGCTGCTGCAAAAGTAATGTCGGTCTGCCCCGTCATCCACCCGGCATAGACAACTCCAACGGCCATTCCCTCCGGAAGATTGTGCAGCGCAACGGCCATAACCATGAGGCTGCTCTTGCCAAGGTTGCAATCGATGCCCTCGGGACATTCGTCCTGTTCCCCCATATGGAGGTGGGGAACAACGTGGTCTAGCAGCAACAGCAACAATGTTCCAAGCCAAAAGCCAATCAGAGCCGGAAGAAACGAGAGCTGCCCCATCCCCTGCGCCGCAGCCCCATCGATGGCGGGAACAATCAGGCTCCACACGGAAGCCGCGACCATCACTCCAGCGGCGAATCCGGTGAGAGCCCTCTGCACCATATGGTTTGGCTCCCCGCGCATAAGAAAGACCACGGCTGCACCCAGCGTGGTTCCAAGCAGCGGTATTGCAAGCCCCTGAACTATCTCCAGCAAAGCAAGTTACTCCCCAGTACGATGATGCCCAATACGTTGACCCAACACGATAACATGCCCGTGCAAATTGGCGAAACTAAAGTGTTTGATTCTACTGCCCTATCCGATTATGCTTCCTGCCGCTTCTACTGCACTATTCGCTTCTGATGTTTGCCTCTCCTACTGCCTGACTCGCCTACTGCTCTATTCGCTCCTGCCGCTTCTATTGCTCCTACTGCTCTATTCGCTTCTGATGTTTGCCTCTCCTGCTGCCTGCCGCTCCTACTGTCTGCTCCCCTTGTTAACACGGTTCACGCATATGGAGAGCACGAGCCCAGCAACTGCCAGAGCCACGAGAACCCACATGGACAATATAAGCCCGGCGGTGTCTCCCAGGTTGCCCAATAGCGGAGACGCGATGCCACCAGCTGCAACGGCCACTCCAAACGAAAGCCCCGATGCCGTGCCCAGATGGTTTGGCAGATAGCTTTGCCCAAGGGCAATCGCCGGCGGGTTGAACAGGTTCACACACACGCCCATCACCATGATCATTGCGATGGAGAGTCCAAGCGCAGGGCTGTATGTGAATGCCAGCAGAGCGATTGGCAGGCCAACCATGCATCCGATCATGATGTGCGGCGTGGAAACCTTGCGAGCCACTCTACCCGAGGCCAACGTGGCGAAAGCCCCTACTGCCGAGAACACCGTGATAAGGCTTGCCGAGAAGCCCTCCGAGAGCCCGAACACACCCATGATGAAAAGCGGGGCGAAGCTCGTTATGCCGTAGAACACGATGGAGCGGATGGAGCTCACGCCCAATACGAGCGAGTACGCTCCCCAGCGATCCTTGACAGGCGCGGTGCCAGATTGCACAGAGCTCTCACGCGTTCCGAACGAGCGGAAGCGCTTCACAAACGCAAATAGAACCACGGCAACCGGAACGCATATGAGAAGGTAGAGCGAAAGCCCCATGAGCCCGAAAGCGCTCACGGCTGCAACCGTAAAGATTGGCCCAACGCAAAAGCCTATCTGCCCTCCAACGGAGAAGATGCTCATCCCCTCTGCTTTGCGGGTGCCATTTACGAGATAGGCTAGTCGTCCGCCCTCTGGATGCAGCATGGCGTTGCCCACCCCGCTGACAAGCGCAGCCAGAACTACGAGCCAATAGTTTGAGAAGAATCCAATCCCCACCAGCCCGAACACCGATATCAGCACGCCGGCACCCATGAGCCAGGGACGAGCGGTCTTGTCTCCCATGAACCCGAAGAGCGGCTGGATTATGGCCGATGCAAGGTTGCTGGCGAAAACCAAGCCACCGGCAGCTGCAAGCGAAAAGCCGCTCTGCGAAACGAGGAATGGAATTACGGCTGCTATTCCGCCCTGCACCATGTCGACGCTGATGTGCCCCGCCATGAGCAGAAACGACAGCGGGCTGATCTTGTCTTGGTCTGACTTGCCTTGCGGCCTGTCCAGATTCGGCTCACCTTGCGCGCTCGCATCCGAGCAAATCGTGCCCCGGCTAGAATCGCCCTTCAAAATCTCATCTCCTCGACCGATCGCCTCGCAGCGCGGGGGTGCACCGATATGTACTCATCCCCCGCAAACGCTCGCGAGACAAAACTCATGTACCGATATGAACGTATATCATCTGAGTTGCGTTTAAGGCATCCCGTTTGCCAAAGGCTTGCAGGGAGTTTTAGGGTTACGTTGGAGAGCGACTGCCGGATTCCGTCGAGCCAGTTGACGGAATCCTTCGAGCCGGTTGCCCGACTCCATGGGAACGAGTGCCACAGCTAGCTGGAACGCTTATCGGAGCCCATCGACCACTGCCAGTCTCCACCGGAGCGTTTGCATCGACCACCGGAAGACCGGAACGTTTACCTCAGCCACTTTTGGAACGATTTTGGAACACCGCAGGGACCATTGAAAACCGCCAAAAGGAACGCACAAGCTCACTCATGGAACGCACGGCTGCGTTAAATTATGATGGAACTAATCCGCAAGTTGAACTTTTCTGGCACGCTTCGTTTGTTGAGCCTGCCAGCCTTATCCGACTTGCATGATTTAGCAAACAACGAATCAAAATTGCTTGATTGCGATTGGCGAGATAGATTAACGGTTTGGAGCAGCACATGAAGCAGGAAGATAGCACGATGCAGAAAGAGTTGCTTGACGAGCAGCAGATTGGACAACGGGAAACCACGAACATCAGCATCCATTTCTCGGAGATGCTGGATGCGCTGCCCGGATGCTATATGCATATAGAACTAGAAAACCGCTGGATGATAAAGTTCGCCAACAAGGCCATGCTAGACTTGCTGGGCTTCCCCAGCCTCTCCGATTTTCTGAAGCTCACCGGCGGATTCCTAGAGAACCTCGTTCATATGGAAGACTTCTATGAAATCGAAGTCCATATGAGGAAACTCTTGTCCAAGCAAACCGACGAAGACGAGATGCATGGCGAGTGCCGTCTGAAGAATTCCGACCACAACTGGGCATGGGTTCACTTCTCGGCAAAGAGAAGTCCGCAACACGGAAACAATTCTCTCGTGTGCCTGTTCCACGATACCTCGCAGGAGAGGAGGGCCAACGCCCAGCTGGCACTTTCGATGGACGAGCTCAATGCCACGAAATCCGAGATGGAGTTCATCCTGGGCCAAACACCCGGTGGAATACACGTGTGCCAGCTGTTCGACCATATACATGTGGTATTCTTGAGCGACTCTCTATGCGCCCTAACGGGGTACTCCAGAACCGAGGTGGAGACCCTGTTCAAAAACGACTACTCCCAGATGATCCACCCAAAGGACCGTCACATCTTCCACGAAGCAATGACCGAGCTGTCGGAATACCCGCATGAGCTAACCGTGGGGTACCGCTTGGTCAAGAAGTCCGGCGAGGCCATCAGCGTATCGGACTCCATAAAATCGATTCGCGATTCAAATGGAAATATGTGGGCATATGCGGTGATTTCGGAGCAAGATGCAGATGCCGAATCATGGGAAAGGGTTTCGAGATTTTCGGAATGCATAGCATACCCCGTTGTGGGATTCACCATCGTTGACGGCAAAGCCACGCTGGACATCTTC
The DNA here is from genome assembly GCA_902796325.1 of uncultured Coriobacteriaceae bacterium. Lineage (GTDB taxonomy): Bacteria > Actinomycetota > Coriobacteriia > Coriobacteriales > CADBOM01 > CADBOM01. The sequence continues at coordinate 8,543 of CADBOM010000123.1, forward strand.
AACGACGCCTTCTGCTCGCTCGTTGGGAAGTCACGCGAAAGGGTTGCCGCCCTTGGGAAGGTTGACCCGGCGTTCTCGATGGACGAGAGGGAACGCGCGCACATCCAGCAGAAAGTCGATCTTATAACCTCTGGTCAGGACTTCGTGGAAATCGACCTGCGGGTTCCCGCATGGAACAAGGGCGTGGAGTACAACGCCACAGCAACCGTGTTCTTCAGACAGGGTGGAATCATCAGGGTCATATCCGTTATCGAGACAGACAAACTCAGATCGCTAACGGAGAAGGAGATATTCCAGGTTTCCAGAACAGGCTCGCAGCCCACGAAGATCGAGGTTCGCACATTCGGATACTTCGATGTGTTCGTTGACGGGCAGCCCGTGGTTTTCCACAGCGGCAAGGCCAAGGAGCTGCTGGCGTACCTCGTCGACCGGAGAGGCGCCTTTGCCAGCGCCTCGGAGATCATCGCGGCTTTATGGGAGAACGAACCCGCCAACAAGGTAACCCGCTCCCGTTGCCGCAAAACCGTGATGAGGCTTCTGGACGAGCTTCGAAACTACGGCATCGACAATATAGTGGAAACCGCCGACAACGGCTCCAGGCGAATCATCCCCGAACTCGTGACCTGCGACTACTACGAGTACCTGTCCGGCAAGCCCGAGTACCAGAACCTCTTCCATGGCGCCTACATGTCCAATTACTCGTAGGGAGAAATCACCTTAGCGCATCTCTACGCCGTGTAGTACGCGGCGGGCGACCCCTAGTAGCGCATATCGAGTGGCACTAGTTTGGAGAACCGGCTGATCTGTGCGCTCCTACCGCGATGCCCGCTCATGCGCATATCGAATGACACTGGCCGGAAGAACTAGCTGGCTAAACTTCGTGTCTCATAGCGAGCATTTTTAAAGACACTTGTCATGGAACACCCACATTGATTCTCGCGAAAGACGGGGAACGCGTTCCTTTGCAAACTGCAGAAGACGGATGCATATTGCAAAGGACACGACATGAAAACAAGAGTCAACTCAGACTGGAACGAAACACATAGCGTTGCAGCACATCGAAACGGCGGATCGTACAGCATCAAGAAAACGCGCGGAGGGCGCAGCCTTGCAACCAAAACGCTAATGGTTGCTTTTGCAGCAATCATGGCTTTTGGCATTTGCATGCCGGTAAATCAGTCGTGGGCGAGCACGGGTGAAGGCTCGAGCGAAGCCGGTGCGGCTGCCATCGAGGCAAGCGCGACCGAGTCGATCGCAGCGGAGCCAAGCAGCACGGTTCCGAGCGGCAACGCAGCCACCAACACCGGTACCGCAGCCAGCGCGAGCGAAGCAGCAGGCTCCGCTTTGGAGAATGCAGGTGCGGAGGACGTCGAAGGCAACACGGGCAGCACATCGAGTTCGGAGCAGGCTTCGGCAGAAACGTCTAGCTCAACTACCGGTGCCACCAGCACCGATGGCCCGGCTAGCGAAGCCACCGGGGACAACGCCGCCATGGCAGTCTCCCCTTCCGACGACAGCGCAACCATTAAGCCGGAGTCGTTGGAACCCGGTTCTGCCGTCTACGTGAATGGCGAAAGCGGATCCGATGACAACGACGGCACCGAATCCAGCCCGGTTAGAACCTTTGCGAAGGCCAAGGAGCTCCTCGAGAGCACTGGTGGGGACACCATCTATGTATCTGGCGCCCTCTCCCCCGAAACCGCGGGAGAAACCTGGACTCTCGACGGCAAGACGCTCAAACGTGCAGCCGGATACCACGGCAACCTTATCGAGGTCGGCACGAACGACAAAGAGCTCACGCTTTCCAACATCGTGCTCGACGGTGCGCGTGACGATGGAGAATACGGCCTTGCATCTGGTGGCGACGGACAGGGTGGATCGCTTGTATACAGCGACGCCGCCACGCTCAATGTTGGCGAAGGTGCAGTGCTGCAGAACAACCGCATCGAGGATCGCGGTCACTGGTACCCCGAAGCGGGAGGCGGAATTTTCTCCAGATACGGCACAGTGAACATCAATGGTGGCACGATTCGCAACAACGAAGCGATCTATGGTGGCGGCGTGTTCGCCATCTACAGGGCAATCGTCAACATGACCAGCGGTGTTATTGACGGAAACCATGCCAATGGCAGCGGCACCAAAGGCTATGGCGGCGGAGTGTGCCTGTGGGAAGGTGCCGACATGGTCCTCTCGGGTGGCTCCGCAGTGAACAATCACGCCACTCAAGGAGGCGGCGGAATTTCGGTTGGCGAGAATTACATGGCCTGGCGTGCCCAGTCGGTCCTCGAGATGACCGGTGGGCTGGTTGATGGTAACACCACCGATGGTGCTGGCGGCGGTATATACGTACAAGCCGGCTTGCCCGAGAACAGTGGCCAAAACGACGGCGACCCAACATATGGCATAGCGAAGATCAGCGCAGGAACCATCTCCAACAACAGCGCGGGCTATTCGATGTTTGGCGGAGGCGGCATATACGTTAACGGCTATGGCTCGCAATACGGATATCACAACGGAGAGCTCTACCTGGAGAATGCGGAAATAGCCCATAACACCGCGAACATCGCAGGCGGAGGCATTGCAGCATGCCCGGTGTCGAGGGTTAAGGTTTCTCTCACCAACGGAGCCGTGCTATACGGAAACGAGTCTCCAAGTGCCAACGGGGTCTTCATCATGGCATCCAATGGACTCGGTGCCCACAGCGGAAACCCACCATATGAAGTGTCCCCTTCGATGCTTGGCGGCGGCGCGTACAGATGGACCTATGATGACGGCACGGAGGTGCCCCTGAACAAACTAACCGGAGTGCTCAGTGCATTTTTTGGAGAGCAGCTCAGGCTCAACAACAACCTCACGGAAGACGACCCAGCCGTGCAGAACGGACTCTCGCTTGCCAAGGTGCATATCGTCAACAACCACACCAATACCCGCGGCGGTGGAATTGGCACCAATGGCAGCGTATTCATTGGAAAGTTCTCCGATACCATCCAGGTTTCGGCCTCCAAAACCTGGATCGACAACAACGATTCCGACGGAGTACGCCCATCGTCGGTGGTGTTCGAGCTTTACCGCAACGGCGAATACGTTGGCTACCACGAGGTGAGCGCAGACGACGGATGGTCCACCACGTTCGACAACCTTCCCGCAGCAGACGAGAACGGAAACCTCTTCGACTACACGGTGAAGGAGCGCGCGGTTGACCAGTACACCACTAAAGTGACCGGAAACGCAGCAAATGGCTTCACTATAACCAACACCCTGGATCCGCAGGTCTTTGGAAACAAGGTTTGGAACGATTCGGAAAACCAGGATGGGTCCCGTCCGGACTCGATAACCGTGCACCTTCTTGCAGATGGGGTGGAAGTAGCGAGCACTACGGTAACCGAATCCGATGGTTGGAAGTTCAGCTTCGAGGGAATCGCAAAGTATGCGGAAGATGGCCACCAGATCGTCTACAAGTTGACGGAGGATCCCGTGGCTGGTTACACCACGGAAATCTCGGGCGATGTTGAAGATGGATTCACGATCACCAACTCGCATACACCGGTTACCCCTCCGGATAAGCCAGACGTTCCGGATACGCCCGACACTCCCCCGTCGACCCCGGACAATCCGCCTTCGACTCCCAGCAACCCCGGCAATCCTCCGTCGACGCCGAACACTCCCAGCGGCAATGTCTCGCAATCCACGCTGCCGAAAACCAGCGATTGCGCAACCACGGCCATCATAGCCATGCTCGCGTTGGCAGCAGCTGCAGCCGTGACGACCACAGCATCGTTCCGCAGACGCAACGGTGCCAAACACGGGGGCAGCAGCCAGAGGTAGTGCTCCGATGGGGTGGCTCGCCAAGGCGGCACCCCAAGGATGGCTCGCGAACGGTAGCGCTCCAGTGGCGGCTCGCGAGGGCAGCGCGATAAAACGCCAGCTCCGGAAATCATTCCGGTTGAATACAGCAGGCAGTAGCAGGAAGGTGTTGCAGCGCCGATCGCGTAAGTGCTGCAACACCGTTATTTGGAGGTTATAGGTGCAGATGATAGGCAGGGAATCCGAGCTCGGGCAACTATACGAGCTTTACGAGAGCAGCTCTTTCGAATTCGCGATTGTATATGGACGGAGACGCGTGGGCAAGACCACATTGCTCCAGGAGTTCGCGCGTAACAAAAATGCCGTCTTCTATCCCGCGCAAGAAAAGAACGATAGGCTGAACCTTGCGGACTTCTCCGAGATAATCCAGCTTCACTTCGATGGGATGAAACGCTCGCCATTCCAAAGCTGGAAGGAAGCCTTTGACTACATTGGAGAAAGAGCGCGCACCAAAACCGCGGTCATAATCGACGAGTTTCCCTACATCGCTGGGGCGAACGCATCCATGAAATCGATGCTGCAACATGCTATAGACCATTCATGGAAGAACAACCCCAACATCATGCTCGTGCTCTGCGGTTCCTCCATGAGCTTCATGGAAACGGGAGTCATGGGAGTGAACAGCCCGCTATATGGTAGGCAAACCGCAACTCTCAAAGTTCGTCCGTTCGATTACCTCGACAGCTCCAAATTCTTCCCAAGCTATTCGAACGAGCAAAGGCTCATTGCGTATGGGATTTTGGGCGGCGTCCCCAGATATCTCGAAACCTTCGACCAAAGCCTTTCCATACGGCAGAATATCGCTCAGAAAATAGTCAGAAACGGAACTTATCTTCATAGCGAACCGGCAAACCTCCTTAGAGCGGAGCTTAGGGAGACGAGCATATACAACAGCATTTTGGCGGCGATAGCGAGAGGCTACGACCGCACCATAGAGATTTCAGATTACACGGACGAGACACCGGGGAAGATATCGAAGTACCTGATTACGCTCAAGGCCCTTAAGCTGATAGAGAAGGTGGTTCCGTGCGGTTACCCCAGAAACAGCCGCAAGAGCATTTACTCTATAACGGACAATTACCTTGCGTTCTGGTTCCGCTACATATTCGACAACGGGGCATATTACTCGATGCTGAGTGACGACGCGGCGGCCGCGCAAATCGAAAACGACCTTCCGAATCTCATGGAAAACGTTTTCAAGAAGACATGTTGCGAGTACCTAACACGTAAGGCCGGAAGAGGCGAGCTTCCATTCGTTCCGGATAGCATCGGCAGATGGTGGGGCACCAACCCAGAGACGAAAGCCAAGGAAAACGTCGACATCCTGCTGCTGGACCATTCGGGAAAAGAAGCGCTTTTCGTTAAATGCAAGTATGCATCGTCCCCACTTTCCAGAGCAGAATACGAAGATTTGAAGGACGCCATGCTCGGTTTCCCAGAAGTGGAGCGAAGCCATATTGCCCTTTTCAGCAAATCTGGATACAGGGAATCGGTAGAGTGGGAAGCCAAGCAAGATGGAGCGACCCTGTTTACGATGGACGACTTGTTTGATGCGTGATTGCGGCCCTTATGCCTCTTTAGGCTGCTCTGCAACCACCGTGAAGAGAACCAGCTCTTCGTTCCCGGTATTGGCGATGGAGTGCATGGAACCCGGAGGGCAGATATGGCATACACCGGGCCTCAGCTCCTCTTCAACGCCATCGCAGGTTGCCATGCCAGTGCCGCTCAGCACATAGTTGATGTCGAAGCTCGTGGCCTGCAGGTGGTTGCCGATGGAGCTTCCGGGAGCCATCCTGGTCACGATAGTCTTTCCCTCCGGCACCATGTGCATCCTGGCGCGGATTTCGCCCTCTCCGCCATTCATGTTTGGAACCGTGACTTCTCTCATAGCATCGAAATCTAGCAGCATCGTTATCCCCTTTGTTTTATGCAACATTTGATGTATATAATGAAAACACACTCCGATTATTGGAGCAATGACTGATTATTGTTTATGCAACAGATAGCGGGTTTTAGTGCATAAGGAGGACCGCATGCCAAAGCGCAAGGGAGTGAGCCAGGAGCAAAACCGTAGGGCGATTTGCTCTGCCACGGTGGAGCTTATCTGCGAAGGCGGGCTGAGCCATGCCACCGTAGCGCGTATATCCGAGCGAGCGGCAGTGGACCGTTCCACTTTCTACAGGAACTTCGGCACCCGCGAAGATGCCGTTAGGGCATGGTATTCATATATAACGATGGACGGGGTGAAAAGCCTTCCAAAGCACCCGATGGGCCGGGCGGAGTATCTGGAACATCTATTCGATGGCTGCTGGGAACACCGCGGGGAGCTTCTCTCCTTGCACGCGCACGGGCTAACGGTGCTAATGCTCGATTCGATTTCGAGCTTGTTCATGCAGCAGATGGACCCAAGCTCCGGGATAGTCGAGCAAGAAGCCATGTACTACCATATCGGAGGAGTGTTCAATTCACTGAAGCTTTGGCTAGATATGGGGATGAACATGGATCCCCATGAATTTGCGTATGTGTGCGCAACCGTTGCCGATTCGGGCATTATTCCCGCCGTACTCGGCAACGGTCGTGTTGGATAGCAAAGGTCGGCCAGCCTAGCTCGCCAGAATCGTCGGAGCTGGCTAGCAGCACTGCATTGACAACGTTGCACCGATGCCGCATACGAGGCGGACGAAGGAGACAATCCACATGGAAGCAAACCAAAAAATCGAAGCTCAATTCGCACTGCTCGAACCGCTTATGGATGCCATGGTGGAGTTCGATGCCGGAGACCCCAAACGAATCCAGCACTTCGTGAAAGTCCACGCATTCACAAGGCGCATCGCCATCGGCGAGGGAGCAGATCCAGCAACTCTCCTCACAGCCGAAACCGCATCGCTCGTGCACGACATAGGCATCAAACCAGCCGAGCAAAAATACGGTTCATGCTCCGGCAAGCTGCAGGAACAGGAAGGTCCTGCCCCTGCACGCCAGATGCTTCAGCAGTTGGGGTTCGCCCCATGCGTTATTGATCGCGTTTGCTACCTCGTTGGCCATCACCATACATACACATCGATAGACGGGTTGGATTACCAAGCGTTGGTGGAAGCGGATTTCATGGTGAATCTCTACGAGGACGGCGTTTCGCAGCATGCCGTGGAGCATGCCCTCGAGCATGTATTCCGCACCCAAACCGGTACGCGCCTTTGCCGCACTATGTTCGGGATAGAGTAACGCTGACATTCCAAGCAGAGGAACACTCGCCCTGCTCTCCATATGCTCGCGCCCCAGCGGCACTCTATTCGCGCCGCACACTCAACGACACTCTATTCGGACACTCTATTCGCGCACTCTATTCGGACACTCTATTCGGGCACTCTATTCGCGCACCCAATCGGTAAGACAGGCGTCCATTCCAGCTTCTAGCTCGGCTTGGTCCATATTGCGGCCGATAATCACTATCTTGGTCATGCGGTCCCCCACCTCGGGGTCCCAAACATCCTTTACCTCGGGGTTCTCGGCCAAGATCTGCTTCTGCTCGTCTTCGGGAGCGGAATCCACCCAATACCCGTTGTCGATCATGGTCACCTGCTGGCCAGCCTGCTCGAATATGAAGCAAACATCTGGGTCGTCAGCTGCCCACAGCATGCCCTTCGACCTGATGATGTCGTCCGGCCATGTTTCGATGTAGGCGGACAGCTTGTCTATGTCAAACGGCTTGCGGCGCTCGTACACGAAAGTCGAGATGCCGTATTCCAAAACCTCCGGGTCGTCGTGCTCCTCTGGGTGCTCCATGGCCTCAATCCAAGCAGCCGAGTTGTAGGCATCCTCAAAATCGAAGCGGTCTGTATCCAACAGCTCGGACATCGGAACGTCTCCGCGTTCGGCTTCGATGATCACGGCATCTTTCTGCAAGCTGCGCACGATGGCACGGAGCTCTGCAACCTGTTCGCGGGTTACAAGGTCGGACTTGTTGAGAATCACGGTGGTGCAGAACTCCAGCTGCTGCACGAGGAGCGCCACGAGGTCGTCCTCGTCGATGTCGTCCTGCAGCAAATCCTTACCACCCTGGAACTCATCGAACATGCGAGCGCAGTCGACCACAGCCACGATGTTATCGAGGGCCAGCGGCGCATGGCCGTTGTTCTGGCTGTCGTCGCAGAAGGCCTCTATGGTGTAGGCGATGGGTATGGGCTCGCAAATTCCCGAAGCCTCGATGATGATGTAGTCGAAGTCCCCGGAATCTGCTATGCTTGCCAGCTGCTTTGCCAGATCCTCCGACAGCGTGCAGCAGATGCAGCCGTTCGACAGTGGAATGATGTCGTCCGTTTGGGAAAGCCCGCCGTCGGCAATCAGACGCGCATCCACGTTGACCTCGCCGATATCGTTCACGATCACGGCAGCGCGAATTCCCTCGTCGTTTGCAAGGATGTGGTTTAGAAGGGTGGTCTTCCCGGCACCCAGGTATCCGGTGAGAAGGATTATCTTCACCGACTCGTTGTCTTTCGGCATGGCTTCTCCTAATCAGAGCTCGCGTATTCTTCGTGAACTCGTTTTTACTCGTACATTTTTCGCGGACGTTTCTCGGACGTTTAATTCGAGCATTTTCTCGCAGCCGCTTACTTCCAGCATCTTCCAACGGGCAAGCTCGATGTTTGCCCGGAATGATATGTCTAATTTTAAGTAAAGCCATTGGTTTTACGCTATGCAGATGCCAGACCGCTAGCGGCGCCATGTTTTCTTGCAGTAGGGGTAATCTCGCGGCAGTCGTGCTCGGACTTGGAGCAAATCGATGGCGAACCACGACCGAATCTGGGTCGAGCCAAGGGCGAATCGCGGCCGAACATGAAACGAACCGAATGCTTCACCTCGCGGCCGGTTACCCCAGGCAAGCCCAATCCAGCCCCAGACAAGCTCAATCCAACCCCAGATTTTGATGAAATTCTCATTAAAGTGCGTACGGATAGTCGGTTGCGCCTGCATCTTGGCACAAATTCGAAACAGTTGGGGCGTATGTTTCTCGATAAACTGCGTTGGACAATCTTTCCAAAAAGGAACATGTCAGATGGATGCAAACGAAGCACTGAGATTCGGCAGCAGAGAAGAGCTGCGCGAATGGCTGGAGACACACTACGCATCGGAACCTTGCTGCTGGGCAATATGCAAGCGCGGCAAGCCTCCAGCCGATGGAGAGCTGTGGTCGGTTGACGTTGTTGAGGAAGCCCTGTGCTTTGGATGGACCGACAGCGTGTTCAAGAGAATCTCCTCTGGCGAGAACGCCCAGAATATCATGCCTAGAAAATCCAAGGCGCATTGGACCGAGCTCAACAAAGCCAGATGCCGCAGGTTAGAACAGCTGGGACTCATGACAGACGCTGGAAGAGCCGTGATGCCCGATCTGAACGAGCCGTTCCAGATAGACGATGACATTTTGGAGGCCCTCGAATCAGACGAACTGGCATGGGAGAATTTCCAGACATTCCCCGAGCTATACCAGCGCGTTAGCGTTGACAACATCCAGGGTTACCGCAGAAGTGCAGCCGACCGCACACGGCTTGTCAACAAGCTCGTCCGCGCTTCGCATGATGGAATCATGTACGGGCAATGGAACGATTACGGCCGGTTGGTTGGGTAAAATCTAATGCGACGGCAATCTCATTAGAAGGAGCAGCTATGCAGATCCATCAGATATGCTATTCGCATATTCCAATGCAGTGTCAATTGTGGAAAACATGGCTCTCGCGGCAACCGACATGGGAGTGGGCGCCTGCCATATCTGGGGAGCCGTCCTTGCTTCTCTGGACGACGAAGATCTTGTGGCATCGCTTGGGTTGCCAGAAGGCTTCATCCCGCTATGCGGCCTATCGGTTGGCAAAACGGATGAGGTTTACAAGCTTCGCGATGCCGATTTAAGCCGCATAGCAACGGATTATCTGGATTAGCCAAGCCAGCAAGAGCAAAACCAGCAAGAGGCTTTTCCATAAGCTTGCTACAGAATTTCCCCACCATCGACGATCAGGCACTGCCCTGTCATGAACGATGACGCGTCGCCAGCAAGGAAGCACGCTGCGTTCGCCATATCTTCCGGCAGGCCCTCGCGCCTAAGCGGTATCGACGCCGCCTTGTCCTTGTGCATCTTCTCCACAAAGGCAGCCATGTCCGATTGCTCGATGCCCTCTGGGTTGGTCATGTTGGTATCGGTGAAGCCAGGAGCAATGCCGTTCACGCGCACTCCCATCGGAGCCATGTGCTTTGCCCAATACGGAAGCAGCCTTGCAAGCGCGCCCTTTGTGGCGGTGTAGGCCATGGACCCGTTAACGGAGTAGCTGGCAAGCGACAAAATGGGAATGATCGAGCCAACCCCGTGCTTCGCGCACTCCTTGTAGCCATACTTGATCATGAACATCACGCCATCCAGGTTGATGCCGTTAACCTTGTGCCAGTTATCGGTATCGAATCCTTCGGCAAACTCTTTCGAGCTCTTTCCGGAGATTCCAGCCGAGAGCACCATGATATCCAGGCGGCCGAACTGCTCCACGCAAGCCTCTACAGCGGCCTTGCACTGCCCCTCATCGGAAACATCGGTTGCCTTGTAGCCAACCTCGCCTCCAGCCGCTTCTATCTCCGCCGCGATTTTCGCGAGCTTCTCCTCTTACCTTGCCGTAATGAACACCTTGGCACCAAGCTTCGAAAGCTCCATCGCGCAGGCGCTTCCAATTCCACGTGTGCTGGCGCCGGTGATAAGGGCAACCCGTCCGGTTAAATCGCATGCTTCTATAAATCCCATAACGGCCTCCTTTGGCATCTGATCCAGCATCGCTTCTCATATAAAGGACCAAAGAATCTTCCTTATTAGAGACCTCTCCAATAAAAGACCTCTCCTATAAAGGTTGTATTTCATAAAGGCCTCATCTCCCATAAAGATAACCCCCAGCGTCTATCTTCGTCACAATCCATTGGTCGTTTCCACAGAAACATTACATTCGTTTAGTCCCAAATTTAATCCCAAACCTAGCCCCAAACCCAAGCCCTGATCAACCACGGCTTCTCTAAAGTTAAATGCCTTTACACCGCTCGCCAGACCATCGAAACATTTGCGTAACACAAAATATGGCCTTTGACCGGCTAAAACGCCTTGTAACTTTTTCGAAAAACAAGAGTAACGGTGACGCAACACAGTACTCCAAGAATATTTCGCGTACCAAAGCACGGGCGATAAGGGGGGTCCCGTGCAACCGATTATTGCTAGGAGGAAAAATGAGCACCGATATAGTGGCAATGTTCATTGGCGCCGACAGTCTTTGGTACATCGTTGGCGCCGTGCTGGTCTTCTTCATGCAGGCCGGCTTTGCTATGGTCGAAACCGGCTTCACTCGAGCCAAGAACGCCGGCAACATCATCATGAAGAACCTGATGGACTTCAGCGTAGGTACCATCGCATTCCTGGTTCTGGGATTTGGAATCATGTGCGGAGAAGACGCACTGGGAGGATTCATCGGAGCCCCAACGCTTGGGATGTTCTCCCTGTCCGGCTTTGACGAGGTCGACTGGGCCAACTTCTTCTTCCAGCTAGTGTTCTGCGCAACCGCTGCAACCATCGTTTCCGGTTCCATGGCAGAGCGCACGAAGTTCTCGTCCTACATCCTGTACTCCCTGTTCATCTCGCTGGTTATCTACCCCATCGAGGCTCACTGGGTATGGGGCGGCGGCTGGCTGTCTCAGATGGGCTACTTCGACTGGGCAGGCTCCACTGTAATTCACATGGTTGGTGGCGTTATGGCTCTCATCGGCGCTATCTTCCTGGGTGCTCGTATCGGTAAGTACGACAAGAACGGCAAGCCGCAGGCTATCGCCGGACACTCCATCACCATGGGTGCTCTTGGTGTGTTCATCCTGTGGTTCGGTTGGTACGGATTCAATGGCGCTGCTGGTGGAAGCACCGCACAGGTTGCTCAGATCATGGTTACCACCACGATCGCCGCTGCTGCCGCTGCAGTAACCGCAATGCTCTGGACCTGGGCCAAGGATGGCGCTCCAGATGTTTCGATGACCCTGAACGCTGCACTAGCCGGCCTCGTTGGAATCACCGCTCCCTGCGCTTGCGTTGACTCCCTCGGCGCACTGATCATCGGAATCATCTCCGGAATCCTGGTCTGCGTGTTCGTTCCTTTCATCGACAATCGCGGCATAGACGACCCGGTTGGCGCATTCAGCGTCCACGGAGTTTGCGGAATCTTCGGAGGTATCGCAGTAGGCCTGTTCGCCAACCCCGACATCATCGCTACCTACGATGTGGGCATCAACGCAGGACTTTTCTACGGCGGCGGATTCGATCAGCTTGGCATTCAGCTGCTCGGTGTTGTCTGCATCCTCGCTTGGACCGTCGTTTGCGGCTGCATCCTGTTCGGCATCCTCAAGAAGACCATCGGTCTGCGCGTCAAACCAGAGCAGGAGCTCGAAGGTCTGGATATTTCCGAGCACAACCTGGTTTCCGCTTACGCAGACTTCATGCCAATCGTCCCGGCTATTGCTTCTGAGTCTGGAGAGGCTGTTGACGTTAGCGGCATCACCCCAGCCAACGTTGCCCTTGGTGGATCTACCGAGACTGGACTCACCCGCATCAGCATCATCTGCAACCAGGATAAATTCGTGGCCCTCAAGGATACGCTCGCCGAGATTGGCGTAACCGGAATGACGGTATCGTCGGTCATGGGCTGCGGCGTTGAGAAGGGCAAGACCGGACAGTACCGCGGCGTTAAGACCAGCGTCAACCTGCTGCCCAAGCTGCAAGTCGACATCGTGGTCTCCGACGTTGAGCCAGGTCTCGTGGTTGCAGCTGCCAACAAGGTCCTGCACACCGGTGCTGCTGGCGACGGCAAGATCTTCATCGCACCTGTCTCGGATGTCATGAGGATTTCCACTGGCGAGATGGGAAGCGCAGCTCTGAACATGAACGAGGAGATTCCCGAGACTGTTCAGTAAGCAGCTAGGCTAAACTGTTCGGCAAGCCATTAAACTTGCTGCAAGCCAGCTAGCAAAGCACTTCAAACAAGAGTTACAAGAAAGGGGTCGTCGAAAGTGAACCGCACCCCGAATCTTGGACCGAAAAGTAAAACCAAGATTCGGAGGTGCGGTTTTTCATGAGACAC
>CADBOM010000124.1 GCA_902796325.1 uncultured Coriobacteriaceae bacterium
CCCATCGCGATCGCGATGATCGAGGCCACGAGCATGCCCATCACCAGGAACATCATCTGGCTGCGGTGTTTCTCGATTGCCCGTTTGACGAGCCTGACCGTGCAGATAAGCCCTATCAGCACTCCTACGATGAGCATCGCGAGACCTAGAGCTCCCGAGGTATCACCGTGCACGAGCAGACCGAGCGAGGTGATGGTGGGAATGTAGGCTCCCAAAATCAGAAGCACCGCGGACCCCGAGATTCCCGGGAGCAGCATGGCCGATATTCCCAGTACACCGGAGAACGCCAGATATACGCAGGTTCCAGCGTCTAGCGCCGCGAAATCGATGGTTGGCATGAAGCCCGTTAGCGGGCGCAAAAGTACAAATCCCGCAACTACCGCGAATCCAACGAAGAGGAACACTATGTGCGAGGCTTTGGCCTCAAACGATGCCCTCTCCTGATAGGCGATGATCGGTATCGCCGCAACCGTGAGACCGATGAAGAGCGAGCTCATGAAATATATGTGGTCGTTCAGGAGCTGCGATAGCAGGGTGGAGGCAATCGCCATTCCAACTACCCATCCGATTCCGAGCTTCACGAGGAACTTGAGGGCCTTGCCGATGTTCTTGCGGTCTGCTGTGACGATGGCGTGCAGCGATGATACGAAGGTGTCATAGAAACCCAGGATGAAAGCCACGGTGCTGCCCGACACCCCGGGCACGCTGTCGGCGCATGCCATGCAGATTCCCTGTGCGAATCTCACGATGAAGCTGTTGGCCCATCGCGAGGTTTTCTTCGCGGGCTCTTGGTCCATGCCGGTTGTGTCCGCTGCGGTGCTCGCCAACGATTTTGCGGAGGCTTTCGACAACGGTTGTGCATCGACGTTTTCGGATGATTCCATGATTTGACTTACGGCATTCGATTTGGAGCTCGGCTTTGCATGAGCACCGATGTATCCTTGGTTGCCCGATGCGCTCCCGGTGGCTGCGCTTCCAGTGGCTGCGCTTCCAGTGTGTGAATTGGCTTTCTGTGCCGTTCCCTGTGCTATGTTTTGCGGCGAACATGCCGTTTTGAGTGTGTTTTCTTCGGAACTGCGCTCTTTTTGATTCATGTATTAAATCCTCCATGGAAGGTAACCCGTTAATCTTATCGCATGCACGCTCTTGCCAATGCCTGCGTCCTCCTTGGTTCCGGCTGGCTAGCGTGATGGCTCCATGTGCGCGGCGAAGCTTACACGATAACTCCACAACTGCCTATAAATGCCTCCGAGCTCAGATTGATTGGCGTTGCCGTTGCCCGTGGGCATCGATTAACAAGACCCAAGTATGCCAACCGTTTCTGTAAGCAACTTGAATGTCCGCGGTTGGTTTTCGGCTTCCGCCCGGTCGAATTTCTGTGTTCGTCCGGCTTAATTCTTGGGTTCGCTCGATTGAATTCGATGCTCGTCCATTAATGCTCATCCATCAAAGCTTTTGAGGGAGATTTCTGCGTCTGCATGATTGCCGCATCACAATGTTGCTGTGTGCTCCGCCTTGCACTCGCCACTCGCAAATGCACGCTGGCCGGGTTAGAGGTTGCTTAAGATTTTTTTAACTACTTTCATATGGCGAGCGCCTTGGCTAATCTCTGACTATACGATGGATTAGTTGTCTTGCCAAAGATTCCAATGCCCTGATTTAGCGCGTCCTTACGTTCCATATCGTTGGCATCGTTTAGGTTTTGCGCCATTTGGATTTTGGTACGGCAATCTAAAAGTTTAGGAGGACCCAATATGAAGCTTGCTATTCCCAGCATGTCAGCCGATGGACTTCAAAGCGAGCGCTGCGGACATTTTGGACACGCGCCTTATTTCACCGTCGTGACGATCGAAGACGGCAAGGTCACGAATGTGGAGGACGTGAAGAACGTGGACCACGATCAGTATGGATGCGGCGGAGTCATCGACTTTGCCATAAGCCTGGGCATTGACGCAATGCTTGCAGTGGGAATGGGGCGTGCGCCGCTGATGCGTATGTCCAGCGCCGGCGTGAAGGTGTATTCCGAGGGACAGACCCCCATGGTAGGTGCAGCAGTGCAGAAGTTCATCAACGGCGAGTGCATGCTCATGTCGATGGATCAGGCCTGCGCCCACTAGCTCTAGACGCGTGTCTTGCCACGAATCCGCGCTGCCAGTGCAGTAAATATATAGACCCTAGCAAGTGGCTTTATCAAAAATCCCGCCCTCGTGCATCGTTTGGAGCATGGGGGCGGGATTGTCTTATATGTCTTACCGGTGCGGACCGGAGCAGGTAACTCCACCGGAGCGTGTCACTCTACCGGAGCGTGTCACTCCACAAATCCGTGCGATTTCTACGCTATGCGGTCTCCCGCATTCGGGCCAGGGGTGATCGTGTAAACCTCCTCGACATGCAGGAAGCACACTCCCTTGCTTGTGAAGTCGTATCCCATCGAGCTCAAAACGGCCTTCACCTGTGCGGCGATGGACTCGTAAAGCGGTCCCTCATCTTCATACGTGAGCGTGCCCTTGACCTGATACCCGCTGGTCTCATCCCAAACGGTGAGGGCACCGCGCGGATTTTCCCTTATGTTGGCCAGAGTCTTCTTCATGTACTGGTCGGAAATCAAAACGGTCTCATCGTCATAGGCCTGCTTCATGCTGGTGGCCATCACGTTTGGCACTCCATCTTTGGAGCAGGTTGCAAATGCGGCCGCGTAAGCGTTGTTGATAAGATCCTGGCATTCCTTGGGCATAACTGTCATTGTTGGCTCCTTCTCTTCTCGGGATCCGGCAATCTATTGCTGCGCACGCCAATCGGCTTCAATGTTTGGTTCAGAGCTTCATGGGTTGGGTCCCCGATGCTTCGTGTTTCCAAGATTACGCTCGGCACTTTTAAAGTTGAAGTGCTTATGAAGAGATTGAGTAACTTAATAATTTCGTAGTGACTCGGCAAAGTTGAGCAGTATTGCTATCCTCAAGCATAGATAAATGAGCATGGCGGGTAGCTCTGAGCATGGCAAAGCTATAGGGCATGGCACGGTGCGTGGAACAATGCGCACCAACATCGCTGGTATCATATATAGAGGTGATTGTGATGGCATATAAGCGAAAGCTGGAGAAGGACATACGCTGCCCGTTGGAGTATGGGCTCGATGTGTTCGGCGGTAAATGGAAGTCTAGGATTCTATGCGTGTTGGCGGATGGTCCGATGAGATATTCGGCGCTCAGGGGAGAGATGACGGACGTGTCCGATCCTGCTTTGGCTGCAGCGCTAAAAGACTTGCAGGCAAACGGGCTTGTAGTTCGCAAGCAATACGAGGAGATACCCCCAAGGGTTGAGTATGGACTTACCGAGAAAGGGGAGTCGGTGATCCCGGTGCTGCAGCATATCTGCCAGTGGTCGGGCATCTTCTACAAGGACGTTGGCAACAATGCCCTGAAGAAGTGCCAGCGTTGCGACTACACGGGATAGCCGCAGGGTTTCCACAAGGGGTTTCGCACTAATATAAAAAGCGAAAATAAGAGGCGGGGCGGGGAGTCAGATTCGATTCCCCTCCCCGTTTGCAATTTATCTCACCACGCACGGCAATGCGAGATGGCCTCCTTAGATTCCAAATGCGGCCTATTGGCTTCTCCGGTACGGCCTACCTGGTTTCCATGTATTTCTTCGTAAGATTAACGAATGCCGTGTGCACCGTGCGCGACCTATCCAGCTCCGGGTGGAACGACAGCGCAATCTGGTTGCCATACCTCACAGCAACGATATTGCCGTCTACTCTGGCCAGCACTTCAACGCCTTCTCCAACTTCCTTCACATATGGCGCACGTATGAAGGTCATGGGTGCGGTGATTGGCTCGTCTGCAAGACCTTCGAGTCTTGCGTTTGTGTGGAAGCTGTCCAGTTGACGACCATAGGCGTTGCGCAGGACCGTCATCGGAATGGTGCCGAAGCATGGTTTGCCGCCTCCCTCAACATCGGTAGCCAACAAGATCATGCCCGCGCATGTTGCCAATACTGGAATTCCGCTGGTTATAAGAGCGCGAAGGGGTTCCAGCATACCGAGGTCTCTCAGCAGCAGGGACTGGGCCGTGCTCTCTCCACCTGGCAGCACAAGCCCCGCTAGATCTTCGGTAATATCCGATGCCTGACGAAGTTCAACCACGTTTGCCCCAAGCTCGGACAGCGCATGCTCGTGCTCGATGAAGGCACCCTGAACCGCCAGCACTCCTATCGCGATGTCGTCGCGCCTTGGGATTCCAGCCTCTGCATCGTCGGATGAATGAGTGCCGTGATTGGCGTCCGCAGCAAACCGCGCCACTTTCGACGTGCCGTAGCCATTTGCGGCGCCAACGTTGGCGCCGTCATCCAAATACACCGACGATTTGCGCTCTGCTAGTTTAACGGCCATCCTACTTGCCCCTCTCGGCCATGAGAAGCTCGATCTCCTGAGCGTTAATTCCAACCATGGCCTCTCCGAGGTTCTCGGAAACATGTGCCACGAGCTCGGCATCCATGTAGTTGGTGGTTGCCTGCACGATGGCGCGTGCGCGCTGTGCCGGGTTGCCCGACTTGAAGATTCCGCTTCCCACGAACACGCCCTCTGCTCCAAGCTGCATCATCAGCGATGCGTCGGCCGGGGTTGCAATTCCGCCAGCAGCGAAGTTGACCACAGGGAGCTTGCCGGTTGCATGGACTTCCTGGACCAGCTCCACCGGCACGGCCAGCTGCTTTGCACGCTCGTACAGCTCGTCTTCGGGGAGGGAGACAATCTCGCGAATCTGGCTCTGGATCAGCCTCATGTGGTGGACCGCCTGCACAACATCACCGGTGCCGGGCTCGCCTTTGGTACGGATCATGGTTGCGCCCTCGGCGATACGGCGGAGAGCCTCGCCAAGATCCCTTGCCCCGCAAACGAATGGTGCCTTGAAGGCTCGCTTGTTAATGTGGTAGACGTCATCGGCAGGGGAGAGAACCTCGCTTTCGTCGATGTAATCGATTCCGATTGCCTGCAAGACCTGGGCCTCGGCAAAATGCCCGATGCGGCACTTGGCCATGACTGGAATTGTGACGGCCTCTTGGATGCCGCGGATCATTGCCGGGTCGCTCATGCGCGAGACCCCGCCTGCCGCGCGGATGTCTGCTGGAATGCGCTCGAGCGCCATGACCGCCACAGCTCCTGCATCCTGCGCGATGCGAGCCTGCTCTGGGGTGGTCACGTCCATGATTACCCCGCCCTTTAGCATTGCGGCAAGCTCTCGGTTGAGCTTGATGCGCTCGTCTGCGTTCTCTACCTGCTCTGCGGCAGTTGCCTTGTTCTCGGTACTCATGTTCTATAACCCCCGTGTTCGTTGATTGCTCGATGTGGTTGTCGCATGCGCTGCGTATGCTCGCTTGCTGGTGTTCGCTTGAGCCTTGATGGCAGTTGCCCGTGCTTTGTTGACACTCGCCTTGCGTTTGCTCTTACGCGTTGCATGCAGCTTACCCATTTATTTGCACGGGTAAGAGTTTATGAGTGATGTGACATTATCAAAAGCACCAATTAATGATAAGTTTTCAATATCAAAAATAAGGTCAATTGCAATTTGACCTTATTAAAATCCCAAATTTTAAAGGAATTTAAATGCCTGCATATACGCTTGATCCAGATGATCAGGATCCGCTTTACAAGCAGTTGTACAGATACCTGAAGGCCGATATAGAGTCCGGAGCACTCGCTGCTGGGGAGAGGCTCCCATCGAAGAGACGCATGGCGTCGGATCTGGGGATCAGCGTGGTAACTGTAGAGACCGCACTGGAGCAACTGTCTGCGGAAGGCTGGGTGCAATCTAAGCCTCGCAGCGGTTTCTACGTTTGCCAGGTGGACACCCCGGCCAAGGGTGCATCAAGGTCGAACGACCTTCTTGCATCCCGATCGAGGGCGGATTCAGCGAGCTTGAGAATGGATTCGGCGAACGCGATGCCCGGTCCTGCAAATTTGGACATGGATTCCCAAAATCATGAGCTCGGCGATGCGTCCAGCGGGTACATGTACGATCTAACGGCCAACAAGGTGTCTCTCGAGGTCTTTCCTTTCAAGCAATGGGCGCGCACCGTGCGTTCCGTGTTGTCGGAGCAGCCCGAGGGCGATCTTATCGAGGCGGGCGATCCATGCGGCAGCAAGGTGCTCCGAGAGCAGATTGCCGCTTTCCTGCGTGATTCCCGGGGGCTCGAGGTCAACCCAGACTGCATGGTTGTTGGCGCTGGCTCGCAAACCTTGTACAACCTCTTGGTCCAGCTGCTTGGCAGGAGCAACGTGTTTGCCGTGGAAGATCCCGGATATCCAACGCTCACAAGCGTGTACGGGGCAAATGGCGTGGAGGTGTCGTATCTGCCGATTGCGGCCAATGCTATATCAGAGCTGAAGGATGCGGATAATGCTACAACCGCATCAAGAACTCGAGATGGAAGAAACGAGCGGATGCGTGGGGACAACATGCGTGATGGCGGTGCCCGTGAGAGCGGCATGCGCGAGAACAGCGACCGCGCGAACAGCATGCGCGAGCTCCTCGACCAATGCGGTGCCAGTGTGGTGCACGTGATGCCGTCGCATCAGTTTCCAACGGGCAGGGTAATGCCAGTGAGCGAGCGCTACGACCTGCTGTCGTGGGCAAGCGAGAGCGACGACCGCTACATCATCGAGGACGACTACGACTCCGAGCTGCGCTTGCAGGGTCGCCCGGTGCCGGCGCTCAAGGGAATCGATGCCCTTGGCAAGGTGATCTACGCCAACACGTTCACCCGAAGCCTGGCTCCTGGTCTGCGCCTTGCATATATGGTGCTGCCTCCTAATCTCATGGAGGAGTATCGCCGGAAACTGGGATTCTATTCGTGCACCGTGCCGAACATCACTCAGCTCGCATTAGCCAGCTTCATATCCGACGGCAGCCTAGCCCGCCATATCGCCAGGGTTAGAAACAGGTCGCGAAAGGTCCGCGACGCGTTTATCGAGGAGCTGCAGCAAGATATCGGGCTTCCCGCAGGTAACGATACCAACGATGCTGACGATGCTGCTAGCGCAGACTCCGGCTCCCTGGAGGTAACGTTTTCTGGCACCGATGCCGGCCTTCACTTCGTGATGGGAGTTAGCGGATTGCCAGATGGAGAGGTTGTGCGCCGGGCTGCATCTGCCGGGGTGCGGTTGAAGCCAATGTCGGCGTACAGTGTGCTCTACGCCCAGGGGAGCCATGCTTCCGGAGTTTCTGCAGAGTTTGCCAAGTCGGTCGAGCACTGGTTTCCGGTGAGCTTCGCGGCGCTCACGGTGGAGCAAGCGAGGGACGCCGCCAGCAGGTTGGCAAAAGCGTTAGCGGGCTGCTGATAAGGGGCTGCTGGCGCGTTGCTGCTTTCGTTGACGCGCTACTGCCCCCGCTTACGCGCCGCCACTTTCGCCGGCGTTGCTGCTAACGCCGACGCGTCGTCACTTTCGCTGGCGCGTTGCTGCTTTCGTTGGCGCGCTACTGCCTCCGCTTACGCGTCGTCACTTTCGCCAGTGCTCCACTATTTCCCAAGAAGCGGAAGGTACACGGTGAAGGTGCTGCCTTGGTTTAGGGTGCTGTCGAGGGTAACGGTTCCCTTGGCGTTGTCCACGGCGTGCTTTACCAGCGAAAGTCCAAGTCCGGTTCCGCCTTGCTCGCGCGAACGCGCCTTGTCAACGCGATAGAAGCGCTCGAAGATCCTCTCCTGCTCGGCATCTGGAATGCCGATTCCGGAATCCTCAACGCGGATGCAAGCTTGTCCGTCTTCCTTGGAAAGCGTAATCCTCACGATTCCCTTGTCCGTGTACGAGATGGCGTTATCCAACAAGTTGTCAACGATCAAGCTGGCGTTAGCCGGGGATATGGCAACCCTGCACACCTCGTTGTCGGGAATGTTGCAAACGTACTCGAAGTCAATGCCCTTGTCCTCG
>CADBOM010000125.1 GCA_902796325.1 uncultured Coriobacteriaceae bacterium
ACTGCGGCGGAAGGCCGTGGGAGAGCAGGACGCCGCTGGCCGCACCGGAGGGCTCGCGCGCATGGCGCGGGCGGGGGCCCGGGGGACATCGTCCCCCGGGCCCCCTTCTGCATATGTGAAAAGAAAGCCCAGCAAATTTCTCTAAAATCACAATTGGAGAAAGATGTTGGGTTTTGCATCATAAGAAATTTTTAAGACAAGGTCAGCGAGAAGAAAATCTCATCCTCTTCTAAAGATACAGAATTAAAAGAAAAAGAGCCGTGTTCGATAATCCGAAAGATGGATTAGAACACGGCTCTTATACGTCAGAAAAAAGTACTTAGATAAGAGTCAAGTTTAATTTTAAAGTCCTGGATACGGTCTGTCGCTTAACGTCCCTTAAAGTTTGCAGGGCGCTTCTCGAAGAACGATAGTGGACCTTCTTGAGCATCCTCGGTCTCTTCCAGAATATACTTCATGAGAGATTCCATGACGGCTGCAGTATGACGATCTGTGTCTGTTGCAGTGTTAGCAGCAACTTTGTCGAGCTGAAGTGCTAGCGGAGCTTGCTTTGCCATTTGCCTGGCCCATTTCATTGCCTCATCCATCAAGTCTGATAGAGGAACAACCTTATTTACGAGCCCTTTCTCATAGGCTTCTTGCGCTCCCATCTTGCGCGCGGTAAGTGCTAGTTCTTTGGCTAGGGCAACTCCGACCATGCGCGAGATTCTTTGAATTCCACCAGCGCCTGGAATTATGCCAAGACCAGCTTCGGGAAGTTTAAAAACAGCATTTTCAGATGCAATCCTTATGTCGCAACCCATCGAAAGCTCGACTCCACCACCGATGCAGTAACCATTGATTGCAGCGATGACAGGTTTATTAAGGTTCTCGACTCTATCGGCAGCCTCTTTGAATCTATTGGCAGAGAAGATAACGAGAGGTGCATTTGGATCTGGTTCGCCTACAAACTGAGAGACGTCCATTCCCGATGTGAAAGACTTCTCTCCAGCTCCGGTGATGATAGCCACCCTTATTTCGTTTTCACTCTCTACAAAATCAAGAAAATCGTGCATGTCCTCATGGGCATCTGGACCCAGGGCATTGAGTTTCTCTGGAATATCGAAGGTGAGAATTGCGATATTACCTTCTTCGACGCGCATCTTAAGTTGGCGCATCTTTGGTAGTTCTTTCATGAAACCTCCTGACGAGTGTGTTGTATAGAAAGTTTAGAGATTGCTCTAATAATAATAGTCGAGCTTCCCTTTGGAACAAGCTGGCTGGGATGAAAATGATGGAGCTTCCTTTGATCTTTCCTTTGGAACAGCTTTCTGGGATGGGAACGGCGGAGCTTCCGAGCGCTCCGAACTGTTTGCCGTTTTGCGTCGGTGGACAAAAAGAATGCCCGTCCGAATGTGAGCGAGCATTCGGGCGGGCATTGAGATGAGTGTATGGACATGCGTTCGGATGAGTATGGACATGCATTCGGATGAGTATGGACATGCATTCGGATGAGTATGACATGCATTCAGATGAGGCATTTTGACTGGCAATCGGGCGGGCATTAATACGAGCAGTCGAAGTGTCAGTACGATACGATTCGTTCCTGTGGCTATCCAACCTTCTTGGATTCGATGATTTCCTTCAATCCAAAGGGCTCGTTATAGAAAAGCTTGGAATCCATGAGCTTCACATCGTCTGGAATGATTGGTTTGAATCCCATTTGGCCTAAGATGTCTTTCTCAAGATCGATGCCTGGAGCTATCTCAGTGAGAAGAAGGCCATCGTTTGTAAGCTTGAATACCGCGCGTTCGGTTACGTAGAGAATCTCCCTGCCGTCTTTCAATGCTTGCTTGGCGCTGAATGTAACTTGCTGAACTTGATCAACAAACTTGTGATTGCGACCCTCTACATCTATGAAAAGCTTTCCATCCTCTATGTGCTCTCTTAGTCCACCTGCGGTGAATGTAGAGCAGAATACGGTTTTAGGCGCCGATTGCACGATGTCGATAAACCCGCCGCAGCCATTGACCATGTTGTTGAACTTGCTGCTGTTAACGTCGCCCTGTCCATTTGCCTCGGCCATTCCGAGGAAAGCGATGTCGAGCATTCCGGCGTGGAAGAAATCAAACTGAGTGGGTTCGTCGTACATGCAATCCTGGTTAACCGAGAGTCCGAATTTGCCTTCGTAGGCTTCTCCTCCAATGACTCCTCCCTCAACCGTGAGCACGATGTCGTCAATGCATCCTTCCATAGAGGCGGTTGCCGACACGTTTTCGGGAACGCCGATGCCCATGTTGATCGTAGCGTTGGGAGGCAGTTCCATAGCAGCTCTTCTGCCGATCAGCATCTTTGCGTTGAGGCCCTTGGATTCCATGGAAGAACCAACCGGCTTGTATATTCCAAGGAAGGTTGGATCGTAGACTATTGTGTGGCTATGCCCGGCGCTGACTGCAGGATTCTGCATAATCACGATTCCGTCGACCATAGTGCCGGGGATATCAACATCGCGAGCGTCCATGGAGCCTGCCTTCACATAGTCGCGGCACTCCACCAGGACTTTGCCCCCGCAAGCCTTTGCTGCCATCGCGGCATAAACGGAGAAGCTCTTGTATACATCGTCCTTGAAGCTCACGTTGCCAAGCTCGTCTACGGCGGTTGCCCTCAGAATTGCGAGGTCGATGTTCGGGCAATCGTAATAGAGATACTCATCGCCATCTATGGTGACCAGGTGGATTCTATCCTCGGTGGTGCACTTGTTCATTTTTCCGCCCTCAACGCGCGGATCCATGTAAGTGCCTAGGCCGATTTTGGTTAGAAGGCCACTCTTTCCGTTGGCGCGAGCTCTCAGCAGGTGCCCGATCACGCCTTGCGGATAGTTGTACGAGGTCATCTTCTCCTCGGAGACGAGCTTTCTAACGTCGACTCCCAGGTGACCATAGTGGCCTGCTGTATATTCGCACATAAGCCCTTCGAGGCCGAAGATGTTGGCTTGCTCGTTGCCGCCTCCAACCATTACCTTGATATCGCGTGGATAGCCCTTCTCAAGGAAGTCTTCCCTGATGGTGCTGAGAATTTCGAACGGAAATCCAGAATTGTCGAAGCCAGGGTAGGTAAAGCGGGTGCCCGGTTTCACAAATGTTTGAACAGCTTCCTCCGCTGTATAGAGTTTGTTTTTCATCTGAACCTCTCACCCTATGTTTGTAGCTTGCTCCGTGTGCATATGTATGTGGCAAGCCAAGTTGCTCTTCTGTCCAAGTTACCTTGACAATGATATAGCAAATCAGCCGCTAATTGGGCTTGTGCGAGGAGTGGCTTATTTGAAAATCTGGTGTCGGGGATGTAATTGGCTTCGTGTTAAGGCATCCGCCGTGCGAAACATACAGTTCGAGGACGGTTTATATGAGCATCGAGCTCTGCGGCTCGAAG
>CADBOM010000126.1 GCA_902796325.1 uncultured Coriobacteriaceae bacterium
ACATATCTGAAATTCAGACTTGCATGCATCCATCTATTCACGCATAATACGTTCTTGCGCGCGGACATGGCTCAGTTGGTAGAGCACCACCTTGCCAAGGTGGGGGTCGCGGGTTCGAATCCCGTTGTCCGCTCCATCGTCTCCTGCGAGCCGGTACTGAGTCCAGAAGGACAGAGGCTGCCGGCTCTTTTCACATAACGGCGACGTGGCCAAGTGGTAAGGCACGGGCCTGCAAAGCCCTTACCCCCGGTTCGAGTCCGGGCGTCGCCTCCAGAAATCAGAGAACCCGGCGAAGATGCCGGGTTCTTTTTTGTTGCGCCGTGCCCTCCCGCCCCAGATGGGCGCCCGCGATGCGAGGTGGAGGGTGCGAGTGCCACCTAAACCGAAAATCAGCTTAGATGTCGCTAGCCTTGCGATAAGCGCCCTCCCCAGTGCCACCTAAACCGGAAATCGCTATAGTTGGCGCTGGTCGAGCGTGACGGGCCCCCGCGAGTGCCATCTAAACCGGAAATCGCTTTAGTTGGCGCTGGTCTTACGAAAAACGCCCTCCCCGGTGCCATTTAAACCGGAAATCGCTTTCGTTGGCGCTGGTCGAGCGTGACGGACTCCTGCGAGTGCCACCTAAACCGGAAATCAACTTAGATTGCGCTGCCGCCGCGGAACGGAAGCGATGAGATTCGGCGCTCCAGCATATCGTTGTGCCCATCACCCCGTCTATCTGAGCTTGGAGAAGACCCCACCTCCATCGTTAGCCCGCGAACCCATGAAACTGGGAGAGCGACGGGCAGATGGAAAGGAACCCGGCGTGGCTGCCGGGTTCCTCTCGTTCAGGTCGTCGTCAATGACACAATGGCATAGACCTAGCTGCCTTCTGCAACCACCATCTGCGGAACACCGCCTGAGACACTATCTGGATTGGGCTCAGACCAAGGTGTCCTCTGCAACCGCCTTCCCGAGCAGTGCCCCAAGCGTCAGGCAACGACCATGGCTGATGCCGGGCGCGCAGATGGGGTAGTCGTTTGCAAAGAAATTGCCCATGACGTTTCCGACGGCGAAAAGTCCCTCGATTGGATTGCCGTCGTTATCCAGAACTCGCATGCTGCTATCGACATTCAACCCAGAGGTTACAACGAGAACCTTCGCGGTGAGAGCCGAGGCGTAGAACGGAGGGGTCTTGATGGGTTTCAAATCCACGGGATTCTTCCCAAAGTCGAGGTCTGTACCGGCATCAACCAGCTCGTTGTAACGGTCAACCGTCGCCCTCAAGTTCTCCGCGGGTATCTGCAGGGTCTCTGCAAGCTCCTCGATGCTGTCCGCCTTAACTGTGCTTCCGTTCTGCAGGCACAGCTCGACGACATCACTCGGAGTTCCCGGGTTGCTCGGATCCATCGTCCCATCCGAGAAGAATTCGGTCAAAGGTCCGGCGGTGTTGTTGCAGTATGTGCTGAGCGGGGACATCGTGGCCAGTTGTGATTCATAATCCGAATCGAAGATGCTCCAAACCCGGTTCCCCCTGCTCGTCATGTACATATTTGAGATGCCGGGGAGCGAGGTATCTTCATCGCAGAAACGCTTGCCGCTGTCATTGACCTTCATGAAGGCCGCCGTGCTCATAGCACCTCCACCGAAGATGGGATGTACCATGGCGGCATGCGCGCTCGGTTGAATCGACGCGCCAATCCACATAGCCATGTTGATGCCGTCACCAACATTGGCACTGGGGTCTGGATAGACATTGCCGGCCGCTTTTTCAATCATGGGGCACCATGCCTCGACCATTTCCTTATTGTTGCCATAATCGCCCGTTGCCAAGATGACGCCCTTGCTTGCCTGGAACGAGATATAGTTGCCATCTTGATCGGACGCAACCACCCCGGTCACCGCGCCGCTGTCATCAGTAAGAAGCTGCTCAGCCTTTGTGTTGAAGTACACTTGGCCGCCTGCTTCTTCACCCGCAGCTTCCATCCTGCCGAGAAGGGCCATGCTCCCCTCGACGAGAGCCCCGAACATATGATCTGTCGGGTACGTTCTGGTGGAGAAATCCTCGGCATCTGCTGAGGCTGAAGAACCTGAGCCGAGAACCACTTGACCACCGTCTGCTTCGGTCATGTCAATCAAGCGGTCGAAGACTGCTCCAGAATTATCAGCCCACAGCTTGATAAGCGC